>JAUXWU010000173.1 GCA_030680085.1 Rhodocyclaceae bacterium | reverse complement strand
CCACCAGCGCCGACTTTCGCGAACGCCGCGGAAGACATTGCGCTCCCGATTGTTTACGAGGACGACGCCCTCATCATCATCGACAAACCGGCCGGCCTGGTGATGCATCCGGGCAACGGCAACGCCTCGGGCACGCTGATGAACGCGCTGCTGCACCACGCGCCGGCGCTGGCTGGCCTGCCGCGCGCCGGCATCGTGCATCGGCTCGACAAGGAGACTTCCGGCTTGCTGGTGGTCGCCAAGACATTGACGGCGCAGACCGCTCTGGTGCGCCAGTTGCAGGCGCACACGGTGACGCGGCACTATCTCGCGCTGGTGCATGGCCAGGTCCATGCTCCCGGGACGGTGGATGCCCCGCTCGGCCGCCACCCGGTGCAGCGCACCAAGATGGCCGTGGTGAAGCAGGGCGGCAAGGAAGCACGCACTCACTACAGCGTGAAAGAACGCTTCCTCCGCTGCACGCTCGTCGAATGCCGGCTGGAAACCGGCCGCACGCATCAGATTCGCGTGCATATGGCCAGCATCAAGCACCCCCTCGTGGGCGATCCGGCCTATGGCAAAACGAAGAGCGGCGACGCGACACTCGACGCCTTCCCGCGTCAGGCGCTGCACGCCTGGCGGCTCGCGCTGCTTCATCCGGATTCGGGCGCGGCGCTGGCCTGGGAAGCACCGCTGCCGACGGATTTCGCGGCTTTGCTGGAGCAACTGCGTGGCGCTTGAATTCATCACGCCAGACTGGCCGGCGCCGCCGAATGTGCGGGCATTCGTCACGACCCGCCCGGGCGGCGTCAGTCAGGCGCCGTGGGATAGCTTCAATCTTGCCGACCATGTCGGCGACGATCCCGCAGCCGTCGCCGAGAATCGCCGCCTGCTCTCTGCGCACCTGCCCGGCGAACCCGTCTGGCTCAAGCAGGTGCATGGCAATCATTGCCGTGACGCGGCGCAGGCCGCCAGCAACGCAGTAGCCGATGCGTCCTTCACCCGCGCGCCCGGCGTGGTGTGCGCTGTCCTCACCGCCGACTGCCTGCCCGTGCTGCTTTGCGATGACAGCGGCAGCGTGGTCGCCGCCGCGCATGCTGGCTGGCGCGGATTGGCGGACGGCGTGATCGAGGCGACCGTCGCGGCCATGGGCGTGCCGGGCGAACGACTCATGGCCTGGCTCGGACCGGCCATCGGGCCGATGAACTTCGAGGTCGGCGGCGAAGTGCGCGAAATCTTCGTTGCACACGATGCGCAAGCAACGGCTGCCTTCGTCACACGCCCGAATGGCAAATGGCTGTGCGACATCACCCTTCTGGCACGCCAGCGGCTCGCTGCGATTGAAATACGCCGTATTACCAGCGCCGACTTTTGCACAGTACGCGATACGCAGCAATTCTTCTCCTACCGCCGCGACGGCGTTACTGGCCGACAGGCCTGCCTGATCTGGATTGACAGCCGCCATGCTGCATTGCAAAATCGCGCAGTCCGATCAACTGTTTAAGCAATCGCATGTCCGCCCCTCCCGAGTCCACCACCGCACTGGCCGCCTTGCAGCAAGAATGGCAGCAGCAGCATGCCGCCCTGTGGCAGGCCATGCTTGCGCGCGATCAGGGCGCCGCCCCCGCGCTGCGTATCCTGGCAGAGCCGGGCGACAAGCGCTTCAGCCACCCGGCCTGGGCCGAGAGCCCCATCTACGACTATGTGCGGCAAGCCTATCTGCTGAATGCCCAGTACCTGAAGAAGATAGCCGATGCGACCCCCCTGCCCGACCACCTCGCCAGGAACCGCGTTCAGTTCGCCACTCGCCAGTTCGTCGATGCGCTGGCGCCTTCCAACTTTGCCGCCACCAATCCAGAGTTCATCAAGCTGGCGCTGGAAACACAGGGCGAAAGCATCAAGCGCGGATTGCAAAACCTGCTCGGCGACCTGGGAAAAGGCCGCATTTCGATGACCGACGACAGCGCTTTCGAGGTCGGCCGCAATCTCGCCACCACGCCGGGGGCGGTGGTATTCCAAAACGACGTGATCCAGTTGCTGCAGTATTCGCCGCTGACCGACACGGTGGCCGAGCGCCCGCTGCTGATCGTGCCGCCTTGCATCAACAAGTACTACATCCTCGACCTGCAGCCGGAGAATTCCTTTGTCCGCTATGCGGTTGAGCAGGGCCAGACAGTATTCCTCGTTTCGTGGCGCAATCCGCAAGCCGACTTGGGGCATCTCACCTGGGACGATTATCTGGAACACGGCGCCCTCGCCGCGTTGAAAATTGTGCGCGAGATTTGCGCCATCGAGCAGATCAATGCGCTGGGCTTCTGTGTCGGCGGCACCATCCTCTCCGCCGCGCTGGCTGTCGCAAAAGCACGCGGCGAAAACCCGGTTGCCGCGCTGACGCTTTTGACCACGCTGCTCGATTTCACAGACACCGGCGAGATCGGCTGCTTCGTCGATGAACAGTCGGTGGCCAACCGCGAGTCGACCATCGGCAAGGGTGGCCTCTTGACCGGCCGTGAGCTGTCCAATACCTTTTCATCCTTGCGCGCCAACGACCTGATCTGGCAATACGTCGTCGGCAACTACCTCAAGGGCAACCTGCCGACGGCCTTCGACCTGCTCTACTGGAACAGCGATTCGACCAATCTGCCGGGGCCGTTTGCCGCCTGGTATCTGCGCAACCTCTACCTGGAAAACAATTTGCGCGTGCCGGGCAAGCTGTCGATGTGCGGCGTCCGCGCCGATCTCGGCAAGGTCGACATGCCGGTCTTCATTCTCGCCACCCGCGAGGATCACATCGTGCACTGGCAGTCCTCCTATCTCAGCCGCAAACATCTGGGCGGGAAAAGCACCTTCGTGCTCGGCGCCTCGGGCCACATCGCCGGCGTGATCAATCCCGCCGCCAAGAACAAGCGCAGCCACTGGATCAGTGACAGCAACAGCAAGAATCCGGACAAGTGGCTGGCCACGGCCACCGAGGTCAAAGGCAGTTGGTGGCCGCGCTGGTCCGATTGGCTCAGGCAGTTTGCCGGCGGCGAAATACCGGCCCGCGGCCGCCTGGGTAATCCGCAGTACCCACCGTGCCAGCCGGCGCCCGGTCATTACGTAAAACAAAAAGCCTGAAACCTCCACCCACGAACAAGAAAGGAAACACCATGACTCAACGCATCGCTTTCGTCACCGGCGCCATGGGCGGCCTTGGCACCGCCATTTGCCAGGCCTTTGCCAAGGACGGCTATAAAGTCGTCGCCGCTTACCACCCCGAATTCGACAACAAGGACGCCTGGCTTGCCGAGATGGCCGAAGCCGGGTTCAAGGATTTTGTTTGCGTCGCCGGCGACGTCGCCGATCTGGCCTCCTGCGCCGCCATGGTGACGGCAGCCGAAGCCGCTGCCGGCCCGGTCGACATCCTGGTCAACAACGCCGGCATCACCCGCGACAAGATGTTCGCCAAGATGGAAAAAGACCAGTGGGATGCGGTGATCTCCACCAACCTCACCAGCCTGTTCAACATGACCAAGCAGGTCTCCGCCAAGATGGCCGCGCAGGGCTGGGGCCGCATCATCAACATTTCCTCGGTCAACGGCGTCAAGGGTCAGGCCGGCCAGGCCAACTATGCCGCCGCCAAGGCCGGCGTGATCGGCTTCACCAAGTCACTGGCGCAGGAACTGGCGACCAAGGGCGTCACCGTCAACGCCATCGCCCCCGGCTATGTCGCCACCAAGATGGTCATGGCGATCCGCGAGGACATTCTCAAGAGCATCGTCGACACCATCCCGATGCGCCGTCTGGCCAAGCCGGAAGAGATGGGCGCCCTGTGCTCCTATCTGGCCTCCGACCTGGCCGGCTACATGACCGGCGCGACGCTCAATATCAACGGCGGCCTGTACTTCCAGTAACCCAAGAGGAAAACACCATGTCCGAGCAGGCCCGTCTCATCAAGAAATATCCCAACCGCCGTCTTTACGACACGCGCACCAGCACCTACATCACGCTGGCCGACGTGAAAGCTCTGGTGCTGAAGAGCGAGGAATTCAGCGTGGTGGACGCCAAGTCGGGCGATGACCTGACCCGCAGCATCCTGCTGCAGATCATTCTTGAGGAAGAGGCCGGCGGCTCGCCGATGTTTACTTCCGACCTCTTGGCGCAGATGATCCGCTTTTATGGCAATGCCATGCAGGGCATGATGGGACAATATCTCGAAAACAACATCACGGCCTTTGCCGGCATGCAGAAAAAGCTGCAGGACCAAGCCAAGACGCTCTACGGCGACAAAACCGTGGTGAGCCCGGATCTCTGGGCGCAGTTTCTCAATTTTCAGGGGCCGGCCATCCAGAGCATGATGGGCGCCTATGTCGAGCAGAGCCAGAAAATGTTCCAGCAAATGCAGGAAAGCGTTCAGGAACAGACGCGCAAGGTGTTCACCGGCTTCCAGATGCCAGGCCATCCCGGCGCACGCAATGCCGACGAGAAGAAGTGAAGCCTAAACCCGCTCCCCGAGTGGGCTTTGTTTCGCTCGGCTGCCCGAAGGCGGCCAGCGATGCCGAACAGATTCTCACCCGGCTGCGCGCCGAGGGTTACGAGATCTCGGGCAATTATGACGGCGCCGACCTGGTCATCGTCAATACCTGCGGCTTCATTGACGCCGCCATCGAGGAATCGCTCGATGCGATCGGCGAGGCGCTCGCCGAAAATGGCAAGGTCATCGTCACTGGTTGCCTGGGCGCCAAGGGTAATGTGGTGCGCGAGACGCATCCAAGCGTGCTCGCCGTCACCGGCCCGCACGCGCTGCAGGAAGTCATGGACGCAGTGCATGCGCATCTGCCTCCGTTGTTGGCAAATGAGCATGATCCCTTCGTCGACCTGGTGCCGCCACAGGGCATCCGGCTGACGCCCGACCACTACGCCTATCTCAAGATTTCCGAAGGCTGCAACCATCGTTGCAGTTTTTGCATCATTCCCGCCTTGCGCGGCGACCTGGTGAGCCGCCCGATCGGCGAGGTGTTGAAGGAAGCCGAAACGCTCGTGGACGCGGGTGTCAAGGAGCTGTTGATCATCTCGCAGGACACCAGCGCCTATGGCGTCGATGTCAAATATCGCACCGGCTTTGCCGCTGGCCGCCCCGTGAAGACGCGACTCTACGAACTGTGCAGGGAACTCGGCGAACTCGGCATCTGGATACGCCTGCACTACGTCTATCCCTATCCCAGCGTCGACGACCTGTTGCCGCTGATGGCGGAGGGGAAAATCCTCCCCTACCTCGACGTACCCTTTCAGCACGCCAGTCCGCGCATCCTCAAACTGATGAAGCGGCCGGGCGATGTCGACCGCGTGCTCGAGCGCATCGCCGCCTGGCGCAAGGCCGTCCCCGAACTGACGATCCGCAGCACCTTCATCACCGGCTTCCCCGGCGAGACGGAAACCGAGTTCAACGCGCTGCTCGATTTCCTCGACACGGCGCAACTCGACCGCGTCGGCGCCTTCGCCTATTCGCCCGTCGCCGGCGCCGCCGCCAACGCCCTGCCCGGCGCCTTGCCCGAAGCGCTGCGCGAAGAGCGCAAGATGCGCCTGCTGCGCCATCAGGAAGACATCTCCACGCAACGCCTCGAAGCCAAGATCGGCCGCACCCTGACGGTGTTGGTCGATGACATCGATGACGAGGGCGCCATCGCCCGGACAGCCGGCGATGCGCCCGACGTCGACGGCCTCGTCTACATCACCGACGGCCATGATCTGGAGGTCGGCGAATTCGCCGAGGTGACGATCACCGACTGCGACGTGCACGACCTCTACGCGAAACTCGGTGCCGAGATAAGCGCCGTCCCATGAGCGCCGACTTTTCGGACAGCCTGCGCGTTATCGTCGGCGCGGCGCATGTCCTCACCGATGCGTTCGACATTGCGTCCTATTGCACCGACTGGCGCGGGCGCTACAGCGGCCAGCCGCTTTGCGTGGTCAAGCCGGCCGATACCGATGAAGTCGCCGCCGTGGTGCGCGCTTGTGCCGCGGCGAACGTCGCCATCGTGCCGCAAGGTGGCAACACTGGCCTGTGCGGTGGCGCCACGCCCATCGGCGGCGAGGTGCTGGTCAGCCTCACGCGGCTCAACCGCATCCGCGCCATCGACACTGACAACAACACCCTGACCGTCGAAGCGGGCTGCACGCTCGCCAGCGTGAAAGCCGCGGCGGCAGAAGCCGACCGACTGTTTCCCCTGTCCCTGGCCGCCGAAGGCACGGCGACCATCGGCGGCAATCTCGCCACCAATGCCGGCGGCGTACAGGTACTGCGCTACGGCAACGCGCGCGAACTCTGCCTCGGTCTCGAAGTCGTGCTGCCGGACGGCCGACTCTGGGATGGTCTCCGCGGCCTGCGCAAGAACAACACCGGCTACGATCTCAAGCAATTGTTCATCGGTGCGGAAGGCACGCTCGGCCTGATCACCGCCGCCGTGCTCAAGCTCTTTCCGCAGCCGACCCACACGGCCACGGCCTGGGCGGCAGTGCCCGCGCCCGCCGCCGCCGTCGCCCTGCTCGCGCTGCTGCGCGAAAAACTCGGCGATCGCCTGACGGCGTTTGAATTGATCGGTCGGCCCGCGCTTGACCTGGTGCTGAAAAACATCCCCGCCAGCCGCGACCCGCTGATCAGCAGACCGCAATGGCAGGTGCTGATTGAAATCGTCGACGCCATGCCGTGTGCACTGGCCGACGCATTGGAGAATGCGCTGGCCGCGGGTATCGAAGCGGGCCACGCCAGCGATGCCGTCGTCGCGCAAAGCCTGACCCAGGCGCATGCGCTGTGGGCGCTGCGCGAAGGCATTCCGACTGCCCAGAAGATCGAGGGCCTGTCGATCAAGCACGACATTTCCGTCCCCATCTCGCGCCTGCCGGAATTCATCGCGCAGGCTGACGCGGCGCTTGCCGCGGCCTTCCCCGGTGTGCGGATCGTCTGCTTCGGCCATCTCGGCGATGGCAACCTGCACTACAACCCATCCAACCCGAATGCGGCGGACAATGCCGCCTTCATCGCCCAAAGCGCCGCCGTGAATCGCCTCGTGCATGACATCGCCCATGACCTCGGCGGCTCGATCTCGGCCGAACATGGCATCGGCCAGTTGAAGCGCGCGGAACTGCCGCGCTACAAGAGCGCGGTCGAGATGGACCTGCTGCGCGCCATCAAGCAGGCGCTTGATCCGCGGGGTTTGATGAATCCCGGCAAAATCCTCTGAAATATTTCCCGCCGGAGGTTTACACAGCGATGCCTATCGGTATAATGCGCCCTCTCTTTTGGGGGTATAGCTCAGCTGGGAGAGCGCTTGCATGGCATGCAAGAGGTCCGCGGTTCGATCCCGCGTACCTCCACCAACGATATGACCCTATCGTCTAGAGGCCTAGGACAATACCCTTTCACGGTATGAACCGGGGTTCGAATCCCCGTGGGGTCGCCAGCACTACCAACGACCTGGAGGTTATCCCTCCAGGTCGTTTTCTTTACGTCAGCCAATTCTCCACGCGCAAACCCGCTACACGCGAAAACTCATTCAGGTTGGCAGACACCAGCACACATTCGGCGGCCAATGCGTGAGCGGCAATCAACATGTCATTCGGGCCAATCGGCGCACCGGATTGCTCAAGCGCCAAACGAAGTTGCGCATAGACATGATCTGCAGGCGAATCGAAAGGCAATACGTCCATGGCCGCCAGAATGCTCTCCACCTGAGCGGTCAGCCGCGGCGCAGCCTTTTTCGCCGCGCCAAAGCGCAACTCAGAGGCGACGATAATCGATGTACAAACGGCAGCTTCCCCGCACTGTGCAATCCTTTCAGCCACGATTCCCCGAGGATTCCGAACCAGATCGGAAAGAATGTTCGTATCCAGCAAAAAACGCGGCGCGGTCATATCTCGATTGCATCCAGGTTCGACATCCCCGCGTCCACATCCGGGAAATCCTCCTCCAGCGTCGGCAGTGCAGCGAGCGTGGCCAGCAAGCCCATCTTGCGTATCGGCTCAATCACCAAGCGACCATCCTCACAACGCATGATCGCCTCCTGCGTATCAAACTCGAACTCTCGCGGAATACGAACCGCCTGATTTCGCCCATTACGAAATAACCTGACGTGACGTTCAGCGTACATGGCACACCTCCCCACAGATAAGCATATGCCAAAACATATGCCACCAACGCCATATTGTCAACTGGGTGGACTAAAGTCGGCGCTGGCGGGACGGCATCTATGGAGAAACCACCGGTAACCCGGCAAAGTGGCTGCGGAAAAAACCGGCATCGCGCGTCAGCAGGCGTTCGCTTTGGCGCAAGGCGTGCGCGCCGATCAAAAAATCAGCCATGATGCGCTCGCGCTTGCCGCCAGCGCGGCGATATGCCTGCCAGATCTCGCCGCTCAAGGCCGCCGCCTCGGCGGATAATCCCGCATAGCCTACCCCGAGGGCAGAGAGCGTCCGCAGGAAAGTTTCCTCATCCTCGAACGCTGCCCGCACTTCCGCCCAGACAACCGGACAAACCTGCAAAGCCCCCTCGCGCAGGCAGCGCCGCAAGGCATCGGCCGAGGCCTGGCCAAATTTCGGATCATCGAAAAACACATCCAGCAAAACGCTGGTATCGACCGCCGTAATCATTCCTCGCCACGCAAGGCGGCCATGAAATCGTCGGTCTTGCGGCCACGCCCGAGGCAGCCCCGCACCGCATCAACAGGATCGCTCGTCATCTCCTTGACAGCCACCAGCCGCCCCTGCTCCAGCGTGAAATCAAGCACGGCGCCGACACGAATACCCAAACTCTCGCGCAACGCCTGTGGAATGGTTATCTGGCCACGTTCCGATACGACAGCACGCATACATCCTCCACAAGTAAGAATACATTCTCAAGAATACATACTCAGCAAGCTGCATCTTAGATCAAAAACTCGGCGCTGGCGGGACGGCATCTTTTGAGTGGAAAAGGGTAGCGTCCCCTTTTCCCATTCTTTTCCCACCCCGAGTTTCCCTTCCCGCAAAAAACCCCTAAAGTTTCTCCTCTGGTCGTCCGTTAGTGCAAGCATCGGGAGCAAGGTGCTCTCGGAAACCTGACCCCTGACCTTTCCAAGGAGATTCCAAATGCCCCAAATCATCAACACCAACATGGCTTCGCTGAGCGCCCAGCGCTACCTGAACACTTCCCAGTCCAGCCTGTCGCAGTCCCTGCAGCGCCTGTCTTCCGGCCTGCGCATCAACAGCGCCAAGGACGACGCCGCCGGCTTGGCGATTGCCGACCGGATGACTGCCCAGATTCGCGGCCTGAACCAGGCCACCCGCAACGCCAACGACGGCGTCTCTCTCGCCCAGACGGCGGAAGGCGCGCTGGCCGAATCCGGCAACGCCCTGCAACGCATGCGCGAACTCTCCCTGCAATCGGCCAACGCGACGAACGCGACTTCCGACCGCGCCGCGCTGCAGGCCGAGGTCAACCAACTGAAGCAGGAAATCGACCGCATCGGCAACACCAGCGAGTTCAACGGCCTGAAACTGCTGAACGGCTCTTTCACCGCCCAGAACTTCCAGGTCGGCGCCAATGCCAGCCAGACCATCGCCGTAACCATCGCCGGTGCAACGACCAGCCATCTGGCCAATAACGTCGTCAATGCGGTGAATACCATTGCCGACCAGGGTACTTCTTCAACGACGAACCCGGCAGCGACTGCAGGCGCCAACACGATCGCCGCCCAAACACTGACCCTTTCCGGCACGCTGGGCATTTCCACTGTTGCCGTAACCGTCGCCGACAGTGCCTTCACCATCGCCAACAACATCAATGCCGTGGAAGGCAGCACCGGGGTCACCGCCCGCGCCTACAACACCGCGCAACTCAGTGGGCTGAATACGAACGGCACCGTCACCTTGACGCTCGGCAGCGGCGGCAGCACGTCGACGATTTCTGCCGCCGTGACGACCACAGACCTCTCCGCGCTGGCCACCGAGGTCAACAAAGCCGCGGGCACCACGGGCATCAGCGCCACCGTCTCGGGCGGAGCGCTGAGACTGATCCAGGCTGACGGCAAGGACATCAGGGTGGACTTCAACCACAGCACCGCCGCCTCGACCATCTCCATCAGCGCCACCAATGCAGCAGGTACCGCAGTTGATCCGGAAACGCTGACCGCCGGGGCGGTTACCGATAGTTCCACCGTCGCCGGCTATGTGGAATTCAACTCGAACAACTCGTTCTCGCTCAGTTCCTCCATAGCGGCCGCGGCCGGCAGCATCCTGAACGTCGCTGCCAATACTTCGGTCGGTTCGTCCCAGAGCCTGCTCAATGTGGTGGACATTTCGACCATGGCCGGCGCCGCCAGCGCGATCGCGGTGATTGACGCATCACTGAAAACCATATCGGGCATTCGCGCCAACCTGGGTGCCGTGCAGAACCGGTTTGAAGCGGTGATCACCAACCTGTCGGCCACCTCCGAGAACCTCTCGGCCGCCCGTTCCCGCATCCAGGACACCGACTTTGCGGCCGAAACCACCAACCTGACCCGCAACCAGATTCTGCAACAGGCGGGTGTAGCGATGCTGGCGCAGGCCAACGCGCTGCCGAACAGCGTGCTGACGCTGCTGCGCGGTTAATCTGGACACTGGGTTAAACGACGGGAGGCGGCTGACGCCGCTTCCCGCTCACAGGCAAGGAGTCGGACATGGCAATTTCATCCGTTGGCAACTTCGGCACCCCGCAGCCGGCCGCCCCACAGCAAGGGGGCGCCCCCGCGCAGCAGGCTGCCCGGCCGGAGGTGCAACTCCAGGCCCCGCCCAGCCAGCCGCCCCCCGATCGTGCCAAGGTCGAGCAAGTCGTCAAGGCACTCAGGCAGTTGGTGGAAACCGTCGTTTCCAACAACCTGAATTTTTCCATCGACGACAGCACCGGCAAGACCGTCGTCCGCGTCACCGATGGCGAAACCGGCGAGATGATCCGGCAGATTCCGTCCGAGGAAATGCTGGACATTGCCGCATCGCTCGACAAGATGCAGGGGTTGCTGTTGAGGCAGGAAGCCTGAGCGTTCGTTTAACATAGAACCAGTGCCGTCATAGCGGCGAAAGCCGGTATCCAGGTTGGTTGAAGGTCTTTCAGTGACGAATCCCTGGGTTTGATCGTTGCGCTCATGGGGTCACGCGGTGTCAAATTTCGTATTTCACGTTAATACATCTATGATGCGCATATATTGCCACCATTGATACACAACATGAACCAGACCATCACGCCTGCCCGTAAAGCGACGAACATCACTTTGTCGGCCGATGTCCTCTCCGAAGCGAAGGCTTTGGGGATCAATATTTCAAAGAGCTGCGACGAGCTCCTGCGCAACCTGGTCGCGCGAGATGGCCGCGGTGCCAGGGCGGATTCTCAAAAACCCGGAGGGATCGCTCGCCACCAGACACGATGAGATTACTGGCGCAATCGATTTTCTCATCCACGGATTCTGAGTCTCAAGGAACGCACTGATAGACCGTTATTAGTACCACTGAACAAGGAGAACGACATGGCAGGCGTTTCCGCATCCGGCTTGGGTTCCGGGCTTGACGTCAACGGCATCATCAAACAACTGATGGCGCTGGAGCAGCAGCCGATGAAGGCGCTGGCGACGAAGGAGGCTGGATTCCAGGCCAAGCTTTCCAGCTTCGGCATGCTCAAGGGCGCGCTGGCCAGCCTGCAAACGGCGGCCAAGACGCTGTCGACCACCGGCACCTTCACCGGCATGTCGGCTTCGGTGTCCGATACATCGGTGCTCACCGCCAGCGCCGGCAGCACGGCCGCTGCGGGTAGCTACAGCCTTAGCGTCACCCAGTTGGCGAAGTTTCACGCCGTGCGCAGCAACACGAACTACGCCGCCACCACCGACACCTTCACCACCGGCACGCTGGCGATCAGCATCGGCGGCGGCACGGCCAAAAACATCACCATCGACAGCAGCAACAACACCCTGGCCGGCATCCGCCAAGCGATCAACGACGCCGATGCGGGGGTAACCGCCGCCATCATCAACGACGGCTCGACCAACCGGCTGGTGCTCAGTTCCAAGACCAGCGGCTCGGCTGGCGCTATTGCCGTCGCCGTGACCGATTCCGGCAGCGGCGGCACGCACGCTCTCGGCGACCTCAAGTCGACCGGCGCCGGAACAACGCTGGTAGCGACCCAAACCGCCGACGACGCCAAGCTCACCATCAATGGCATCGAGATCACCCGCTCATCCAACACCATCACCGATGCCATCGAGGGCGTTACCCTGTCGCTGACCAAGGGCACGCTCGCCTCCCCCGGCACGACCTCGCTGACGGTTACCAAAAACACGGGGGCTACCGCCGCCGCGATTGGCGCCTTCGTCAAGGCCTATAACGACGCCGTCACCCAGTTGAAGAACTCGTCGGCCTACGATGCCGCCAACAAGCGGGCTTCGACGCTGACCGGCGACAGCACGGTGCGTTCGATCCAGTCCCAGTTGGGCGACCTGGTGCAGAGCAGTCTGACCGGCATCAGTGGCGGCATTGCGCGGCTCTCCGACATCGGCATCACCGTGCAGGCCAACGGGACTTTGGCCGTCGACAACACCAAGCTGAACGCCGCGCTGGCCGATCGCAACATGGATGTCGGCGCGCTGTTCACCCAGACCACCACCGGCAACACGGGGATTGCCGTGCGCTTCACCGCGGCGCTGGAAGCCATGGTCGGCACGGGCGGGCTGATCGGCAGCCGCACCGACGGCATCAGCGCCTCGATCAAGGACCTCGGGAAGCGCGCCGAGGCGTTGAACTTGCGATTGGCGGCGATAGAAAAACGCTACCGCGCGCAATTCACCTCGCTCGATTCGCTGGTTTCCGGCATGAACAAGACCAGCCAGTTCCTCACGCAACAGCTCGCCAACCTGCCCGGCGCTTCGAGCAGCCGTTAATCACCGGAGTCTTCATGTTCGCTACCGCAAACCCCAGCCAGGCCTACGCCAAAATCGGCATCGAAACCGGGGTGGCTGCCGCCAATCCGCACAAGCTGATTCTCATGCTCTTCGACGGCGCCCTGATGTCGCTGGGCACTGCCACCCACGCCATGCAGCAGGGCCTGATCGCCGAAAAGGGACAGGCCATCTCAAAGGCCATCGATATCATCATCAACGGCCTCAAGGTCAGCCTCAGTTCCGACGACACTTCGGGCCTGGCCGAGAAGCTGGCGGCGCTGTATGACTACATGGCCGACCGCCTGCTTTCAGCCAATCTCAAGAACGATAAAAAGATCATCGCGGAAGTTTCCGGCCTGCTCCGCGGACTGCGCGGCGCATGGGAGGAAATAGCCCGCGAACCGGCCGTTGTTTCCGCCAGCAGAAAGGCTGCGTGACGCTTAGCATGCTGCTGATGCCTGCCCAGATCGAGATCTACGAACAGATGTGCGCCCTGTCCACCCGCATGGTGGAGGCGGCCCGCGCCAATGACTGGGATCGCCTGATCGATCTGGAGCGCGCGGTGGCTGATCTGCGCGACACCATGATGAAGGAAGCGGAGGACGGCAACATCGATCCGCGCGACGCGCAGAAAAAGCGTGACATGATCCAGCGCATCCTCAAGGACGACGCCGAGGTGCGCCGCCATACCGAACCCTGGATGGAACAGGTGCGACGCTTCCTCTCCGGCGACGTGAAAAAACGCCAGATCAACCGGGCTTACGGCGCGGGTAGCTGATCGCTGCCGCGATGGCGTTAATCCCTCCCGATGTCGGCATCCGCATGCGGATGCAGACCGAAGCGAACCTGCTGCAGCCGATCACGCCGCCGCGTGACATTCCGTCCAGGTTGCCGGAACTGCGCCAGGGCCAGACTTTTTTCGCGCAGATTCAAGAAGCTCTCCCCAACAATACCTACAAGGCGCTGGTCGCCGGCCAGCAACTGACCTTGCAACTGGCGGCAGGCGCCAAGTCGGGCGACTTGCTCGAACTGGTGGTGGTCGACCGCTCGGGCAAGGTGATCATCGCCAAGGCGGCCGAGGACGGCAAAGCGGCCGATGGCAAGGTAGCCCCCTACCCGTTTGCCCGCTTCAGCCCGGCCGCGCGCATGATCGGGCAGTTGCTGCCGGCCGAAGGCGAGCGCGCGCCACCGGCGCAGTTGAACCGCAGCCAGCCGCTCCTGACAGAACCACCCCGTTCCGGAGCCGCCGCCGCCCAGTTGGCGCCCGCCCTGGCCCGGTCGGTAGCGCAAAGCGGGCTGTTTTATGAGGCGCACCAGGCACAATGGGTGACCGGCAAGCTGCCGCTCGCCCAGTTGCTGCAAGAACCCCAGGGACAACGCTCGGCGCCTGGCGCTTTTCTGCTCGCTGCGGGCGCGGGGAGCGGGGATGGCGCAAAAGTCGGCGCTGGCGGGACGGCGCCAGCCGGCACGCCGCGTGACACGGGGACGGCGTCAGCCGCATCAACAACAAACCCGGCCGCCCAGTCAGCCACCCTGGCGCGCCAGATGCCGGAAGAAATCCGCCCGCTGGTGCAGCAGCAGCTTGAAACCGTCGCCACGCAACGCATGGTCTGGCAGGGCGAGGTCTGGCCACGGCAGACCATGGATTGGGAAATCGCCTGGGAGGGCGAGCGCCAGGCCACGGGTGATGACGAAGAAAGAGCGAACTGGCGCACCGCGCTGTCGCTGACCATGCCGCGTCTCGGGCTTGTCAATGCCACCTTGCAACTGACGGCCGACGGCGTGCGCGTGACGCTCGCCACGCCCAGCGACACCAGCGCCGCCGATCTGCGGGGCGGCGCACCGCAACTGGCGGAGGCGCTCGCCACGGCGGGCGTGCCGCTCACAGGATTCGGTGTAGAGCGGGCAACTCAGCAGGAAGAGCGCCGGTGAAAGAACGCTCACTGGCCGTGGCGCTGAAATACGCGCCGGGTGATGCCGCGCCGAAGGTGGTCGCCAAGGGGCGCGGGCTGGTCGCCCAGGAAATCATCGCGCGCGCTCAGGAACATGGGGTGTTTGTGCACGAATCGCCCGAGTTGGTGACGCTGCTTTCGCAGGTCGATCTGGACGATCACATTCCCCCTGCCCTGTATATCGCCGTGGCCGAGTTGCTGGCCTGGCTATATCGAATGGAACAGGGGGAGCAGGGGGAAGTTGGCCCAGCACTTTCATCGAATGGCGGCGTGGCAGTGGAATAGAATCGGGGTCTATTCCATCCCGACGCCACCATGGCTAACGCAACCCCTGCACCCCCTCCCGCCGCACAGCCGCCCGCCATCCTCGAAGGCAGCGAATATGACCAGTTCATGCTGCGCACGGCGGCGGAAATCTTGGTGGTGATGCGCGGCTTGTACAACCACGGTTCGCAGATCACGGCCTTCTTCAACAAAGACAGCGACATGCTGATCACCGCGCTGGCGGTCGTGGCGGACGATCATCTGATTTTCGATTTCGGCCCCAGCAGCGAGATGAACCGCAAGGCCTTGCTGGCCCCAAAACTCTTTTGCGTGACCACGCCGGAAAAGGTGCAGGTGCAGTTCATCCTGCGCGGCTTCACCCAGGTAGAACAGGATGGCCGCCCCGCCTTTCGCGCTGCGCTGCCCGCCGAAGTCCTGCGCATACAGCGCCGTGAATACTATCGCCTGACCACGCCGATCGCCCGGCCGCTCACCTGCATGGTGCCGATTCCCCTGCCGGACGGCAGCCTGCACGGCCATAAGGCCAATGTATTCGACATCAGCGGCGGCGGCCTGGGAATTTCCGCCCCGGCCGAAAGCATCCCGTTTGGAACCGATAGTGTGTTTCCCGATTGCCATCTGGTATTGCCCGAAGTCGGCTCGGTAACCGGCACGCTCAAGGTGAAGAGTCTGTTCGACATCACCCTGAGAAGCGGCGCTCGCACCCGCCGCGCCGGTTGCGAATTCGTCAAATTACCCGGCCCGATGACGACCCTGATCCAGCGCTACATCATCAAGGTGGAGCGGGAACGGAAAGCGCGGGAGACGTGGAACCGGTGATACCTACCGCCCTTCGGCGGCTTTGTAAAAAACCGCGTTGCGCTCGATGTCGTCGATCCGAGCTGAAGAATCGTGACTATTCAGGTCGGCGTCATGGCCGCTGGCCGCGCGCCAAATACCAGCAATTCTCATTTCAAAATTTTGCGACAAACTGCGGTATTTCCCCCCTTTGAAAAAGGGGGAAGAGAGACAAACTCCACCGCAAACGACACATGGCCATTTTGAAATGAGAATTGCTGGAATCGTTCGGTCTTTTTCATCGCCGTCAGTGACTATCCGGGCGGATGCACTGGATGTCGAGGCCGAGCGCCTCGGCCAGATCGAGCCAGGGGCGGTCGGCAGTCAGCACGGCGGCATTGACCCGGCGGGCCACGGAGAGGCAGAGACGATCGCCGAGGCTCAAACCCTGCGCTCGGGTAGCGGGGCGCAACATTCCGGCTTCCTGTCCGTCGGCGGCGGTAATGTCGATCACCGCATAGCCGAGTTCGGCGAGGATGATCATGACGGCATCGGCCGCCACGCCGCGATCCAGCGAGCGGGCGACGATTTCCGCCTGATTCGCCGCCGTGACCGCACAGACTTGGGTGATGAGTGCGTTTTCGACGGTTTCCCAGCCCGGCTCGCCATGCAGGTAGGCCAGCACGGCGGAGGCGTCGAGAACCACCGGCGTCATGCCGATTCGTCGCGAACGGCCTCGGCGCGACGTTCGGCGATCAGCTCGTCGGCGAGCGAAGGGCTGCCCGCGGGGACATATTGGCGAAACATGGCGCGCGCCCGGGCGAGCCGCGCCTTGCGCGTGGTGAGCACCGCTTCGCCGTCGCGCAGATCGAACAACACCGTATCACCTTCCTTGAGGCCCATCGAGTGGCGTATTTCGGCAGGTATGACAACCCTGCCACCTTCTGACATTTTCATTTGTAACATGGCATATGCTCCATATCGAATATGTTCTGCCAGTATAACGGAGGATGGTCATTCGTCAAGGCTGATGACGGTAGCTGCTGAGAAACGGCGGCGCATGGCCGCGTAGTAGAGAACGGGAATCACCACCAGCGTCAGCACGGTGGACACCAGAATGCCGAAGATCAGCGCGAGCGCGAGGCCCGAGAAGATCGGGTCGTCGAGGATGAACAGCGCGCCGAGCATGGCGGCCAGCCCCGTCAGCGCGATCGGCTTGGCGCGCACGGCGGCGGCCTGGATCACCGCCTCGGCAAAGTCCATGCCTTCCCCGACCTGCTGGTTGATGAAGTCGACCAGCAGGATCGAGTTGCGCACAATGATGCCGGCCAGCGCGATCATGCCGATCATCGAGGTGGCGGTGAATTGCGCGCCGAACAGGGCGTGGCCGGGCATCACGCCGATGATGGTGAGCGGGATCGGCGCCATGATGATGAGCGGCACGAGATAGGACTTGAACTGCGCCACAACGAG
>JAUXWU010000196.1 GCA_030680085.1 Rhodocyclaceae bacterium | reverse complement strand
GGCGTGGGTGACTTCGATGTAGAAGCCATGCACCTTGTTGTATTCGACCTTGAGGCTGGGGATCGCCGTGCGCGCCTTTTCGCGGGCTTCGAGCTCGATCAGGAACTGGCCGCAATTGCTCTGGATTGCCCGCAGTTCGTCGAGCTCGACGTCGAAACCGGTGCCGATGGCGCCGCCGTCGCGCAGCAGTGTCGGCGGGTCGCTGGCGAGCGTGCGTTCCAGCCGGTCGAGGCAGTCACCGGGCACGGCGAGGTCGTCCTGCAGCGTTTGCAGCAATCCCGCGCAGCCTTCGATCTGGCCGGCAATGTCGGGCAGTTGGCGCAGCGTGTCGCGCAGGGCGGCGAGGTCACGGGGGCGCGCGCTTTTCAGCGCGATGCGGCTGCCGATGCGCTCGACATCGGCGCTGCCCTTCAATGCGCTGGCGAGGGAGTCGAGCGGTCCGTTGTTGTCGTCACCCAGCAGCGTGGCGATGGCGCCGTGGCGCGCTGCCGCCAGAGCGCGGTCGGTGAAGGGGTGGTGCAGGCAGTGGCGCAGCCAGCGCGCTCCTGGCGCGGTACTGCAGGTGTCGAACAGCGCCAGCAGCGTCGGCGCGCCATGGTCACTTTGGCCACGCAAGGTCTCGGTGATTTCGAGGTTGCGGCGCGTCGCCGCGTCAAGCCGCAACCAGTGTGCTTCGCGTTCCAGCGTCAGGCCGGTGACATGCAAGAGTGCCTGCAACTGCGTTGCCTGCGCGTAGCGCATCAACGCGCCCGCCGCGCCTAGCGCAAGGGCGGATTCCTCCTCGGCCGGAATGAAAGCCGCGAGGTCGCGGGTGCCGAAGTGGTCAGTCAGCAGTTGCGTCGCGCTGGCGGTGTCGAAATGCCAGTCGGGACGCCGTCTTAGGAGAGATGAATGCGACGCCGAGATTTGCTCTGGCAACGAAAAATTGACACTTTCGCCAAGCAGGATTTCCGCCGGCTGCAAACGCGTCAGTTGCGCGGGCAGGGCGGCTGCCGCGGTTTCCAGCAGCCGCAGTTCGCCGCTGGCGAGGTTGAGCCACGCCAAACCAACCCGCTGGCGTTCCACATTCACGGCAAGCAGCAGGCTGTCGCTCCGGTCATCGAGCAAGGCGGCATCGGTCAGCGTGCCGGGCGTGACGATGCGCACCACCTGCCGTTCGACCGGGCCTTTGCTCGTGGCGGGATCGCCGATCTGCTCGCAGATTGCCACCGATTCGCCGAGCTTCACCAGCCGCGCCAGATATTGCTCGACGGCGTGGTAAGGCACGCCCGCCATCGGAATCGGCTGGCCTGCCGACTGGCCGCGCTTCGTCAGCGTGATGTCGAGCAGCTTGGCCGCCCGTTCCGCATCGGCGTAAAACAACTCGTAGAAATCGCCCATGCGGTAGAACAGCAGCCCGTCCGGGTGCGCCGCCTTCAGCCGATGATATTGCTGCATCATCGGCGTGTGGTCGGCGAAATCTCCTGGTGGGGCAGAGGCGGCTCGGGTCATGCGGGAAATTCGGGGTGCGCCGGTGCGTAACTTGGCAGAGCCGGAATTATACTGACGGCCCTTTGGCATCACTGACTCTGGTCGACATGAATCTGGCGCTGCGTCTGCTGCATCTGTGGGTGAAGGTGCGGGTGTTTCCTGAAAACGCCGGCGTGCCCGAAACCTTGGGGCTCGATCCGGCGCGGCCCGTCTGCTATGTGCTGCGCGAAAACTGGTGGTCTGACCGGCTGGTGCTGCAGGACGCGGTGGAACGCGCCGGTTTGCCCAGGACGGATACGCCGCTCCGGGTTGCCGGGTTTGCGTTGACCGGGGGTTGGCGGCTGTTTGGCCGGGCGCGCGCGCAGTATGCCGCCCCGCCCTTGCTGGCTCGCCTGATTGCGACGCTGAAGGCGGATGACGCGGCGGATGTGCAGCTCGTGCCGGTGACGGTGTTGTGGGGACGGGCGCCGAAGCAGCAGGATTCGATCGTGCGCGCCCTGCTGGCCGAGTCGTGGCAGCGCCGCAATCCCCTCGGGCACTGGCTGGCGGTGCTGCTGCACGGGCGCCAGACCCATGTCCATTTCGGTCAGCCGCTTTCCCTCTCCACCCTGATCGAGGGCGTGGACGATGCCGCGCTGGCCGGGAAAAAATGCGCGCGGGTATTGCGCGCCCATTTCCGCCGGCAGCGGGAAATGGCCATCGGGCCGGATGTTTCGCATCGCCATACCGAGGTGGAGGCCCTGCTGGCTTCACCCGAGGTGGGCGCGGCCATGGCCGCCGCCGCGACGCGCGAGAACCTCACGCCCGCAGCGGTGCACCAGTTGGCGCGGCGCCATGCGCTCGCCATCGCTTCGGACTATTCCCATGGCGTGGTGCGGGCCGGCGAGATTTTGCTGACCTGGCTGTGGACCCGCCTGTTCGATGGCGTCGAAGTGCGCAACCTCGACGTGCTGACCCGCATCGCGGCGGGGCAAAGCCTGGTTTATGTTCCCTGCCATCGCAGCCACATCGACTACTTGCTGATGTCGTATGTGATCTTCCGCAGCGGACTGACGCCGCCCTATGTGGCCGCCGGCGACAATCTCGACCTGCCGCTGATCGGCCGGTTGCTGCGGCGCGGCGGCGCGTTTTTCCTGCGCCGCACCTTCAAGGGCGATCCCCTGTATGCGACGGTGTTTGCCGAATACCTGCATCGCATGCTGGCGCGCGGCTTTCCGCTCGAATTCTTCATCGAGGGCGGCCGCAGCCGCAGCGGCCGCATGCTGCCGCCCAAGGCCGGCCTGCTCGGCATGACGGTGCAAAGCTTTGTGCGCCGGCACGAGCGGCCGCTGGTTTTCGTGCCGGTGTATCTGGGCTACGAAAAACTGCCCGAAGGCGCGAGCTTCGTGGACGAACTCAGCGGCCGGCCGAAGCGCCGCGAATCGCTGTGGAGCCTGTTCTCCGCCCTGCGCGTGCTGCGCCGCCATTTCGGCCAGGTCTATGTAAATTTCGGCGAGCCGCTGCCGCTCGCCGACTGGCTCGATGCGCGGCATCCGGACTGGCGCACCGTTGCGGCGGAATCTCCCGGAGAAACCGACTGGCAGCGCGGCGCCGTGGGTGAAATTGCCAGCGAGCTGGTGCGGCGCATCAACGCGGCGGCGCTGGTCAATCCCGTCAATCTGGTGGGGCTCGCCCTGCTGTCGACGCCCAAGGCGACCGCCGATGCCGACGCGCTGGCCCGCCAGATCGACCATTTGCAGGCATTTCTCGATGTGGAGCATAGCGCCGCGCCGGCCGACGGCGCGGCCTGCATTGCCGCCGCGCTGAAGCTCGCTGCTGTGCATCGCATCGAACATCCGCTCGGCGCGCTGATCGGCGCCAACAGCAACGAAGCCGCCCTGCTGGCCTACTTCCGCAACAACGTCTTTCACCTGTATGCCCTGCCGGCGCTGGTGGCCTGCCTGGTCGTGCAGCATGGGCCATTGCCCGAAAAACGGCTGCTCGAAACGCTGACCGACCTGCTCGGGCTGATGCGCGACAGCCTGTATCTGCGTCTGGACGAAGCGGATCTGCCGGCGGCGCTGGAGGACGTGCTGGGGAAATTTGCCGCGCGCGGGCTGATCGAGCGGCAGGCCGGCAACGCCAGCGCGCCGACCGCCAACACGGTGGCGAAGAGTGACCTGCTCTGGCTGGGCGAAATCCTGCGGCCGCAGATGGAGCGTTACTTCCTGGTCCTGATGCTGCTGCGCCACGGCGGCAGCGGTCAGCTAACGCGCGCCGCGCTGCTTGAGCAAAGCGTCCTGCTGGCGCAGCGGCTGGCGCTGCTGCACACCGGCAAAACCCCCGAGTTTGCCGATCGCCCCCTGATGGCCGCCCTGATCGACCACCTGCTTGACAACGGCATTCTGCGCGGGGATGCGGAAGACCGGTTGGCCTTCGGCGCCGCGCTAGAGCGCGCCGCCGCTCAAGCCGAAGCGCTGCTGGCACCGGATGTCAGCGCAATGATGCGGCGGCTGGTCTGACACTATTGTGAAAAAGTCGGCGCTGGCGGAATGTTGGGCGTCCCGCCTGCGAAAAAGTCGGCGCTGGCGAGACGGCGACGCGGGTAGACTGCGCGCCTTACGTTTTGCCCCGCCAAAGGATTTTCAGTGCTCGTCGCATCCAACATCACCATGCAGTTCGGGGCCAAGCCCCTGTTTGAAAACGTTTCCGTCAAGTTTGGCGAGGGTAATCGCTACGGCCTGATCGGCGCCAACGGCTCGGGCAATACTACTTTCATGAAAATCCTCGCCGGCGCTTTGGAGCCTTCCGCCGGCAACGTCAGCCTCGACGCCCACGAGCGCATGGCTTTCCTGCGCCAGGACCAGTTTGCCTACGAGGACGTGCGCGTGCTCGACGTGGTGATGATGGGCCACGAAGCCATGTGGGCCTGCATGCAGGAAAAGGACGCGATCTACGCCAACCCCGACGCCACCGAAGACGAGTACATGCACGCGGCCGAGCTGGAGCACCACTTCGCGGAATACGACGGCTACACCGCCGAAGCGCGCGCCGGCGAGCTGCTGCTGGGTGTCGGCATCCCCACCGAGCAGCACAACGGCCCGATGCGCGAGGTCGCGCCGGGCTGGAAATTGCGCGTGCTGCTGGTGCAGGCACTGTTCGCCAACCCCGAGATACTGCTGCTCGACGAGCCGACCAACAACCTCGACATCAACACCATCCGCTGGCTGGAGAACGTGATCAACGCGCGTGACAGCACGATGATCATCATCTCCCACGACCGCCACTTCCTGAATCAGGTCTGCACCCACATGGCCGACCTGGACTACGGCAAGATCACCGTCTATCCGGGCAACTACGACGACTTCAT
>JAUXWU010000192.1 GCA_030680085.1 Rhodocyclaceae bacterium | reverse complement strand
GCGCATACACCAGCGGTGAAATCCAGCCTATCGGAGCAGGCAGAGGCGGATCGCCTTGCCGCCTACTGCCAATTGCACGAGGCCCTGTTTCTGCCCGCTCGCCTCGAACGGCTCCAGACTATGCTGAGTTTCTTCGAGGATGCCGGAGCCATTCGCGTCGAGCAGCAGGGAGCGTGGATCGCGGCGGTTCCGAATGCCGCCCTTCCGGCCGGCTTGATCGTTGAGCAGGGCACCGAGGAGATTGCGGGCATTCTGCTGCGCGCTGTCCGTGCCAGCCTGGAACGGCAAGCAGCCGACGCGCCGGACGCCACTTCGCAACCGTCGACGAAGCGGGCATAGGCGTCGGCCAGCCATGGATGACTTGATCAAGCGCCTAGCGACACAGACGACGGCACCCCGTCTCTGGTTCGAGCGCCTGGCGATCTTCAGCGAGCCGGGTGCCGATCATTGCATCCGGTCGATCACGTTCCGGCGCGGCATCAACATTGTCTGGGCGCGCGAGCCGGATGACAACAGTACTTATGCGGGCGTGCACGCGGCGGGGCATGGGGTCGGCAAAACGTCGCTGTGTCTGCTGCTGCGGTACTGCCTGGGCGACAGTGGCAAGGCGATCGACGAGCTGCGGGATGAGGTGCTCGATGAGTATCCTCAAGGCGGTGTCGGCGCCGTGGTGCATGTCGGCAGCGAAGTCTTCGCGGTATTCCGCTTCTTCAATCCGCACCGTGAAGGCTTCGCGTCTCCCGGCGACGATCTGGACGCCCTCCTGACCGATGGCGGGACGCAATCCTTCAAGGATTTCGAGGCGCATCTTTCCGCGGCGATGCTGTCGGGCGTTTCTCCGCGAACGATCCCGGAAACCGGGCAGGCCATCCTGTGGCGGCATGTGCTGGCGTGGATGGCGCGAGACCAGGGCGGGCGCTTCAAAAGCTTTTTCAGTTGGCGCGAAGGGGAAGGTACGGGCTTGCAGCGGCCACGGCAAGACCCGCCCATCGTGATGCGTGCCGTGCTTGGCTTGCTGGATCAAGACGAATCGCAATTGCTGATGCGTTTGCGTTCCCTGGAACTTGAACTGGAAGCAGCGGAGGAGGCGACGGCTGGCCTCAGGCAGGAGCCAAGCCTGATCCGGGGCCGCATCGAATCCGAACTTCGCGCATGGCTTCGTGTTCCCGCCGATTTGCCGATGCGATCCGATGACCTGTTCAAGGATTCCGTCGAGACCGCGATTCGTGGCGCGAAGACTGCGACGGAGGCCAAGCTGGCCCGCCTGGATGGCGAGGACGAAGCGCTGACCAACGAGCTGTTTGATCTGCGCGTGGAGCATAAGCAGCGGAAGGCGGACTACGATCTGGCTGAAGACGATTATCAGATGGCGGATGCGGCGCGGCGCAATGACGAAAGTGCATACCGGCAGATTGCCGAACGGCGCGAAAAGCTGAAGAACTTACCCGGCCCCTGCGAGTATGGCCGAGTAGCATTTCAGGAATGCACTTATATCCTGAAGGAAATTCAGACCCTGAGCTACGCCGATGGTCGCGATCTGAATGCGCTGACAAAAGTCGGCGCTGACTGGACGGCGCGCGCGGCGCAGGCGTTGGAGCGGCGGACGTCGGCCGACAAGCCCCTGCAATTGGCGAAGCAACGGGTTGATGCCAAGGCGCGGGAAGCTAAGGCACTGCGAATAAAGCGAGACACAGCCGCGCTCGAACTGGATCGCGGGCAGCGCTTGCTGGCCGAACTCGAACGGTGGGAGCTTGCGTCCGGGTCGCCCGAGGCCGCAATGCAGATCGAACAGTCCGTCTCGCGTTGCACTGAAATTGCGAACAACATCGATGCCGCCCGAGTGCGGCTTGTGACACTCCAGCACGAGAGATCGAGTCGTGAGCAATCTCTGAGCGGACTCACCGACCTGTTCGCTCGCGCGCTGCTGTCCAACGAGGCCTTCGGCACCCTGGAAGTGCGCGATGAAACCCGCCCATTCCGTCTTTCGCTCCGCGGCGGCGAGGCCTTCCGCGTACTGGAAATCCTGCTGGGCGACGTGGTGTGCCTGCTCGATGCGAGCGACCCGGCCAGCGCATTCCCCGGCCTGATGATCCACGATTGCCCGCGAGAAGCCGACATGGGGCCGCGCCCGTACCGGGATTTTCTTCACCTGGTCGAGCGCATCGAACGCGAGGCCTACGGCGACTCGGCACCGTTCCAGTACATCGTCACCACCACCACGCCGCCGCCTGATTCTCTCCAGCAGCCACCTTTCCTGAGCCTGACCCTCGATCCCAGCCACGATGAGGGGCTGCTGTTCGGGCGGCGGTTCAGTGCTTTTACTCAGACTGAGAGGCTGTCAGCACACGAGGAGACTCCGTGAACATCATCCAAGAAAAATATCGGTGCCTGAGCCCCGGGCTACGGATTACCCTTCCGAAACCTTTCGCGTCGCTCAAGAACAGCGAGGTCAGGGAATTTGGTGAGTGCGGCTTCCGGCGACCGGTGCTGGAGGCATGGGACAAGCTGGAACGTGGAGAACTATCGTGACCGCCGTCCCGCCAACGCCGACTTTTGCTCCGATTCCGGTATGAGTGCCATGGCAGATGCAACTCTAAATAGATGGGTCACGAGTGAGCGGATACGCTATCTCGGAGCTTTTGCCTCGATGTGGAGTAGCTTCAACGATCTTTATAGGCGCGACTCCCGTTTCGCCGGATCAGACCGTAACATCTTGAGCTCGATCCAAAGCCTCCCGCCTTCAGATCCATTTCGTTTGGCCTTTGATGCGGCGTGTGCCACAGACGATCAACGTGTCGAGCGGAACGTGCGTCACATTCAAGACGCGGCAACGAAAGGTTTCGTTGCGCATGAAGCGCATACTCGCTTTTCCGCGCTGGTGAGCGAGGTAACAGCGAATCCGACCCTTGGCCCGCTAATCTGGACTGGCGGCCATCCTCGCCCGGCAGCGGGACGAGCAACTCGCCAATTGCCCTGCCTGCACATCCCCAGCACAGTTTACGTGGCTTGGTACCGCGCACTTCGCGAGAGTGAGGCGTCTTCCGAAGGCATGGTCGATTCCTCAATTTCGGTGCAGGATGTTCTAGCGCATTACGGAATAGCGTCGGATGCGTCGGCATTCTTTGTTGCTTCTCAGAAACCAACCCAATCACAAACCATTGCACGCATTCTTGGCAACCGCTTGGCAGCTGATCAGCATTTCAGCGCCTTGTTGAGTTGGGCAAATGTCCCGCAGCACGATTGGGTGCCGCCTACGCGATTTGCCATTGCGTTGGAACTTCTGTACCTCGTACGCAATAACGTGATGCACGGGGCCCTTGATCCAACCGATATGCAAAACGATCCGGTCGGGAAGGCTGCATACGAGGTACTTTTCTCGTGGCTGCTGGAAATTTCCAAGTGAGCTATGCGCACGCACTCCGACATCCACCCGGTAGCTGGTGCTGGCGGCATGGGACACGCTGGAAAGCGGGGGACTTCAATGATTACCGTCCCGCCAGCGCCGACTTCTGCGAAGGCAACATTTCATCTATATTCAGAGCGTATCACCTCATTTCGTTGATGATTTATCAACGGGCGCGGTATCGAAAGGTAATCACATGCTGACCTCATTGCACATCAAGAATTTCAAGGCTTGGCGCGACACAGGAAAAATCCGTCTGGCACCGCTGACCGTCATCTTTGGCGCCAACAGCGCGGGCAAGAGCAGCCTGGGGCATTTGCTGCTGGCGCTCAAGCAGACGGCGATGTCAACCGACCGCAAGCGCGCCCTGCACCTTGGCGATACCTCGACCTTGATTGACCTAGGCACCTTTGCAGATTGCTTGCATGGGCATGATTTGACCAAGTCGCTCGAATTCGAGATGGGATGGGCATTGCCAAAAGCAATGGAGGTGCGCGATCCGCTCAAACTCTCTCAACGCTATCTGGGGGATAGTCTAAATCTTGCCGTGACCGTGGCAGCGGGAAAACTCGGACAACCCGAGGTCAGTGCACTGCGCTATGACTTGAGCAATGCCGATGGCGTGGTGCTGGATGTCGATCTGACTCGCGGTGACAACCGCAAGTTCTTGCTGGACTCCAAGCGCTATCAATTCAAGATGGCTGACGGACGCAAATGGCCACTGGAAGAGCCGGAAAAGTTCTATCGGGTGTCGGACGTGAGTATGGCTCGCTTCAAGAACGCCGGCTTTCTAAGCGACTTCGCGCTCGCCACGGAATCCATGCTCGGGAGCATTGGTTACCTGGGGCCGTTGCGCAACCATCCACAGCGCACCTATCAGTGGTCGGGCGACACGCCGGAAGGCGTGGGGCAAATGGGCGAATACACCATTGCAGCAATACTTGCGGCCCAGAACGAGGGGCGCACGTTGAATCGTGGCCCCAAACGTTCAAAACATGCCTTTGCGGAGTTTGTTGCCACCTGGCTGAAGGATTTGGGCGTCATTCACAGCTTTACGGTGAGACCGGTTGCCGAAGGCCGAAAGGAATACGAGGTACTGGTGAAGGCCCATGCCAAAGCGCCGGAGGTGAAGATTACCGATGTGGGCTTTGGCGTGTCGCAGGTTTTGCCGGTTCTGGTTCAGGCTTTCTACTGCCCGCCGAATTCAACGGTCTGGATGGAGCAGCCGGAAATTCACCTTCATCCCCAGGTGCAGGCGGAGTTGGCGGATGTCTTCATTTCGGCCATTCGCGCCCGAGAGGATGGCAAGGAGCGCAATGTGCAGATCATCGTCGAGAGCCATTCCGAGCATTTCTTGAACCGCCTGCAGCGGCGCGTTGCCGAGGGAGAAATCACCCCGAATGACGTGGCGATCTACTTTTGCAAACGAGTGGGCAGCGCAACGGAACTGGAACCGCTGAGGCTCAATCTCTACGGTGATATCGAGAATTGGCCTGAAAACTTCTTTGGCGACGAGATGGCCGATCTGACGGCGCGCACGGTAGCCGCCATGAGCCGGCAGCAGGGGCAATCGACGTGAGTGTTGCCGTTGTCGATACGAACGTGGTGCTGGTGGCCAATGGGCAGCATGCCGATGTCTCCAGGACATGCGTTGCAACTTGCGCCGTCGAACTACAGAACATCATGCAGAGCGGGAGATTGGCGCTGGACGATCAGTTCCGGATTCTCGGAGAGTATTTGCACAAGACCCAGCCGAAGAAAGGAAACCGCCCCGGCGATGCCTTCGTGAAATGGGCGCTGCAAAATCGCGTCAATGTCATGCGCGTCGACTCCGTAACTTTGCAAGCGCACGATACACGTGAGTTTGAAAGTTTTCCCAACGACGCGGCGCTTGCCAACTTCGATGATCCGGACCGGAAATTCGTCGCGGTAGCCAATGCCCACCCAGCGAAACCACCGGTATTGCAGGCGGTGGATTCCAAATGGTTGGACTGGGCTCCCGCACTGGCGCGGCATGGTGTTGCGGTCAAGTTCCTTTGCAGATCCGACATCACGCGCTTTCATGAGAAGAAGTTCGGGGTATGAGCGACTTCTTCCGCTTCCCGCATACGCCGCACATCGCTTGGCTAGGCAAGGGACAGCCACGCGACGACAAGGTGCTTGCCGTTGATGAGGCCGACCAGTTCTTGCGCGAAGCCGTGGTGCTGGAGGAAAAAGTCGACGGGGCCAATCTGGGATTTTCCGTCGGGTCGGATGGAACGGTGAGAGCGCAAAATCGGGGGCAGTATCTCCAAATGCCCTACACGGGGCAGTTTTCCCGGCTCAATGCCTGGCTTGCCAGCCATGAATCGGCGCTGCTCGATGCACTGGGCGACAAGCTGATTCTGTTCGGCGAGTGGGTGGCGGCGACGCACAGCATTGCTTACACCAACCTGCCGGACTTCTTTGTAGTCTTCGATGTTTATGATCGTTGTCAGGGGCGTTTCTGGAGCACCGCCCGGCGTAATGCGCTGGCCGAACGGCTGGGCCTTACAACAATTCGAACCCTTGGTGTCGGGCATTTTTTGCTGGCCGATCTGAAGCGTCTAGTCCTCGAGTCTTCCAGCGCGTACCGCTCAGGGGCTTGCGAAGGCTTTTATCTGCGCCGGGAAGATGCCGACTGGCTGATCGCGCGAGCCAAGATCGTTCATCCTGATTTTGTGCAGGGGATTGCCGAGCACTGGCGGTCGCGTGCCCTGCACTGGAATTCGGTTGGTCAAACGGCAGCACCGGCTACCGCCTTGCGGTTCCCGGATCGGAAAAACCGGCCGGACCAAGCCTATCTCGCGGTAGGCGATAAATGACCGCACTTTCCGAACTGAAACTCCTGACACTGGCCCAGTTGGAGAAGGCTGCAATTGATTCCGGCTTTGACGTTGTCGGAGGTCTGGCGAACAGCCTGATGTCGTTTCGCAGCAGTCAGTGCCCGCTGAAGATTTGGCTCGGCATCATGGATACCCGCCCAGTGATCGGGCTTTCGATGGTGAATGTCGCAGCCGAACTGAATCGCCTGTCTATTCCCGCACCTTTGGCGATTGAAGGTTGTTTGGCGTGGACAACTGCCGCGGATTTCGTGGATCTGGACTCCGTGCTTGGCCGCGCCTTCGCCCTTGCGCGGGCGCTACCCAATCAACTGCTCGAATCGTGGAATCAGCAGGTTCAAACGCTTTCTGCCACTGAACGTGAATCGCTTGTCCGGCAACGAGTGGGGCAGGATTTGTTTCGCGATGGGCTCATGGCGCTCTGGGCCGGATGCTGCGCAATAACAGGATTGGATGAACCAGCGCTGCTGCGCGCCAGCCACGCCAAACCGTGGAAGGATGCAAACGACGCCGAGCGCCTCGACGTCTACAACGGCCTGCTACTCGCTGCGCATCTGGATGCCGCCTTTGACAGGGGGCTGATCACGGTTGATCAGGGCGGATATGTCATTCCGAGCCCGGGGTTGTCGCAAATGTCACTTCAGGTGCTGGGCCTGACCGGCGATAAGCCGATCGTGCAATTGCGCTCCCAGCATCAGCCCTACATGGATTGGCATCGGGAACATGTTTTTCGGAAATGATCGGTCAGAACAATGCTCGATGACTTGATCTCCCACTCCACCCTCGAAGACCTCGCCGGAACCACCGCTTTCCGGCGTGGCGGCGACGCTCTCCGCGATATTCTGGCGGCGGCGCTGGCTCGGCTGAGACAGTCGCCAGACTCCCGTATCATGTTTTTAGTATTTTAGTGCTATAGTGCGTTGGTGCGATAAACAATCGGAAGATGACGATGACAGCCATGGCAACACAACCCAGTGTCAAGGTAATCGGCACCAACGGGCAGATCTCGCTCGGCAAACAGTTCGCCGGGCAACAGGTGCTGGTGGAAGAGCAGGAACCCGGCGTGTGGCTGGTGCGTACCGCCACGGTCGTTCCAAATAACGAGCGCTGGCTGCATCAGTCACAGGCCGCCGCCGATCTACAAAATGCCCTGACTTGGGCACAGGCCAACGCGCCGACCGATGCCAATGCGGAAGCCCTGCTGGAGAAGCTGAATGGTGCGACCTGACCCGGATGCAAGGCTCAGGCTCGACCTCAACAACCCCGTGTTTCAAGAGAACCTGCTGACGCTGCAAAAGCCGGAGCGACTTGCCGCACTGAACACGCTCGGCAAACTGCGGCTGATGACCTGGAGTCAGGTGTATCGGGACAACGGCTTGAAGTGGGAAAAGATTGCCAGCGTCAAACCGCCGACGGGCATCGACGCCATTTACTCACTGCGGATTACGCAAGCGCGCCGGGCTACCGCCTACCGCGAAGGCGATTTCATCCGGCTGCTGACCATTGCAGCCGATCACGACAGCACTTACGGCAAGCAATAGGCCCACGGCGGACACCCCATGCACCACGAAACCTTCATCACGGGCAAGGATGCCGCGCTCGAAACTTCGATCGCCACCTTGCAGCACCGGCTGGCGCAGCTCGGCTTTCATGTCGAGGAACGCTCCTGGCAGAATCCTGTCGAGGGCATCTGGTCGGTGCATGTGGCGGACCGTGACTGTCCGCTGCTGTTCACCAACGGCAAGGGCGCGACAAAGCTGGCGGCGCTGGCCAGCGCGCTGGGCGAGTTTTTCGAGCGCCTCGCCTGCAACTATTTCTGGACGCATTACTACTTGGGCGAGGACATCGCCAACCGCGACTTTGTGCATTACCCCGCTGAACAGTGGTTCGTCATGCCGGAAGATGGAACCTGGCCCGCCGGGCTGCTGACACAGGAGTTGCAAGACTTCTACAACCCGGAAAACAGCATCGACGCCGCAACACTGGTCGACCTGAATTCCGGCAACTCCGCGCGCGGCATCTGCGCCCTGCCCTATACACGGCAAAGCGATGGCGCAACGGTCTGGTTCCCCGTCAACCTCATCGGCAACCTGTATGTCAGCAACGGCATGGCGGCCGGCAACACGCCCGCCGAGGCGCGCACCCAGGCGCTGTCGGAGATTTTCGAGCGCCACATCAAGTTCCGCGTCATCGCCGAAGGCCTGTGCCTGCCGGATGTGCCGGCACACGTCATCGCCCGTTATCCGCGCATTGCCGCCGGCATCGCCGCGCTTGAGGCCGCCGGCTTCGGCATCCTGGTCAAGGATGCCTCGCTGGGCGGCGAGTATCCGGTGATGAACGTCACCCTGCTCAATCCCCACGATCAGGGTTGCTACGCCAGCTTCGGCGCCCATCCGCGCTTTGATGTCGCGTTGGAACGCGCGCTGACCGAGCTGCTGCAGGGCCGCGCGCTCGACGCCCTGGGCGGCTTTCCCGAGCCGGGCTTCGACCTCGAAGAAGTCGCCAGCGCCCCCAATCTCGAAATCCACTTTGTCGATTCGAGCGGCATCCTCCACTGGAACTTTCTCGGCGACACGCCCGACTTCGCTTTCCACGACTGGAATTTCAGCACCCCGGATGCCGCCACCGGGCACGACTGCGCCTGGCTGGTCGAACGCATTCACGCGATGGGCCACGACGTTCATATCGCCGATTTCGACCAGCTCGGCGTCTATGTCTGCCGCATTCTCGTGCCGGGCCTATCCGAAATCTATCCGCTCGACGATCTCGAATGGGAAAACAATAGCGTCGGCAACCGCTTCCGCGCCGCCATCCTGCAACTGCCGGAACTGGACGACGCTGCCTGCGCCGAACTGCTCGCCACCTTAAACGACAGCGACAGCGGCATCGACGACCAGCGGCTGGTCGCCGCGCTGATCGGGCTGGCGGCAGATGCCGGCACGCTCTGGGAAGACCTGCGCGTCGGCGAATTGAAAACCCTGGTGGCGCTGGCCGCAGGCCTGGAAGATGACATCCGCGAAGGACTCGAATGGATCCTGCATTTCGCGCAGATCAATCCAGAGCGCCGCCGTGTCTATCGCTGCATCGACACCCTCATCCGGCTCGACGACGCAGAGCGCGCCGCCGCCTGTGACGACGCGCTGCGCCAGCTTTACGGCGCCGCCGTGGTGGAGCAGGCAGAAGCCCTGCTCGACGGCGAGCAGCGTTTTTTCGCCATTGCCGCGCCGGGCCTGACGCTGGCCGGTTGCGCCATGCATCAGCGACTGCTGGCCGCCTACGACAAGGTTCATCGCCGCGCCGCGCCATGACCGCACTCGACACGCTGCGCCAGGTCTTCGGCTATCCGGCCTTTCGCGGGCCGCAGGCCGAGATCATCGATCACCTGAGCCGCGGCGGCGACGCGCTGGTGCTGATGCCCACCGGCGGCGGCAAGTCGCTGTGCTACCAGATTCCCCCCCTGCTGCGGCCGGGCGTCGGCGTGGTGGTCTCGCCGCTCATCGCGCTGATGCAGGATCAGGTCGATGCCCTGCGCCAGGCGGGGGTGCGCGCCGCGTTTCTGAATTCTTCTCTCGACTATGCAACGGCCAGCGCAACGGAAAGGCAACTGCTGGCGGGCACGCTCGACCTGATCTACGTCGCGCCGGAACGCCTGCTGACCGAGCGCTTTCTCGCCCTGCTCGACCAGATGAACGCCGCCGGCAACATCGTCCTGTTCGCCATTGACGAGGCGCACTGCGTCTCGCAGTGGGGCCACGATTTCCGCCCCGAGTACATCCAGCTTTCGATCCTGCACGAGCGCTATCCCGCCGTGCCGCGCATCGCGCTGACCGCCACGGCAGACGAACTGACGCGCCGGGAAATTCTGCTGCGCCTCGGCCTGGACAAGGCACGGATCTTCATCTCCAGCTTCGATCGGCCGAACATCCGCTATAGCGTGGTCGAACGTGACAACCCCCGCCGCCAGTTGCTCGATTTCCTCGCCACGCACGAAAACGCAGCCGGCATTGTCTATTGCCTGTCGCGCAAAAAAGTCGATGAAACCGCCGTCTGGCTGGCCACGCAGGGCATCACCGCCCTGGCGTACCACGCCGGTCTCGACACGGCGACGCGCACCCGCCATCAGCAGCGTTTTTTGCGCGAGGACGCCATCGTCATGGTCGCCACCATCGCCTTCGGCATGGGCATCGACAAGCCCGACGTGCGCTTCGTCGTCCATCTCGACCTACCGAAGAGCCTCGAAGCCTACTATCAGGAAACCGGCCGCGCCGGGCGCGACGGCGAGCCGGCCGAAGCCTGGATGACCTACGGCCTTAACGACGTGATGATTCATCGAATGCGCATCGACGAATCGGTAGCCGGCGAGGAACAGAAGCGCATCGAACGCGGCAAGCTCGACGCCCTGCTGGCCTGGTGCGAAACCGCCGAATGCCGGCGCACGCGCCTCCTCGCCTACTTTGCCGAGGCGCGGGAAGACCGCTGCGGCAACTGCGATACCTGCCTCGAACCGCCGGAACTGTGGGACGGCACAATGGCGGCGCAAAAGGCCCTATCCGCCATCCTGCGCACCGGCCAGCGCTTCGGCGCGGGACACCTGATCGACCTGTTACGCGGCAAAAACACCGCGCGCATGCAGCAGTTCGGCCACAACGCCCTGCCGACCTTCGGCGACGGCGCCCATACCGACGAGACCGGCTGGCGCTCGGTGTTTCGTCAGATGCTGGCCGGCGGCCTGCTGCATGCCGATGCAGAAGCCTATGGCGCGCTCAAGCTCACTGCTGCCGCACGCCCCGTGCTGAAGGGCGAAACCGTGCTGCATCTGCGCCGCCAGATCATCAAACCACACCAAAAGTCGGCGCTGGCTGGACGGCGTAATGAGCGGCGTAAAAGCGCTACCGCAGCGCCCGCCGCCAGCAATCCAACCCTGTTCGAGGCACTCCGCGCCTGGCGCGCCGAGCAGGCCAAAACGCAAGGCGTGCCCGCCTACGTGATCCTGCACGACAAGACCCTGCACGAACTGGCCGCCCGCACGCCGACGAATCAGGACGAACTGCTCGACGTCCCCGGCATCGGCCAAGCCAAGGCCGAGCGCTACGGCGCGGCACTGCTGGCACTCATCGCGACTTAACGATGACAACCGAACCGCACTTCCCTTTATCACTGGGCCACACCAAGCATTCGCAACGCGCCGGCCATCACATTTGAAAAAACCGGTGCGGCAACTTCACCGCCGTAATGGCTGCCTGCCGATGGTTCGTCGATCATTGTTAGCG
>JAUXWU010000186.1 GCA_030680085.1 Rhodocyclaceae bacterium | reverse complement strand
CAACCGGATCACGCCAGGACCATCGTCATCGGCTTCGCGCGAATGGAGGGCCAGGCGATCGGCATCGTCGCCACCCAGCCGCTGGTGCTGGCCGGCTGCCTCGACATCACGTCGGCGATCAAGGCGGCGCGTTTCGTGCGTTTCTGCGATGCCTTCGGCATTCCGATTGTCACCTTTGTCGATGTGCCGGGCTTCATGCCGGGCACCGCGCAGGAATACAACGGCATCATCAAGCACGGCGCCAAGCTGCTCTACGCCTACGCCGAATGCACCGTGCCCAAGGTGACGCTGATCACGCGCAAGGCCTACGGCGGCGCCTACGACGTGATGGCCTCCAAGCACCTGCGCGGCGACGTCAATTTCGCCTGGCCCTCCGCCGAGATTGCGGTGATGGGTCCGAAGGGCGCGGTCGAGATCATCTTCCGCGAAGAGAAAGGCGACCCGGAAAAGGTCGCGGCGCGCGAAGCCGAATACAAGGCCAAGTTCGCCAACCCCTTCGTCGCCGGCGCGCGCGGCTTCATCGACGACGTCATCCAGCCCCATGAAACTCGCAAGCGCATCTGCCGCTCGCTGGTCATGTTGCGCAACAAGAAAATCGAAAACCCGTGGCGCAAGCACGGCAACATTCCGCTCTGAGGATCGAGATATGTTCAAGAAAATACTGATTGCCAACCGGGGGGAAATCGCCTGCCGCGTCATCAAGACCGCCCGCAAGATGGGCATTGCGACGGTCGCCGTGTATTCCGAGGCCGACCGCGACGCCCTGCATGTGGAAATGGCCGATGAGTCCGTCTGCATTGGCCCGGCGCCCTCCAAAGAGTCCTATCTGGCGATGGATAAAATCATCGCCGCCTGCCAGCAGACCGGTGCCGAGGCGGTACATCCAGGCTACGGCTTTCTTTCCGAGAACGAGGAGTTCTCGCGCCGGCTGGAAGAGTCCGGCATCATTTTCATCGGCCCGAAACATTATTCCGTGGCGGCGATGGGCGACAAGATCGCCTCGAAAAAGCTGGCGACCCAAGCGAAGGTCAACGTCATTCCCGGTTTCAACGAAGCCATCGACACGCCCGAGCAGGCCGTGCAAATCGCCAGAGACATCGGCTACCCGGTGATGATCAAGGCATCGGCCGGCGGCGGCGGCAAGGGCCTGCGCGTCGCTTACAACGACAACGAGGCGTTTGAGGGCTTTGCCTCGTGCAAGGCCGAGGCGAAAAATGCCTTTGGCGACGACCGCGTCTTCATCGAGAAGTTTGTCGAGGAGCCGCGCCACATTGAAATCCAGTTGATCGGCGATGCGCACGGCAACTGCGTCTATCTGCACGAACGCGAGTGTTCGCTGCAGCGCCGCCACCAGAAGGTCATCGAGGAAGCGCCCTCGCCCTTTATCGACCCGGCAACGCGCCGCGCCATGGGCGAGCAGGCCGTGGCGCTGGCCAAGGCAGTCAATTATCAGTCGGCCGGCACGGTCGAATTCGTCGTCGGCAAGGACAAGCGCTTCTACTTCCTTGAAATGAACACGCGCCTGCAGGTCGAGCACCCGGTGACCGAATTCATCACCGGCCTCGATCTGGTGGAACTGATGATTCGTGTCGCCGCCGGTGAAAAACTGCCCTTTACGCAGGCCGACATCAAGCTCGACGGCTGGGCGATGGAGTGCCGGATCAACGCCGAAGACCCGTTCTGCGGTTTCCTGCCGTCCACCGGCCGACTGGTCCGGTTTGCGCCGCCGACCGAAGTGCCGGGGCAGGTGCGCGTCGATACCGGCGTCTATGAAGGCGGCGAAATTTCCATGCATTACGATTCGCTGATCGCCAAGCTGATCGTGCATGGCGCCACGCGCGATGCGGCCATTGCCCGCATGCGTGACGCGCTGAACGCTTTCGTCATCCGCGGCGTGGCCAGCAACATCGCCTTCCAGGCGGCGCTGCTGCAAAATCCGCGCTTTGTGTCGGGCAACTTCAACACTGGACTGATCGCCGCGGAGTACCCGCGCGGTTTCAATGCCGCCGCCGTGCCGCACGACGCTCCGGCCATGCTGATCAGCGTCGCCGCCGCCATGCATCGTCAATATCTGGCGCGGAATGCCTTGATCAGCGGCCAGATGCCGGGGCATGAATACAAGCCGGGCGCGGATTTTGTCGTGCGCCTTGAAGATGGCGCCGACCACGCGGTGACGGTGCAGCCCGCGCCCGGCGGCTGGGACATCCGCCTCGGCGGCGAAACCCATGCAATCCGCACCGACTGGCAGTTTGGTCAGGCACTCTATCAGGGCACCTTGAATGGTGAACATTTCCGCATGCAGGTCGAGCGGCGCGGCCTCAAATATCGCTTGTTCCACTGGGGCACGCAGGCCGACCTGCGGGTGATGACGGCGCGTGCCGCCCATCTGCAATCGCTGATGCCGCACAAGGCGCCTCCCGACACGTCGAAGTTCCTGCTCTCGCCGATGCCCGGACTGCTGACGCAGATCGCCGTGGCACCCGGCCAGGAAGTCAAGGCGGGTGAGGTGCTGGCCAAGATCGAGGCAATGAAAATGGAAAATGTGCTCAAGGCCGAGCGTGATTGCATCGTAGATGAGCTGCTGGCTCGCGCGGGCGAGAGTCTCGCGGTCGACCAGCCGATCATCGGCTTCAGGTAAGCGCACCGCCTTATTTGGCGGGGTTTCGCACGTCTTTTCAAGCATTTCGCCGTGGAATGAGGCAATACACTCCGGACACACGGTATCTCAGGTTCGGATATGACTTTCCGGAAAGAAAAGGCGGTGGGCGGGGGCTGGTCGGCGATCGTGTTTGGCGCTGGCCGGATTACCGTCGCGGACGTTTCGCGCACGCGCGATGCCAAACCTCGCGTGCGCGCCTGCGATAGCTTCGCCCGCGAAGGCAGTGAGCTCGATGCCCTGAAGCGCCTGAAAAGCGCCAAGCGCCTGGCCCGCCACCGCTGCACCACGCTGCTGTGGCACGGCCAGTACCAGTTGTTGCAGGTCGAAGCGCCGGGCAGCCTGCCCGCGGATGCACCGCACCAGGAAGTGTGCGAAACACTGCGCTGGCGCATCAAGGAAATGGTGGACTTCCCCGTCGATCAAGCCACTATCGACGTGTTGCACATTCCCGTGCAGGGCAGTCGCACACCCCAGTTGTGGGTGGTGGCGGCCAGTCATGCCGTGTTGCGCCCGCGCGTGGAGCTGTTTCAGGATGCCAAGGCACCCCTGGCAGCCATCGACATTCCCGAACTGGCGCAACGCAACCTGGCCGCCCTGTTCGAGGAACCGAATCGTGCTCTGGCGCTGGTAGCCTTCAACGACAAGGGCGGATTGCTCACCGTCAGCTATCAGGGCGAGCTTTACATGACGCGCCACATCGATGTCAGCGGCCCGGAACTCTCCGGCGCCAATGCCGCTGCGCTGCATGAGCGCGTGCTGCTCGACATTCAGCGTTCGCTCGACAGCTTCGACCGCAATTTCAGCGCAATTCCGCTGAACCGCATCCTGGTCGGCCCGCTGCCGGGTGGCGAGGCGTTCATCGAGTATCTGGGTGGCAATCTGTCACTGCCGGTGGCGGCTGCCAATCTGGCCGATGTGATGGATTTCACGGCAACGCCCCGGCTGAAAGAAACCGCCGCACAGGCAGATGCCTGGCTCGCACTCGGCGCGGCCTTGCGGGAAGGATGACGCGATGAGCCAGCAGATCAACCTTTACGATGCCGCACTGCTAAAGCAGCGCGACTGGCTGTCACTATCCAATGTGGTAATAGCCGGCGTACTGCTGCTGCTGGTGGCAGGAGCGCTGGGCGCGCTGGCGCGCCATGAGGTGCCCATGCTCACGGCCCAGACCGCCGCCAACGATGCGCAACTCAAGGCCGCGCGCGAGCAGATCACTGTACTGGGCCAGCAAGTCGCAGGCCGCAAGCCCGATCCGCGCCTCGAACAAATGCTTGGCGTTGCACACCTGTTGCTATCGGCACGCAGCGAGGTGCTGACCACGCTGCAACAACGCCTGGGGCCGGATGCCGGTTCATACGCCGAATATCTGCGCGGCTTTTCCCGCCAGTCGCTGACGGGGCTGTGGCTTACCGAATTCAGCTTCGCTGCTGGCGGTGGCATGGAAATTCGCGGGCGCACCGTCGATCCGGCGCTGTTGCCTGAATATATCCGCCAACTTGGCAGGGAGCGTGCATTCCAGGGTCGCACCTTCGCCACACTGCAGCTTGACGAGGGAAAATCCGACCCTGCGCCTGACGCACTTGGGCAATCCGCTGGTACTGCTGCCACAACCCCTAAAGCGCAATACCACGAATTCAAGCTAACCCCACTTGCTGGTGCGAAATCCGACAGCTCAGCCGCTACGGTTCACAAAACACCCGCGCGCGAACTGTACCTTCACGAATTTCTCATGATGCTCCCCAGCAGAGCCAATGGTAAGCCGGCCGGAGGACAAGGTTGATGACGGATGGAAACCCGCTCAAGGCCCGCTGGCAAGGCTGGTCCAGCCGCTTCGCCGCCATGCAGCCGCGCGAAAAATACCTGATCGTCGGCGCCCTGGCGGTGGCGATTGTGTTTGGCGGCTTCTCGTTCTGGATCGAGCCCGGCCAGCAGCAAACCGCCCGCCTCAAGAAGACCCTCGCCCAGCAGCAAACCGAACAGGAACAACTGAACGTCCAGTTGGCCGACCTGAAGACACAAAATACCGATCCGGATGCTGCCAACCGCGCGCAACTTCAGCAGTTGCGCGATCAACTGGCGACCACCGATCGCGACCTCAAGGCCTTCGACCGCATCCTCGTCGCGCCCGCACAGGCGCCCGCCCTGCTGAAAACCCTGCTGACCCGCCATCGCGGCCTGACGCTGGTCAGCCTGAACACCCTGCCGCCGCAGCCATTGATCGACCCGCCAGCCGCCAGGGAAGGTGAAAAGCCCGGCACGGCAACAGCGCCCATGCCGGGCGGCAACATCTACAAACATGGCATCGAAATCAAGCTCGCCGGCAGCTATCAGGATCTGCTGGCCTATGTGAATGAACTCGAAGCCAGCCCGCAAAAGTTGCTGTGGGGCAACATGCGCCTGGCCGTCAAAAAACATCCCGTCAGCGAACTGACCCTGATTGTTTACACCTTAAGTCTGGATTCGATATGGCTGGTCGTCTGATCACTGTATTGGCGTTGCTGGCGTTGGCTGGCGCGACGCATGCCCAGTTGGCCGATCCAACCCGCCCACCCGCCGCCCTCGGCCTCACCGCTGGCGACCCGGCCGGCGCGGCGGTATTCGAGTCCAGCGGTTTACAATCCGTGATCCTGCGGAAGGGGGGCAAGCCGGCGGCGCTGATCAATGGGAGCGTCGTCGAACTTGGTGGCAAGGTCGGCGAAGCCAGGCTGATCAAGGTCAGTGAGGATTCAGTCGTACTGAGAGGGCCCCAGGGTAACGAGACCTTGCGATTGACACCGGCAGCCGAAAAGAAAATCGCCCGTGTTGCAGCGCCGCTAAAAGTCGGCGCTGACGGGACGGCGCAAAAACCAGCGCAGAAGGCTGCGCAGAACAGAAAGACCGACAAATGAGAATACTGACCCTGTTGCCGTTGCTGGGTTTACTCACGGCCTGCACCGCGCCCCAACCGCGCCCCGATGTCGTTCGGGAACGCATCGGCGAAGAACTGGCCCAGGCAGCAGTCGGCCGCAAGTCAGCGGATGCCGCCGAGCGCGCCATGCTGATGCCGTTCTCGGTCGAGATGCCCAAGCAGGAAAACGGCGAGCCGCGCTTCGATCTGTCGGTGGTCGGCGCCCCGGCAATCCAGGTGTTCATGGCCATCGTCAGCGGCACCCGCTACAACATGCTGGTCGGCCCAGAGGTTACCGGCGCCATCACCATCAGCTTGAAAGACGTGACGGTAAAAGAGACGCTGGAGTCGATCCGCGAACTCTACGGCTACGAGTTCAACATCAAGGGCAACCGCATCCACATCCAGCCACACGGCCTGCAAATGCGGGTATTCAAGGTCAACTACCTGATGGCGCGGCGCAGCGGGAGGTCGTCGACGTCAGTTTCATCCGGGACGGGATCTCCTGGCGGACAGCCAGGGGGTGCGCAAACCAGCTCGCCGGGGCAGCCAGGCGGCGGACAGGCGCAAGCGCAAATGGGAGGGGCTGGCGACACTACGTCGATCCTGACCGACACGGCTGAAGAAAATCAACTCTGGGATGATCTGCGCAAAGCAATCAGCGTCATTATCGGAGCGGCAGCGCCCCTGACGCAATCCGGGACTGCAACCAGCACAAGCGGCACGGCTAGCGCAACGAGCAATATCAGTACGCAGAACGTAACGATCAACACAATGGCGACGACGCCCGGTGTCGTCATTTCGCCCCGCTCCGGCATGATCGTGGTGCGCGCCGCGCCGCGCGACTTGCGCGAGGTGGAAAGCTACCTGAAATCGACGCAGATCATCGTCGAACGGCAGGTGATGCTGGAAGCGAAGATCATGGAGGTCAGGCTGAACGAGGGTTATCAGGCGGGCGTCAACTGGAGCGCCTTCCGCGGCGGTGGCAACAGCAATGTGGCGCTTGGATCGGTTGGACCGGGTAGCGCACTGCGCCCGGTTAATGGCACCCCTGCCGTTACAACCAGATTGGTTACGGATCCATCAACGGGTGCCTTGGTGCCTTACAATTTAGCATATCCAGATATCACTTCAAGCGTAACATCGAATTTGACGACGTTGGGCCAGACGCTGACAGCGCCTGGAGTATCCGTCTTGCCCGGATTAGCCGGTAGCGTCGTCGCTGCGGCCATGGGGAACGGCTTTGTCGGTCTGGCCTTTCAGACCGCCAATTTTGCCACCTTGCTCAATTTCCTCGAAACGCAAGGCAGCGTGTCGGTACTGTCAAGCCCGCGCATCGCCACCACCAACAACCAGAAGGCATTGCTCAAGGTGGGCACTGACGAGGTCTATATCACGGGTTTCACGATGGCGCAGACGCCTGCTGTAGCAGGCGTTGCCGCGTCATCCACGCCAACACCGACAACCAGCACGCTGTTTTCCGGTATTTCCCTGGACGTAACCCCCCAAATCGATGAGGACGGCAACATTGTTCTCCATGTGCATCCGGCTATCAGCACCGTAAGAGAAATTCAGAAGGTCTTTAACCTCGGGGGGGCGGGCACGATATCTTTGCCGCTGGCATCGCGAAGCGTCAGGGAAACCGACAGCATTGTCCGGGTACAAGACGGCAACATCGTGGCGATCGGCGGCATGATGGACCATTATCAATCCTCTGATCGATCAGGGCTCCCTGGAACGACATCCTCTTCCCTTGGGTTTCTAACCGGGCAGCGCGGCGCCGAGAGCAGCAAGCGCGAACTGGTGATCCTGCTCAAGCCGACCATCATCCATGACGATCGCGCCTGGATGAAGGACATCGAACAAAGCGGCGAGCGCGTGCGCAGCATGGGGTTGCCGCCCCTGTCCGTCCCGTTAAACTAAACAGACCGTGTATCTCGCCCACTTCGGCTTGCAGCAAGCCCCGTTCGGCATTACGCCGGACACCGAGTTCGTTTATCCCAGCAACAGCCACCGCGAGGGGCTCAACCTGCTGCACTTCGCGCTGGCCAGCGGCGAAGGCTTCATCAAGGTGGTGGGCGAGATCGGCACCGGCAAGACACTGTTGTGCCGCAACTTTCTTGCCGAACTGGGACCAGGCTGGAAGGCCGCCTACATGCCCAACCCGCAGATGGAGCCGCGCGCCTTTTTACGCGAAGTGGCGGACGACCTCGGCGCGACCGCTGGCGCACCCGAAGCCGCCCACGTCGTCAAGCGTCTCAATCACCGTCTGCTCGATCTGGCGCGTGCCAACCGGAAGGTCGTGCTGTGCATCGACGAAGCGCAGACCATGCCGCGGCTGACGCTCGAAAGCCTGCGCCTCCTGTCCAACCTCGAGACCGAGAAACGTAAACTCCTGCACATCATCCTGTTTGGCCAGCCCGAACTGGATGAAATGCTGGCGGCACATTCGGCGCGCCAGATCAGGCAGCGCATCGTTTTTCATCACCAATTGCGCGGGCTGGATGTCGACGAGGTGGGCCATTATGTCGAGCAGCGCCTGCGCATTGCCGGGCACAACGGCGATCCCCTGTTTCCCCGCGCCGCCGTCAAAACCCTGCACCGCCTGGCCATCGGCACACCCCGGCTGGTCAATATTCTGGCGCACAAAGCCCTGCTGACGGCGTTTGGCGAAGGCCGGCCGCAGGTCGAGGCGCGCCACGTCAGGATTGCCGCAGAGGATACCGAGGGCGCGGCGCAGCCGTCGCGCTGGTCTTTCTGGTAAAGAGTCAATGAGTGTCATCAATCAGATGCTGCGCGATTTGGATGCGCGCCACGCCAGCGAAAAGGAACGCACCGGGCTGCCGCCGCAGTTGCGCATCCTGCCGCCGCTCCCGGTCACTCGGTCGAATCAGTGGCGGATATTGGCGGCGGGTATGGCCATCGGTGCCGTGATGACCGGCCTGCTTGCCGGTCTTTTCATGATGACCGAGCCAGCCACCCCCGCTCTACCTGCCGCCGTGCCTGCGGCTGCCGTCTCCATTGACACGGCGCCGACTTCTGCAACGCCAGCCGCTGAAGAGGCATTACGCCTGCCCACCGATGCGGGCGAGATAAAGCTGACCACCTGGCCGACGCCATCCGAGCCGGCCCAGGTTCCAGCCCCGGCCGCCGCGCCGCCTCCCATCGCCAAGCCAAAACCGGAACCCGTGAAGCCGCCGCCGGCGCCCGCACCCGCACCCGCGCCGCTTGATCCCAAACCCGCCACGGTCACGAGCGCACCGCCGCCTGCCGAGGCGCAGATCGATAAACGTTCCAAAGACGGCCGCGCCCACGATCAGGCCGAGAACGAATACAGCAAGGGCGTGCAAGCGGTGCGCCGCGGCGACAACGCCGCCGCCCTGCCGTCCCTGCAACGTGCGCTCGAACTCGATCCCGCCCACGCCAAGGCGCGGCAGGCCCTGCTCTCGGTGCTGGTCGGCAGTCGCCAATGGGACGCAGCACGGCAGGTGGCGCAAAGCGGCCTGGCCGCCGATCCGACGCAAAGCGGCCTGGCGACGATTCTCGCCCGCCTGCAGTTCGAGCAAGGCGACACGGCCGCCGCGCTCGACACGCTGACACGCCACGCCGCCCATGCCACCGGCAATGCCGATTATCAGGGCCTGTTTGCCTACCTGCTGCAAAAGCAGCAACGCCCGGCCGAAGCGGCGCAACGCTTCCAGGCCGCGCTCGCCCTGCGTCCCAACGAAGGCCGCTGGTGGTTCGGCCTCGGCCTGACGCTCGAATCCGCGGGGCGCGGCGGCGAGGCCAAAGAGGCCTACGCCAAAGCCAGGGAAGTCGGCAACCTGCCGGCCGACATGGCGGCAGTGGTCGAACAGAAACTCAGATAGTCGTTTTCACCGCGCGTGCGGCCGAGCAGGCTCCCTGCGTGTATGCCGTCGAGTACAAGCACGTCGTCCTCGGCCTCATCTTCCTCAAATACATCTCCGACGCCTTCGAGGCCAAGCATGCCGAACTCGAAGCGCAGCGCGCGCAGGGCGCCGATCCCGAAGACCCCGACGAGTACCGTGCCGCCAGCATCTTCTGGGTTCCCAAGGAAGCGCGCTGGCAGCACCTGAAGGCCAGCGCCCCGCAGGCCGCCATCGGCAAGCTGGGCGACATTTCCATCTACGGCCAGGAGTCCAACTACACCACCTGGCGGCTGGCCAAGATGAACCTCGCCATTCGCGGCATCGACGCGCAGATCGGCCACGGCGACACCTTCCACCACGACGCCCACCCCGATCTCAAGGCCGACTACGTGCTGGCCAACCCGCCCTTCAACGACAGCGACTGGCGCGGCGAACTGCTCAAGGGCGACAAGCGCTGGGTCTACGGCGTGCCGCCCGCGGGCAACGCCAACTACGCCTGAGTGCAACACTTCATCCACCACCTCGCGCCCACCGGGCTCGCCGGCTTCGTGCTCGCCAACGGTTCGATGTCGTCCAACCAGTCGGGCGAGGGCGAAATTCGCAAGGCCATCATCGAGACCGACCTGGTGGACTGCATGGTGGCCCTGCCGGGCCAGCTCTTCTACTCGACGCAGATCCCGGTCTGCCTGTGGTTCCTGACGCGCAACAAGAAAAACGGAAGGTTCAGAGACCGGCGCGGCGAGACGCTCTTCATCGACGCCCGCAAGCTCGGCTCGATGGTGGACCGCACCCACCGCGAACTGACCGACGACGACCTTGCGAAGATCGCCGGCACCTACCATGCTTGGCGCGGCGACAAGACTTCTCCCTCTCCCCTCGCTGGAGAGGGCCGGGGAGAGGGGGGTTACGCCGACATCCCCGGCTTCTGCAAAGCCGCGAAACTCGACGACATCCGCAAGCACGGCCACGTGCTCACGCCCGGCCGCTACGTTGGCGCGGAAGCCGTCGAGGACGATGGCGAGCCGTTCGAGGACAAGATGAAGCGCCTAGCCACGACGCTGCGCGAGCAACAGGCCGCAGCCGCGAAGCTGGACACCGCGATCTCCGCCAACCTGAGGGAAGCCTGGCCGGCGCAGGCAATTGTGCAACGGCTCATTGCACAATTGCCCTGGCGGCAAAACATCGCCTTGCTCGAAAAACTCGCAACGCATGAAGAGCGGCTCTGGTATGCCGCAAAAACACTGGAGCACGGCTGGTCCCAACCCATTCTGGTCGTGCAGATCGAAGCTCAGGCCCACCGTCGGCAGGGCAAGGCGCAAAACAATTTTCCCGCCACGCTGCCGCCGCCCGATTCCGACCTGGCGGTGCAGGTCTTCAAGGACCCCTACCTGTTCGACTTCCTGGGTACCGACGCCCCGCGTCGCGAGGCCGAACTGGAGCAAGGCCTGGTCGCGCACATTCAGAAGTTCCTGCTGGAACTGGGACAGGGCTTCGCCTTCGTCGGTCGGCAGGTGCATCTGGAAATTGGCGACGACGACTTCTATCTCGACCTGCTTTTCTACCACCTCAAACTACGCCGCTATGTGGTGATCGAACTCAAGGCCCGCAAGTTCCAGCCCGGCGACGGCGCGCAACTGGGCATGTACATGACCGCGGTAGACCGGCTGCTCTGCCATCCCGACGACAAGCCGACCTTGGGCCTGCTGCTGGTGAGAGAGAAGAACCGCGTGCTGGTCGAGTACGCCCTCGGTGGCAACACCAAACCCATCAGCGTCGCCGAATGGGACACGCGGCTCACCCATGCCCTGCCCGAAGAACTCCAGACCAGCCTGCCGACGATCGAGCAAATCGAAGCGGAACTGAGCGGGGATGAGAATGTGGCATCGGGAAACGGCGATGAGTAAGTGGCGCAGGCCGGGAGATTTGCCGGCAGTGGATGCAGACGCCGTCTCGCCAGCGCCGACTTTTGCGGGTGGGTTGCCTTTGCTTGCTCATGCCGCCAAGATGAAGTGGGTTGGGTATGGCGGGTGAGGCGTGGACAACGATGCCACTTGGCGAGTTCGTAACGCTTCAGCGGGGACATGATCTTCCCGACGAGCGGCGACGGCCGGGCCACGTACCTATCCTCGGCTCGTTCGGAATCACCGGATGGCATGACGAAGCGAAGGCATCTGGGCAAGGCGTCACCGTTGGACGAAGCGGTGCATCGTTCGGCGTGGTGAGCTACTCGGCCGTTGCCTACTGGCCGCTCAACACTGCGCTTTACGTGATCGATTTTCACGGCAACAACGAACGCTTTGCCTACTACCTTCTGAAGAAATTCGACTTCAGTGGCTACAACTCCGGCAGCGCGCAGCCTTCACTAAATCGCAACTACATTCATCCTGTACCAGTAGATGTGCCTCCTCTTCCCGAGCAACGCGCCATCGCCCACATCCTCGGCACGCTGGACGACAAGATCGAGCTGAACCGGCGGATGAACGAGACGCTGGAGGCGATGGCGCGGGCGCTCTTCAAGTCGTGGTTCGTCGACTTCGACCCCGTCCGCGCCAAGCGCGACGGCCGCGACCCCGGCCTGCCCAAGCCCCTCGCCGACCTGTTCCCGGATTCCTTCGAGGACTCGGAGTTGGGGGAGATTCCGAAGGGGTGGGGGGTGCAGCGATTCGCCGACACCGTGGACATCGTCGGGGGGTGGTACACCCAAGACATCGGTGGACGAGTATTGGGATGGCGACATCCCATGGTTTTCGGTCGTTGATGCTCCGAGTAACTCGGAAGTCTGGGTCGTGGATACGGCCAAGAAGATCACGCGCGAAGGTGTCGAGAACTCATCGACGCGGATTCTTCCTGTTGGCACGACGATCATCTCGCCACCCTGCGCGACACACTGCTGCCCAAGCTCATCTCCGGCGAGCTGCGGGTGAAAGACGTCGAGCAGCAAGTTGAGCAAACCGCTTAAACATGCATCCGCGCGTAACTGAAAGCACCAGCGCGGGGCATTGGGCCCGAAGTAGAATGCGGGGTCGCAAGCGCCGCTGTGCCGCTTTCACAGCGCCGTAGTCCGGGAGGGTCTCATGAAATACGTCGAACGCAGTTTCCGTCTTGAGGCGCAGTCCGGCCTGGGAGCCAAACCGCGCCCGGAATTGATCGGCCCGGTACTGGCGCACCTGCACGACACTTTGCAGGACACGGTGCGCATGGGTTTTCTGCACACGAGCCGCGCGCGCGGCCGGATTCCAGGCAGCATCAAGGCGGCGGCGGACGTGCGTTACGTGGGCCATTCGGCGGATGGCGATAGCGTGACAGTGCTGCGTTTCGAGGTCGCGCCCTTCGGGGAAGTCGCCGCCGACCTGTTCGCGCAGGCGCAACTCTGGGAGGATGGACCGCAGCCTGAGCAGACGGCGTTTGAGCTTCTTGCGGCCGCGCTCGAAGACGTTGGATCACGCCGCGGCGAGAGCAGTCGCTTCGATCCGGGCATGCTGCGTCGAATCGGTAGTTACCGGAAGTTGTTCGGCAAGGACGGCTTGAGCAGTATCGTCTTGCCCGACGTGACGTTGCACAAATCCGGTCACCTCGACGCGTCGGTCGTGCAATCCGCGCGCGAGCTGGCGCACGCCACGCCGCAGTCCATGCGAGTGCGTGTCACGGGTCGGCTGGATTTGATGGGGGCGAGCCAGGGCGTCCTCAAGCTCCACCTCGTCTCCGGCGGGATTGTTACCGCGATCTGGGAAGGCGAAGAGTCGCTCGATCAGTTTGCGCCGCTTCTTTTTAATAAGGACGTGGTCTGCGAGGGTCTGGGGGTTTTCAGGCCATCGGGGACTTTGCTTCGCATCGATGCCGATGCGCTTGCCCCGGCGAGCGAGCGTGACGATTTTTTCCGGTACGCGCCGGTCGCGGAGACGAATACCGACCTTGCCCGGACGGTGCGTCTGCGCTCCGGCGAATCATCGGTGTATGCCAGCTTCCTTGGCAGCATTCCGTCGGAAGAGAGCGACGAAGAATTCGCTGCCGCGGTCGACGCATTGAGCTGAGCAGATGAACGGCTCGCTCGGGTTTCTCCTCGATACGAGCGTTGTTCTCCACGCCACCCGCGCGAACAGTCCCGTGCCGGGAGCGATCGACGCGCAGTTCGGGCTAAGCGCCTCGCGCTTTCGGCCGGCGATCTGCGAGGTAACCGTGGCCGAATTGCTCGCGTTTTCCTCCAACTGGGGCGAAAGGCGCAAAGCCCTGCTCAAAACCCAGATCGAGAAAACTCTCCTCATTCCGATCGCTCACCCCGGCGTGCATCAGCGATGGGCTGAAATGAGTTCGGCGCTGCGGTCCGCGGGTCTGACAGTCGGCCAGAACGACATCTGGATTGCCGCGACAGCGAGCGTTGCAGGAATGACCTTGCTGACGACGGACAAGGATTTTCTGGCGGTGCAGGGCGTGGCAATACTGGATGTGCGTGTGCTGGACAGCAAGACGGGTCTGGTTCAGTCGTAATGGCCGGCGCGTTCACGGAGTTCATCGTCGAAAGCCCGGCCTTCGCCTGGCTGAAATCCACCGACGGGCGGGAAGCGATCTACCACCTGCCCGGCGAGTCCGGGATGCGCTGGTGACGCTCAATCCCGCCCTGCCTGCCGAAGCACTGGAAGACGCCTACCGCAAGCTCATGCGCAGCGACGCGCCGTCGCTGGTGGAACGCAACCGCGCCATGCACCGGATGCTGGTCGATGGCGTGACGGTGGAATACCGCCGCAAGGATGGTTCGATTGCCGGGGCGCAGGCCCGGGTCATCGACTTCGACACGCCGGACAACAACGACTGGCTGGCCGTGAACCAGTTCACCGTGGCGGAAGGGCAGCACACGCGCCGTCCTGACGTGGTGCTGTTCGTCAACGGTTTGCCGCTGACCGTGATCGAACTCAAGAACCCGGCCGACGAGAATGCGACGGTGTGGTCTGCCTTTCAGCAGCTACAGACCTACCAGGCGCAGATCCCGGCGCTGTTCGCCACCAACGCGGCGCTGCTCGTCTCCGATGGCGTGCAGGCGCGCATCGGCTCGCTGGGCGCGGGCAAGGAATGGTTCAAGCCCTGGCGCACGATCGCCGGGCGCGAAGACGCCGCTGCCAAATTGTCCGAGCTGCAAGTGGTGCTGGAGGGGGTGTTCGAGAAGCGGCGCTTCCTCGACCTGCTGCGCTACTTCATCGTGTTCGAGGATTCCGCTGCCGATGGCGGCGGTGGCAAGCTGGTCAAGAAGATGGCGGGCTACCACCAGTTCCATGCGGTGAATGTGGCGGTGGAAGAGACGTTGCGCCGATCGAGAAGACCGACGCCAACACGCGCGCCGTGTTCGGCGACTACATCAGCGTCTACGACATTCAGCGTGCCGTCGTCGATGGCGCCACGGTGCCGATCTACTACGAGAGCCGGCTGGCGAAGCTGGAGCTGAAGGAATCGGAACGGCCGAAAATCGACCCCGAGTTCGAGGAGGCGACCGAAGGCGAAGAAGTCGAGCGCAGGGAAAAGCTCAAGAGCCGGTGGGCGCAGCTCGAAGCAGTGGTCGGCTCCGAGAACCGCGTCAAGCTCGTGGCCCGCGATCTGGTGGAGCACTTCGAGAGCCGACTCGCGACGATGGATGGCAAGGCGATGGTGGTGGTGATGAGCCGCCGCATTGCCGTCGCGCTGTACCGCGAATTGGTCGCGTTGCGTCCGGCGTGGCACGGCGAGGATGACGAGCATGGCGCGCTGAAGGTGGTGATGACCGGATCGGCGTCGGACCCGCTCGACTGGCAGCCGCACATCCTCGCCCAGGCAGACGGCAAGGCACGGCTGCTGCGCGCCGTTACGGAGCTTTCCCAAGGCTTCGCTCTCGCGGTACCGCATGCAGAGGCGCTACGCATTCGAGACGACGTGGGCTTCTTCCAGGCGGTGCGTGCTGTTCTCGCCAAAAGCATACCCGGCGAACGCAAGACGGACGAGGAACTGGACCTCGCCATACGGCAGATCATCTCCCGGGCGGTCGTCTCCGACGAGGTCGTGGACATCTTTGCCGCCGCCGGTCTCAAGAAGCCCGACATCTCGATCCTGTCGGACGAATTCCTGAGCGAGGTGCGCGGCATGCCCCAGCGCAACCTCGCCGTCGAGCTGCTGCAGAAGCTGCTCAAGGGCGAGATCAAGGCGCGTGGCAAGCATAACGTCGTTCAGGCGCGCTCGTTCGCCGAACTGCTCGAACAGGCCGTGCGCAAATACCAGAACCGCGCCATCGAGACGGCTCAGGTCCTTGAGCTGCTGATCGACCTGGCCAGGCAAATGCGCGAGGCCGGCGCCCGGGGCGAACAGCTCGGGCTTGCGGATGATGAACTGGCCTTCTACGACGCGCTTGAGGCCAACGACAGCGCTGTCAAGGTACTCGGCGACGACACGCTCAGGACGATTGCCCGGGAACTCGTTGCGACCGTGAAGAAGAATGTCACCATCGACTGGACCCTCCGCGACAACGTCCGGGCGCAACTGCGCGTCTATGTGAAGCGCATTCTGCGCAAGTACGGCTACCCGCCAGACATGCAGGAGAAGGCGACGCAGACGGTACTGGAGCAGGCGGAGGTGCTATCCGAGATGTGGGCGATTATCTGAAATCAGATGGGAGTCAGGTAGCCAGTTTCACCGCGCGCGCCGCGACCCAATTGACGACATACGTCGCGCCGTGATCCTTGAGCGTACGCGCCACGGCGTCGAGGGTCGCGCCGGTGGTCATCACGTCATCGACGACGATCACCGCCTTGCCGGAAAAGTCGGCGCGGCAGGCGAAGGCGTGGCGCACATTGCTCTGGCGCGCCCGCCAGGGCAATGTGCTTTGCGGTGCGGTGTCCTGCGTGCGCACCAAGCTGGTGACATCAAGCGGCAGGTGCAGGGCGCGCGCCAGCGGCCGGGCGATTTCCACGGACTGGTTGAAGCCGCGCATCCGCAAGCGCTCCGCGGACAGCGGCACCGGCACGATGATGGCCCCCCCCGCAAACGCCGCTGCGCGGCGTTCTCCCCCCAGGGGGCCAAGCAACACTTGGGACGGCCCGGCGTGTTTCTTGAGCGCGCCGGCGGGATGCGTGCTCGCCAGCATGCCCGCCGCCAGAAAGTCGGCGCTGGCGAGACGGCGATTGAATTTGAGCATCAGCACCAGCCGGTCGGCCGGGAATGCATATTGCCAGGTGGCGAGCGTCGCATCGAAGGCCGGCGGCTTGGCGAGGCAGGCGCCGCAGGCGGTGGCCGCATGACCCAGCGGCGTGGCGCAGATCGGACAACACGGCAGTGGCAGCAGCGGCAGATCGGTCTGGCAAGCAGCGCAAACTGCCGGCGCTCCGGCATCCTGGCCGCACAGCAGGCAGGCCTGGGGCAACAGCGGCGTCAGCCAACGGTTCAGGCCGGTGGAGAGACGCGAAAAAATTGACAAGGCAGCGGACATTGCGGAAGATCGAGCGCCCTTCATTGTGAGATTGCCGCAGATTATCCCATGCAAATAGACGCAACGCCGCCGCCGCAACATTCGCCCTTCTCGACCGACCAGGTCGAAGCCCTCTATGCGCTGCCTTTCATGGACCTGTTGCAGCGCGCCCATGCGGTGCACCGAGCCCACCACGATCCCAACGCCGTGCAGCGCTCGGCCCTCCTCTCGATCAAGACCGGCGGCTGTTCCGAGGACTGTGGCTACTGCTCGCAATCGGCGCGCCGCGACACCGGCGTCCCGCGCGGCAAGCTGCTGGAACTGGCGGAGGTGAAGGTCGCGGCCAAGGCCGCCAAGGAGCAGGGCGCCAGCCGGTTTTGCATGGGCGCCGCCTGGCGCGGACCGAAGGAGGGCGATCTCGACCGTGTCATCGAGATGGTGCGCGCCGTCAAGGATCTCGGCATGGAAGCCTGCCTGACGCTGGGCTTGCTCGGCCCGGGTCAGGCGCGGAAACTCGCCGCCGCCGGCCTCGACTACTACAACCACAATCTCGATACCGGCGCGGAATATTACGATCAGGTGGTGACCACCCACAGCCAGGAAGCGCGCATGGAGACGCTGGGCGCGGTGCGCGCCGCCGACATGAAGATTTGCTGCGGCGGCATCATCGGCATGGGCGAGTCGCGGCGGGTGCGCGCTTCATTGATCGCCCAACTGGCAGGCATGGCTCCGCCGCCGGACTCGGTGCCGATCAACCATCTGGTCAGCGTGCCGGGCACGCCGCTGGCGGATGCGCCGCCGCTCGACCCTTTCGAGTTCGTGCGCACCATCGCCGCCGCCCGCATCACCATGCCGCAAAGCTTTGTGCGCCTGTCCGCCGGCCGCCAGGCGATGAGCGACGAACTGCAGGCGCTGTGTTTTTTCGCCGGCGCCAATTCGATCTTCTACGGCGACCGGCTGTTGACGACCGACAATCCCGAGGCGAGCCGCGATGTCGCCCTGTTCGAGCGGCTGGGCTTGCAGCCGGTCTGATGCGCCAGGATTTCGCGGCCGCGGCCGCCTCGTATGACAGCGCCGCCGTGCTGGCGCGGGAGGTCGGGCGGCGTCTGGCGGAACGGCTCGATTGCGTGAAGCTGGCGCCCCGGCGTTTTGCCGACATCGGCTGCGCGACCGGCGACGGCCTGCGCGAGCTGCAACGCCGCTATCCGGACGCCCTGCCGCTGGCGGTGGATTTCGCGCTGCCGATGCTCGCTGCCGTGTCGGCCCGCGCCGGCTGGTGGGAACGCCTGCGTGGCCGCGCCCCGCGCTGCGTGAACGCCGACGCGCGGGCGCTGCCGTTGGCGGCGAACAGCCTCGATCTCGTCTGGTCGAACCTGATGCTGCACTGGCTGCCAGATCCGACCGACCTGCGTTCGGCGTTTGCCGAACTGCACCGCGTGCTGAGCGAGGGCGGCCTGCTGCAATTTGCGATGCTAGGCCCGGATACATTGAAGGAGCTTCGCGCTGTCGGCGCTGTCGTGACGGCGCCCCGTTTCCTCGACATGCACGACATCGGCGACATGCTGATGGCGGCGGGCTTCGCCGACCCGGTGATGGAAATGGAAATGCTTACGCTGACCTATCCATCGCCGCGCGCCTTTCTGGCCGATCAGCGGCATCTGGGGGTGCGTGATGGCTTGCTGGACCGGCTCGGCTGGCGCCAGTGGCGGCAAGTGTTCGCGGCCTGGGAACGAGTCGATGGCTTGCTGCCCGCGCGTTTCGAGATCATTTATGGCCATGCTTGGAAGATGGCGCCGCGCACCGTACCCGACGGCCGTGCCATCATGAAATTCGACCGAGCGAAAATGCGCCCATGAAACGCGCCAGGCGGATCAAGCCGAAGAACCCGCTGGCACTGGCGCCGATCATGAAAAAAGGCGGCGCCCATGCGCGCCGCGACAAGCGCGCCGCCCGCGCCCGCCAGAAAGCGGCGCTACAGAAACTCAACGCTCGGGAAGAATCGGAATGATCCGGTTCTTGATTTTCGGCTGATATTTGTCGGCCAGTTAACGTGAAATACGAAATTTAACGTGAAACACGAAATTTGACGCCGCGTGACCCCATGAGCGCAGCGAACAAACCTTGACCACCGCCTCGGGGCGGGGGCTGGGGGTGTGGCATGTTCAGTGCAGCCCGGCGATGTAGTCGGCGACGGCACTGATTTCGGCGTCGGTCATCTTGACGGCAATCATCCGCATCATCTTGTTGGGATCATTGGCGCGCTCGCCGGTACGGAAGGTTTTCAACTGGGCTTCGGTGTATTCGGTAAATTGGCCAGCGATGCGCGGGTACTGCGCGGGCAGTCCGGCGCCGGTCGGACCATGGCAGCCGGCGCAGGCCGGCAGGCCCTTGCTGGCGTCGCCGGCACGGTACAGTTTCTGGCCCAGCTCGACGGTGGCGCGGTTTTTGACCTCGCCACCGGTTTGTTTCTGGGCGGCGAAGTAGGCGGCGAAATCCTTCATCTGCTCTTCCGTAAAGGCCGCGATCATGCCGTTCATGATGGCGCTGACCCGCTCGGGCGCCGCTCCGGCGTTGGCCTTGAAGTTTTGCATCTGCCTGAACAGGTAGGCGGCGTGCTGGCCGGCGAGCTTGGGATTCGCGGAGAGCGGACTGTTGCCGTCGGGACCGTGGCAGGCGGCGCAGACCGTGGCGGCAATCGGCTGCCCGCGCGCGGCGTCACCCTGATAGACCGTCGGCTTGGCAGTATCGGCAGCCTGCACGGTGAAGGTCAGGGCAAGGGTGGCGAGCGATAATATCGAACGAAGCAAAAAGTGTAGCGTCCTTGGCATCTTGAAAGGCTCCTCTGAAAACTGCTTGAATGACAATCGCGCTATTGTATACCGGCTTCCCTGAAACTTTGCTTACCACGCCCCACGTTCATGCCATCCTCCTTGTTTCGCCACGCTGTTTTCGAAATTTCCGTCGCCGATCCGCTGGCGATGGCCCAGGCCGGCGGTGCGGAAATCGCCTTTGCCGGCCGCTCCAATGCCGGCAAGTCTTCCGCGATCAATACGCTGGCTGATCACACCCGGCTCGCCTATGTGTCGAAAACGCCGGGGCGCACCCAACTGATCAACCTGTTCCGCCTGAAAAACGGCGCGGCGCTGGTCGATCTGCCAGGTTACGGCTATGCCGACGTGCCATTGGCCGTGCGCCTGCAATGGCAAGGCTTGCTCGAACATTATCTGACGCGGCGCGCGGCGCTGGTCGGGCTGGTGCTGATCATGGATGCGCGACGGCCGCTGACCGAGCTGGATCGCCAGATGATCGGCTGGTTCGCGACCACCGGCAAGCCGATTCATTGCCTGCTGACCAAATCAGACAAGCTGACGCGCCAGGAACAGGCCAAAACTCTGGCCGAGGCACGCCGTCTCGCCAGCGCCGACTTTCCCGGTTTGCCCATCACGATGCAGCTATTTTCGAGTTTGAAGAAAACCGGGATGGAAGAGGCCGAACAGGTCATCGGCGGCTGGCTGGACCAGAAAGAGAAAGAGCCCTCGGCCAAAGGGGATAAAGCCGAGGGCTCAAATACCTCGGCGAGCGCCAAGGTACCCGCTCAGGGAGGTGAAGCGGGGGACGATTCGTCACCGTCCGCTTCTTAGGATAGATAATTGACGAAATAGTTCCAGTATTTTTTACAGCCGCTTTTGAGAGCCAACACCATGATTATTAAATGTGTATTTCCAGGCACACGCATGCGCCGCATGCGCCGTGACGATTTTTCCCGCCGTCTGATGCGCGAATCGGCGCTCTCCGCAGCCGACCTCATTTATCCGGTATTTGTGCTGGAGGGCAAGAAAAAAGTCGAAACGGTGGCTTCGATGCCGGGTGTTCAGCGCATGACGCTCGACCGCCTGCTGCCGGTGGCCGAAAAGGCGCTGAAACTGGGCATTCCGGCGCTCGCCCTGTTCCCGGTCATCGGCGCCGCGAAGAAAAGCGCGGATGCCGCTGAAGCCTGGAACCCTGCCGGACTGGTGCCGACCGTGGTGGCCAAACTCAAGAAGGAATTTCCCGAACTCGGCGTGATTACCGACGTGGCGCTCGACCCCTACACCAGTCACGGCCAGGACGGGCTGATCGATCCGGCCGACCCGACCGGCTACGTGATGAACGACGAAACGCTGGCAGCCCTGGCGAAGCAGGCGCTCACTCACGCCGAAGCTGGTGCCGACGTGGTGGCGCCCTCGGACATGATGGACGGGCGGGTCGGCGTGATCCGCGCCACGCTGGACGCCAAAAAGCTGATTCACACGCGCATCCTCGCCTATGCGGCCAAGTATGCGTCGAGCTTTTATGGCCCCTTCCGCGACGCTGTTGGTTCAAGCGGCAACCTCGGCAGTGGCAACAAATATACCTACCAGATGGATCCGGCGAACTCCGACGAAGCGCTCCGCGAAGTGGCGCTCGACATCAATGAGGGCGCCGACATGGTGATGGTCAAGCCGGGCATGCCCTACCTCGACATCGTGCGGCGCGTGAAGGACGCATTCGGCGTGCCGACCTATGCCTATCAGGTCAGCGGCGAATACGCGATGCTGAAAGCCGCCGCGCAGAACGGCTGGCTGGACCACGATGCGGTGATGATGGAGGCGCTGCTGTCCTTCAAGCGCGCCGGCGCGGATGGCGTCCTGACTTACTTTGCCATCGAAGCAGCGGAACTGCTACGGAAGCAGTAGCGGCCGCTGCGCCGCCCACAGCGCCAGCGGGTCGTCCGTGAAGCCGCTCTTGACGAAACGCTGCAGCCGGCCGAGCAGGTGGCAAACCAGCAGGTCGGCATGCGCGACAACATCATGCGTCGCGGGCAATGCACCCTGTGCCACGGCGATCTTCAAGCCTTGCTTGAGCGAGGCTTCCAGCCGTTCGAACACCTGGTTGATACGCGCCTGCAGACGCGGATTTTCATGCACGAGCGCATCGCCGATCATGACACGGGCGAGTCCGCGGTTCTTGCCGGCAAAGCGCAGGGCGGCGGCCAGCATCAACTCGACCTGGTGCAGGCCATTTTCTTCCTCGGCGGCAATCTGTCCGACCACCGAAAACAAGGCGCTTTCGATGAACTCGATCAGCCCCTCGAACATGCGCGCCTTGCTGGGAAAGTGGCGGTAGAGCGCCGCCTCGGAAACATCCAGCCGGGCCGCCAGCGCGGCGGTGGTGATCTTTTCGCCGGCCGGATTTTCCAGCATGGCGGCAATGGTTTGCAGAATCTGGAGCTTGCGGTCGCCGGGGTTCATTTTGATTTGATCAGCGTACCGACACCTTCGTCGGTCAGGATTTCCAGCAGCAGCGCATGTTCGACGCGGCCGTCAATGATGTGCACGCTCTTCACGCCGCTCCGCGCCGCGTCGAGCGCCGAGCCGATCTTCGGCAGCATGCCGCCGGACAGCGTGCCGTCGGCGACCATCGCGTCGATTTCCTTGGGCGTGATGCCGGTGAGCAGTTCGCCAGCCTTGTTCAATACGCCCGGGGTGTTGGTCAGCAGCACCAGCTTCTCGGCTTGCAGCACCTCCGCGATCTTGCCGGCGACAACATCGGCGTTGATGTTGTAGGTCTCGCCGCGCGGGCCGACGCCGATCGGCGCGATCACCGGGATGAAATCGCCGGTGTCGAGAAAAGCGATCAGCGTCGGGTCGATCGCGGTGATCTCGCCCACCGAGCCAATGTCGATCAGTTCCTCGGGGTTGTCCTTGTTGGGCAGCAACAATTTCTTGGCGCGGATGAAGTTGCCGTCCTGACCGGTCAGCCCGACGGCCTTGCCACCATGCCGGTTGATGAGGGCAACGATTTCCTTGTTCACCTGGCCGCCGAGCACCATCTCGACGATGTCCATGGTCTCCTCGTCGGTGACGCGCATGCCCTGGATGAACTGGCCCTGCTTGCCGACCCGCTTCAGCAGGTCCTCGATCTGCGGGCCGCCGCCATGCACGACGACCGGATTCATGCCGACCAGTTTCAGCAGCACCACGTCGCGCGCGAAGCCGTCTTTCAAGGCTGGTTCGGTCATGGCGTTGCCGCCATATTTGATGACGATGGTCTTGTCGAAGAAGCGCTGGATGTAAGGCAGCGCCTCGCCGAGGATCTTGGCCTTGGTGGCGGCGGGCAGGACTTCGGTAGTCATGGCGTGACGGGATGCATGTTGAAGTGGTCGATTCTACCGGCAAGGGAGAGTTTCGTTAATGCTTGGTTTATGCTCAAATCCCGCGTTTCCGGTTGGAACAGAAATGCAGATTGCCGTCAGTGAACTGATTGTCAGGTTCATGGAGCGCCTCGGGATTGCCCATATTTTCGGCATGCCGGGCGCCCACATCCTGCCGGTCTACGATGCCCTTTACGCCTCGAATATCAAGAGCGTGCTGGTCAAGCACGAGCAGGGCGCGGCCTTCATGGCCAGCGGCTATGCCCGCGTTTCCGGTGGCATCGCCGCCTGCATCACCACCGCCGGCCCCGGCGCCACCAATCTCGTTACCGGCATCGCCAGCGCCTACGCGGATCGGCAGCCGATCCTGATCATCACCGGAGAAACGCCGACCTACATTTTTGGCAAGGGCGGGCTGCAGGAAAGTTCGGGCGAGGGCGGCGCCATCGACCAGACGGCCCTGTTCAAGGGGATTACCCGCTATCACCGGGTCGTCGAACGCACCGATTACCTCGCCCAGGTGCTGAACCAGGCCGCGCGCATCCTGCTGGCGGCAAATTCCGGCCCGGTTCTGCTCAGCTTTCCCTACAACATCCAGAAAGAGCTGGTCGAGGACAGCCTGCTGGACGGCATCAACTTCTCGCCCGCGCGCCGGGGCAAATCATCCGCGCCTGTCGACGCATCAGCCGAATCAGCCGAACTGGCGCGGATGATCGCGGCGGCCCGCCATCCAGTCATCGTCGCCGGCTATGGCGCGATCCGCTCCGGCGCCCAGCAGGTCGTGGCCGAGCTTAGCGACCGCCTGGGGCTGCCGGTCGCCACCAGCCTCAAGGGCAAGGGCGTCATTGGCGAGGACAGCGAACTGTCGCTGGGCTGCCTGGGCGTCACCTCGAACGGCCGGGCTTACCGCTATATCGTCGATCACGCCGACCTGGTGATCTTCCTGGGCGCCGGATTCAACGAGCGCACCAGCCACATGTGGGACGCCAAACTGCTGGCCGGCAAACAGGTCGCGCAGGTTGACAACGACCCCGCGCAACTGGAAAAGGTGTTCCGCGCCAACCTCGCCATCCACGCCGACATCCGCGATGTGCTGAACGACCTGCTGGCCTATGTCGATGAAAACAGGACAGCCAGAAAAACCCTTGACTGGTGCAATGGGTACGATGGGCACGATGCGCCAGAGGTCGCGGGCGCTGGCGAACAGCAGTTTCCGCTGATCGAGCATTTCTTTACCCAGCTCGCCGCAAACTTTGCGGCAGACATGCAAATTTTCGACGACAACATCATCTTCGCCCAGCACTTCCTCAAGATCGCGCCCGGCAACCGCTATTTCCCGAATTCGGGCATCTCCTCGCTCGGCCATGCCATTCCGGCCGCCATCGGCGGGCGCCTCGCCAACAGTGCCAACAGCGGGCCAACCTTCGCCATCCTGGGCGATGGCGGCTTCCAGATGTGCTGCATGGAACTCATGACCGCCGTGAATTACGCCGTTCCCATCAATGCGGTCGTCCTGAACAACGCCAGCATGGGGCTGATCCGCAAGAATCAGCAGCAACTCTACGGCGGCCGGTTCATCGACTGCGACTTCGTCAATCCCGACTATCAAATGCTCGCGCGCGCGTTTGGCATCAATTACTGGCGCGTCGAGAGCGCGGCCGACGTGGACGCCTTGTTCGCCCGCGCCGATCTCGTCGATTCAATCAACCTCATCGAAATCATGCTGGATAAACATGTCTTCCCAGGCTACCTGTCGGGTCGCTGACCCTGACTCCGACGCTGCACAGCGCGCCGCCATTGCGGCCATCGAACCGCAACTGTGGGCGGGCGGCACGCTCGACGAATCACTGCTGCCGCCCTATCAGGCGGCATTCCGGCGGCTGGAGCAACTGCGCAGCGCGCCATGCCACAAGTTCATCATCGTCATCCCCGTGGCGGACCGGCCGCAGCATCTGCAGGCCTGCCTCGGCAGCCTGCTCGAACAATGCCAGGCCTTCGGCTACGGCGGCATGGCTAACGGCATTTACCCGAAGGTCGCCGTGCTGATCGCCGACGACAGCCGCAATGCCGGCAGCATTGCCTGGCACGGCGAACTGGCGCGTTACTACACCCGCCATGGCCTGGTCACCCACCACTTCGGCCCTGACGAACAGCTTGAACTGCTGCGCTCAAAACCCGCGGCGGAACTGGCGCGGATTCTCGGCGCATGCGCGCCGGATGCCGACGGCAATTTCGGCCACAAGGGCCAGGCCGTCATGCGCAACATCGCCCACCTAAAACTCAAGGAGATGGCCGAACGCGAACCGGACCAGCCGCTACTGTTCTATTCCGTCGACAGCGACCAGGAATTCAAGGTGAAGGTCGCCACGTCCCAGGGTGACAAAGAGGTCTGTGCCGTCAATTTCTTTCATTATCTGGACGAAATTTTCACCCGCACCAATGCCATCGTTCTGACCGGCAAGGTGGTGGGCGACCCGCCCGTCTCGCCCGCCGTCATGGCCGGCAATTTTCTTGAAGACGTCATCGCCTTCCTGCAGCAGATGGCGGAAAGCAGTCCGGGGGACGCCTGCCGCCATCATCTGGCCGACGCCCACGCGGAAGGCGAGGCGGCCTATCACGACATGGCCGACCTGTTCGGCTTTCGGGCGGCCGCGGCGGCCTATCGCTACCGCTGCACGCTGACCGGCGCGCACGCCGAGGCCGATTGCTTCGCGCACTTCGCGAACCGGTTGGGGAGCTTTTTCTACGGCGAACATCCGACCCGCGTTTCCCATTATGTGTATTCCGACGCGCCGGGCGCCGTGCAGCCGGCGCGCACCGTGTATGCCGGCAATTATGTGTTCCGGCCCAGCGGACTGCAGTACTTCATCCCCTTTGCCGCGTTGCGCCTGCGCATGTCCGGCCCGACGCTGGGACGCATCGTCAAGGCGGAAATCGGCGCGCGCTTTGTCTCCGCCAACCTGCCGATGCTGCACAAGCGCACGGTGCACAGCACCGGCCAGGCGGAGTTCCGTCCCGGCGTGGAGGCCAATGTCGGCGCCATCGACCTCCACGATGAATTCGAGCGCCAGTTTCATGGCGATGTGATGTTGTTTTCCATTGAGCGTCTGGCGGCGGATGGCTTCCCGCTGCAAGCACCCTCGACTGCGGTCATTGCCGCCACCCTGGAAGCGGTCCGCACGGACATGCAAAAGAAATACAACGCGCAGCACGCCGACATCCTCGCCAAGCTCGGCCGCCTGCGGGCGCTGCTGGACGATCCGGCCCACTGGTGGAACCGGGATGCCGCGCAGGCTGCGACCGTCGAAGCTTGTCAGGGTTTTGTTGCCAACATGACCCGCAACTTCGGCGCAAACTCACCCGGTTACGCGCGTATCAATTCAGCGGAAAGCTGGGAGCAATGGCGTCCCGGCCTGCTTGAAGCGATCGTCAGCTATCCGGCGGACAGCGCGGCGTGGCGAACGCTGCTGGCATAATGTCTGCACTGCGTTACTGGCTGCACCGCCGCCTGCGCCCCGGTCGCTTTGCCCTGCTCGACGCGCTGCTGCATACCCAGTCTCTGAGTCGGCTGGAGGTACTGCACAAGCAGCAGCAAGACCTGGCGCACATCATCGCTTATGCCGCACAGCACACGGCGTATTACGCCGACCGGCTGGGCGGCAAATCAATCGACGCCCTGCCGATCCTCACCAAGGAAGACCTTCGCGGCCACCTCGACGAGTTGCTTGCCAACAACGCCCACCGCGGCCAGGTCAAGCTCGGCCACACCGGCGGGTCGACCGGCCAGCCGCTGGCCTTCTGGTATGACGACGCCAAGCATGAGCTGATGCGCGCCGGCATGTGTCGCGGCTACATGATGTCGGGCTGGCGGCCGGGCGAGAAAATCCTCAATTTCTGGGGCGCGCGCCAGGACACCCAGATCGGCGGCGTGTTCAATGCGGGTTGGACCGATTTCATCGCCGCCGAAAAAACCATCGCCGCCTTTGCATACACCGAGCGGCAAATGCACGCATGGGCGGCGTTCATCCGTGGCTATCGGCCGGTCCTGCTGCAGGGCTACGCCTCGGTGCTGGCCGAGTTCGCCAGCTTCTGTCTGGCCACCCGGCAAACACCGCCCAGGAGCTTGCGCGGCGTCTATTCGACCGCGGAAGTCCTCGGCGCGGAGCAGCGCGAACTCATCGAGCAGGCCTTTGGCTGCAAGGTCTTCAACCAGTACGGCTGCCGCGAGGTCCCCAACATCGCCTGCGAATGCCGCCATGGCCGCATGCACGTATTTACCGACATGGTCTATCTCGAATCGCTGGATGACGAACGACTGATCGTCACCGCGCTGACCAACCGGCTGATGCCCTTCATCCGCTACGACCTCGGTGATTCGGGGCGACTGCTCGACGGCGCGTGCGACTGCGGCTCGCCGTTCCCCTTGATGGCCATGGGCCTGTGCCGCCACAACGACATCCTCCGCACGGCGAGCGGCAAATGCATTCATCCGTCCTACTTCAACCGGCTGCTCGCGCATCTGCCGCGGATCAGGCAGTTCCAGTGCATCCAGAGCGCACCCGACCAGCTCACGCTGAACCTGGTGGTTGCGGAAAAACTGCCCGCTGACAGCGTCGCCAGCCTGCGGGAAAAGATCGCCAGCGATATCGATCCACGGATGAACTTCACGCTCAACTATGTTGATGAGATTCCCCGCACGGCCTCGGGCAAACACCGCTTCGTCATCAATGCAAGCCACTGAAAGTCGGCGCTGGCGGGACGGCGTTGCGGAAGATCGCGTTTGCCCGCGCTGCGGTGCCCGCTTCGTTTGCGGCATGGCGGCCGGCCATGAAAAATGCTGGTGCGCGGATTTGCCGCCGCTGCCGATCGATCCCGCCGTGCCAGGCTGTTTCTGCCCGGACTGCCTGAAGGCGCTTATCGCTGCGCAGCCAGACCAAGCATCAAAATAGCGTCGCGGTTCGTCCACGAAAAACAGGCGGCGGCGGCGTCTGGCCAGGGCAGCCAGCACTGGGCGCGGTGCTCATCGGCATGCCGTCTGACAGGAGTGTCCGGCGGCACACAGAGACTGTAGAGGTGCTCCACGTTATGCGTGACGCCCGCCGGATAGCGGTCGCGCCACTCCGCGAAGATTTCAAAGCGGCTGGATAAATGCCAGTCGGTCAGGTCGTCCGGTCGGATGACGATGCCGGTTTCCTCGGCGACCTCGCGTGCGGCCGTGGCGATCAGACTTTCACTGCCTTCCCGCGACCCAGTGACCGACTGCCAGTAGCCGGGGTGCGCCACGCGTTCGAGCAGCAGCACCTTGAGTGCCTGATCGTGAATCACGACGAGGACGGAAACCGGTCGCTTCGTGCCGGGCACGATTTCAAGCGATATCGGAAAGCCAACTGATGCCGTCGGCCTGCATGTCAACGAAACACCAGAAGGGAATACCCTGCTCGCGCCATTCGTTGGCGGCGGCTTCGAAGACCTGCAGGGTCTGCACGAAGTCGGTCTCGGCACGGCCATGGATACCGTCGCAGTGTTGGAGGATCACCACATAACCCTCGGCGCTCTGCCAGCCGAGATCGGCGAGGCAGTCGAGCAGGGCGTCCCAGTTGCGGCCATACCATTCGGGAAACGCCATGGCGTCGCCAATGGTTTTCAGCATCGCGGCCTTGTCGCTCACGCCGGCCAGATCGACGCGAAACACCGCAAAATTGTTTTGCGCGGCAGCATCGATCAACCCGGCCTCGCCATCGCCCGGCATGTGATAGACGCCGGCATGCGCGATGCGGGTCAAGATATCTGCATAGTTCATGGGACGATTTTCCTGAAGCTCTGGTAGTGGTCGGCGGTGTAGTAGCAGGTCGGCGCTTCGACCCTGGCGCTGCCGCAGACGATGCGACGGGCGCCGCGATGCCGCACGCCGGGCGTGCTCACCGTGTATTCACGATAAAAGCCGTGCGGCGCACGCGGCAGCAGCTTTTCGCGGTTCTGGAAAACGATGCCGTCGCGTTTGTGCGGAAACGGCCCGCCCTGTGCGATGAGACGCAAAGTGTCGTGCGCCTCGCGGGGCAGTTCGGCCCGAGAGATTTCCTGCGCCTGCGCCAGCCCCAGAAAACCGGCCAGCAGCAGGGCGAAGGCGATACGCAGCATGTTAGCCGACTTCAACCTGCGTCTCGACCTTCTGCCGCAGGCGGATATGCAACTCGCGCAACTGCTTCTCGTCGACGCCGGAAGGCGCGTCGGTCAGCAGGCACTGGGCGCGCTGGGTCTTGGGGAAGGCGATGACGTCGCGGATCGACTCGGCGCCGGTCATCATGGCGACGATGCGGTCGAGGCCGAAGGCCAGTCCGCCGTGCGGCGGCGCGCCGTATTTGAGGGCGTCTAGCAGGAAGCCAAACTTGAGTTGCGCTTCCTCGGCGCCGATGCCCAGCGCGCGGAAGACCTTCGACTGCACTTCCTCGCGGTGGATCCGCACCGAGCCACCGCCAATCTCCGAGCCGTTCAGCGCCAGGTCGTAGGCCTTGGCCAGGCATTCGGCCGGATTGGTTGCCATCAATTGCTCGTGGCCGTCCTTGGGCGCGGTGAAGGGATGGTGGCAGGCGGTCCAGCGCTTGTCTTCCTCGCTGTATTCGAACATCGGGAAGTCGACCACCCAGACCGGCTCCCAGGCCTTGCCATTGAGGTAGCCTTTCTCGTGGCCGATCTTGCTGCGCAGGGCGCCGAGTGCGTCATTGACGACCTTGGTCTTGTCGGCGCCGAAGAAAATCAGGTCGCCGGATTGCGCGCCGGTACGTTCGACGATGGTCTTCAGCGCGGCCGCGTGGAGGTTCTTGACGATGGGCGATTGCAGCCCTTCCTCGTTCAGTTTCGAGGCGTCGTTGACCTTGATGTAGGCGAGGCCCCGGGCGCCGTAGATCTTGACGAATTCGGTGTAGCCGTCGATCTCGCCGCGTGTCAGTGTGGCACCACCCGGAATGCGCAAGGCGGCGACACGGCCGCCCGAAGTCGCGGGCCCGGAGAAAACCTTGAAGGCGACATCGGCAACGGCGTCGGTGACCTCGGTGAGCTCCAGCGTCACGCGCAGGTCGGGCTTGTCCGAACCGAAGCGGCGCATGGCCTCGGCATAACTCATGCGCGGGAAGGGATCGGGCAGGTCGACGTCGATCGCGTCCTTGAAGACGTAGCGAATGAGTTTTTCAATGATCCCGGTGATCGCCGTCTCGTCCATGAACGAGGTCTCGATATCGACCTGGGTGAATTCGGGCTGGCGGTCGGCGCGCAGGTCTTCGTCGCGGAAGCACTTGACGATCTGGTAGTAGCGGTCGAAGCCGGCGACCATCAAGAGCTGCTTGAAGAGCTGCGGGCTCTGCGGCAGGGCGAAGAACTGGCCGGGATGGACGCGCGAGGGCACCAGGTAGTCGCGGGCGCCTTCGGGGGTCGACTTCGTCAGCATCGGCGTTTCGATGTCGATGAAGCCGTTGTCGTCGAGGAAGCGGCGGAAGGCGCGGGCCGTCTTGTAGCGCAGCATCATGTTCTTCTGCATCCGCGGGCGGCGCAGGTCGATGACGCGATGCGTGAGGCGCACGTTTTCGGAGAGGTTGTCCTCGTCGAGCTGGAAGGGCGGCGTGACGGCCGGGTTGAGAATCTCCAGTTCGTGGCAGAGAATTTCGACCTGGCCCGAAGGCATGTTGGGATTCTCGGTGCCGGCCGGCCGGCGGCGCACCAAGCCGGTGATCTTGAGCACGAACTCGTTGCGCACGGCCTCGGCCAGCTTGAACATCTCCGGGCGGTCGGGGTCGCAGACAACTTGAGCTAAACCCTCGCGGTCGCGCAGGTCGATGAAGATCACGCCGCCATGGTCGCGGCGGCGATGGTTCCAGCCGCACAGGGTGACGATCTGGTCGATGTGGGCGGCGTTGAGCTGGCCGCAGTAATGAGTTCGCATAAAAATTCCGTAATTGAATAAGATTTTCACCCCTCTCCCCTTGCGGGGCGAGCGGGGGTTTCGGGGAACATGTTCCCCGCCCGCGTAGCCGGTCGGCAATGCAGTGCCGACCGTGGGGCGCGGAGGCGGGGGGCGGGGGAGAGGGGGGGTTATTCGTTCTGCGCGCGACCGACAAGGTTGGGGTGGCGCCGCACGGGCGGCACGACGCCCATCGAGACGATGTACTTCAGGGCTTCATCGACGCTGATGTCGAGCTCGATGGTCTCGCTTTTCTTGACGAAAAAGAAAAAGCCGTTGACCGGGCTGGGCGCGGTGGGGATGAACACGCTGACATGTTCATCCGCCAGCAGCTCGTCGATCTGGGCTGCCGGCGTGCCGGTCATGAAAGCCACCGACCAGGCCTGCGGATGCGGATAGCGCACCAGCAGCACCTTGCGAAAAGCCTGGCCGCTGCTGGAAAACAGGGTGTCGGAAACCTGCTTGACGCTGTAATAGATCGACTTGACGATCGGGATGCGGGCGAGGATGCCCTCCCAGTAGCGCACCAGCTTCTGGCCGACGATGTTGGCCGTCACCAGGCCGGTCAGTTAGATCACCAGCAGGGTGAGCACGGTGCCGACACCGGGGATATGGACACCCAGCAACTTGTCCGGATGAATGACCTCCGGCAGCAGATAGAGCGACTGGTCCATGGCGCCGACGATCGCCGACACCACCCAGACGGTGATCACCAGCGGGATCCAGATCAGGAGCCCGGTAATGAAGTATTTCTTGAAGGCTTTCACGCGGGGATAGTCAATTGCTGGAAGGGCAGGAACCCGTCCCGCCCTGGCAGGGTGGTGGATTGTCGGCTTTGGGTTTCGCGCTGGCACCGCCCTTGAAGTCGGTCTGATACCAGCCGCTGCCCTTCAACTGAAAACCGGCGGCAGTCAGTTGCTTGGCAAAATTTTCGGTATGACATTCCGGGCATGCGGTCAGTTGGGCATCGGACATTTTTTGCAAAACGTCCTGCTCAAAACCGCACTGATTGCAACGATAGGCATAAATTGGCATGAATCTCTCCTGAGAGTTTTGCCAATTATACAAGTGCTTGGCTAGATCACGCCCAGATAGGTCTGGTTGATGGCCTTGCCCCAGAATAGAGCAATGACGCCGGCGGCGGCCAGATAGGGGCCAAAGGGTATCGGCACGTTGCGGCCATGACGCGCCAATACAATCAGGGCAATCCCGACCACCGCCCCGACCAGCGAGGACAGCAAAATGACCACGGGCAATAACTGCCAGCCCAGCCAGGCGCCAATGGCCGCCAAAAGCTTGAAGTCGCCATAACCCATGCCCTCCTTGCCGGTAACCAGCTTGAACAGCCAATACACCGACCACAGCACCAGATAACCCGCCGCC
>JAUXWU010000178.1 GCA_030680085.1 Rhodocyclaceae bacterium | reverse complement strand
CGACCGCGACCCGGGTGAGGGGAATCGGGTGACAGAGCGGAATCAGGTCGGCGGTGCGCTTGGCGGCCTGGATGGCGGCGATGCGCGCGACGCCGAGCACATCGCCTTTTTTGGCCGAGCCGGATTCAATCAGGGCGAAGGTGGATGGCTGCATGCGGATGCGGCCGCTGGCGCGCGCCAGGCGGGCGGTTTCGGCCTTGGCGCCAACATCGACCATGTGGGCCTGGCCGGTGGCATCGAAATGGGTTAACTGTGACATCTTGCAAGCGTGCGGGGGAACCGAATGGCGGAGCCGGTATCATAGCCGCATGAAATCATTCCTGTGGCTGATTTTGGCGGGTTTGCTCCTGTTGCCGGGCGCGCTGCTGCGTGCTGACGGCTTGCCCGATCTGGGCGAGTCGGATCGCGCGGGATTGTCGCCGCAGGCCGAGCGGCGGCTGGGCGAGCAGATTATGCAGGAGATCCGCCGCGATCCGGCCTATCTCGACGACCCCGAGGTTGCCGGTTACGTCAGCCAGTTGGGGCAGCGGCTGGCCAGTCATGCCGAGGGCGTGCGTCCGGCGTTCGAGTTTTTTGTTGTCAAGGATGCGATGCTGAACGCCTTTGCCCTGCCGGGCGGCTACATCGGCGTGCACACCGGGCTGATTCTGGCGGCGCGTACCGAATCCGAATTGGCGGCCGTGCTGGCGCACGAAATCTCCCACGTCACGCAAAGTCATCTGGCGCGCCTGTTCGGCAAGCAGAGCCAGGCCCAGCTCGCGGTTTTGCTGTCGATGGCCGTGGCGATTCTGGCGGCGCGCAGCAATCCGGATGTGGCGATCGGCGCGGCGCTGTCCGGCCAGGCGGCGGGCATCCAGCAGCAATTGAATTTCTCGCGCGACTTCGAGCGCGAGGCCGACCGGCTCGGCCTGAACATGCTGGAGCAGGCCGGTTACGACACGCGCGGCATGGCCAGCTTTTTCGAGCGCATGCTGCAGTTCGGCCGACTCTACGAAAACAATGCGCCGGGTTATCTGCGCACCCATCCGCTGACCACCGAGCGCATCACCGACATGGAAAACCGCATCGCCCAGCGGCCCTACCGGCAGGTGGTGGACAGCGTGGAATTTGGTCTGGTGCGCGCCAAGCTGAAGGCGCAGGACGGCACGCCCGGCGAGGCCGTGGCCGATTTCGCCACCCAGTTGAAATCGGGCAAATATGCCCGCGAAACCGATGCGCGCTTCGGTTACGCCCATGCGCTCTTGCGTGACAACAAGCTTGCCGAGGCCGAGAACGAAGTCGCGACCCTGCGCCGGCTGAAGCTCGAATCGCCGCTGCTCGAAGGCCTGACGGCGCAGTTGCGGCTGAAACGCAAGGATGGCGCCGGCGCCTTGCAGATTCTGCACGCGGCGGTGCAGCGCTATCCGCATGCACGAGCGCTGACCTACGCCCTGATCGATGCGCAGATCGGCGCTGGCGAAGCGCGGGCGGCGCTGGCACTCACCCAGAAAGAGTTGCAACTCACGCCGGGCGACGCACGTTTGTACGCCCTGCAAGCGAAAACCTATGCCAGGCTCGGCCAGCGGCTGCACCAACATCGCGCCCAGGCCGAAGCCTATCTGGCCGACGGACTGCTCAACCCGGCCATCGAACAGCTTGATCAGGCGAGCCGGGCCGGCGACGGCGATTTTTATGAGCAATCTCAAGTCGATGCGCGCTTGCGCGAACTCAAGCAGCGCCGGCTCGAGGAACTGCGCCGCCGCCGGTAGGTTTGTGCTGCCGGCTGCGATAGGGATACCGCAGCCGGTTTGCTCATCACGCCTTGCTTATGCTCTGGTAGTACTCCGAGAGAATTTTTGCAACCTCCGGGCGAGAAAACTCGGGCGGAGGCGCTTCGCCACGACTGAGCATCTCGCGTACCTTGGTGCCAGACAGCGTGATGAAGTCTTCCTTGGTGTGGTTGGGCGCCTCGCGCATCATCACCACCTTACCGAGTTTCTTCGACCAGGCGGTATTGTCTGCCATGAACATTTCGATCAGTAACGCGCCCTTGGGTACCTCGTCGAATATGGCTTGCGCGTCGAAGGGGCCGTAATAGTCGCCCACGCCCGCATGGTCGCGGCCAATGATGAAGTGCGTGGCCCCCATGTTCTGGCGGAAAAGAGCATGCAGAACCGCCTCGCGGGGTCCGGCATAGAGCATGTCGAAGCCATAGCCGGTCACCATCGCGCTGTTGGGTTTGAAGTACAGCTCGACCATCTTGCGGATGCAGGCATCGCGCACCGGCGCCGGGATATCCCCCTCCTTCAGTTTGCCGAGCAACATGTGGATGACCAGGCCATCGGCGCCCAAGCGATCCATGGCCATGTGGCAGAGTTCTTCGTGCGCGCGGTGCATCGGGTTTCTGGTTTGGAACGCGACCACCTTTTTCCATCCGCGCTCGGCGATGTCGTTGCGGATCTCGACCGCGGTGCGGAAGGTATCCGGGAATTCGCTCTGGAAATAGCTGAAGCCCAACACCTTGATCGGGCCGGAAACAGCGTAGCGACCGGCGGAGTTGAATGCTGCCACACCGGGATGTACCGGATCCGTCGTTCGATAGACCTTCTCGGTCATGAAGCGCATCTGGTCTTCGCTGGCTTCCTCGATCGCTTCCACGTCCATGACGGCCAAGACCGGGTTCCCCTCGACATTGGGGTCGCGGAGCGCAATACGCTTGTGGCCTTTGATGGCGCTGATGTCGCTG
>JAUXWU010000169.1 GCA_030680085.1 Rhodocyclaceae bacterium | reverse complement strand
TCAGCACACCACGCCAGCGATCTACCCAGTTGGCCGCCGGCCCGGTCTGTCGTAGCTCGGCGGCAAGAACCTTTTCCAGGGCCTCGCGCACGACCGCCGATTTCGACATGTGACGACGAACGCTGGCTGCTTGTAAGGCAGCGTCGAGCGTCTCGGGAATCTTCAATGTCAGGGTGTTCATGGCAACCTCCAGGTAATACTCGTTAGCGGTGAGAATAATACCGCTCAATATGGAACCGGGGAGTGGACATAAGGCAAACTCGACCAGCAGATCCTTCGCATTCACGTTATCGCCGGGGCGGACGTGGATGGCGTGGACGACGCCTTCGCGCTCGGCCGTGAGCATGGTCTCCATTTTCATCGCCTCGATGGACACCAGCGGGTCGCCCTTCGCCACCTTCTGCCCGACATGCGCGGCGACGGTGACGACGGTGCCGGGCATCGGCGCGCCGAGGTGTTTCGGGTTGCCGGGCTCGGCCTTGGGCTTCGCCTTCGCCGCGACCAGGCCGGCTTTGGGGACACGGATCAGGCGCGCCTGGCCGTTGAGTTCGAAGAAGACCTTGACCTGGCCTTCGTCATCCGGCCCGGCCGTACCCTGCTGCGAAATGATCAGGCTCTTGCCGCGTTCGAGGTCGACGCTGATTTCCTCGCCGGTTTGCAGGCCGTAGAAGAAGGCCGGCGTCGGCAGCATCGACACGTCGCCGAAATGGCTGCGGTGGGCGGCGTAATCCTTGAAGACCTTGGGATACATCAGGTAGGAGGCGAGGTCGGTGTCGCCGATCTTGTGTCCGGTGGCGGCCTCGGCCTCGGCCCGCTTGGCTTCCAGATCGACTGGCGGCAGCGTGTCGCCGGCGCGGCCGGGCAGCGGCGGCTCGCCCTTCAGCACCTTCTTCTGCAAGTCGACGGGGAAACCGTCGGGCGGGAAACCCAGTTCGCCCTTCATCAGCGAGATGACCGAATCGGGGAAGTCGATCTCGCGTCCCGGGTCCGTCACCTCGGCGGGCGTCAGGCCGTTGGCGACCATGAACAGCGCCATGTCGCCGACCACCTTGGAGGTCGGCGTGACCTTGACGATGTCGCCGAACAGCAGATTGACGTCGGCATAGGTCTGCGAAATTTCGTTCCAGCGGTGTTCGAGGCCCATGGCGCGCGCCTGTTCGCGCAGGTTGGTGTATTGGCCGCCGGGCATTTCGTGGCGATAGACGTCGGCGGTGCCGGCGCGGATGTCGGCCTCGAAGGGGGCGTACTGCCGGCGCACGCCTTCCCAGTAACGCGACAGGGCCTGCATCGCGTTGAAATCGATGCCGGGGTCGCGCTCGGTGCCGGACAGCGCGGCGGCGATCGAGCCGAGATTGGGTTGCGAGGTCAGCCCGCTCATGGCGTCGAGCGCGCCATCCACCGCGTCGCAACCGGCTTCGACGGCGGCCAGCACCGAGGCGGCGGCGATGCCGCTGGTGTCGTGGGTATGGAAGTGCAGCGGCAGTCCGATTTCCTGCTTGAGAACCCGCACCAGTTCGCGCGCGGCGCGCGGCTTGCAAACGCCGGCCATGTCCTTGATGGCGAGGATGTGGGCGCCGGCCTTCTCCAATTGCTTGGCCAGATCGACGTAGTACTTGAGGTTGAATTTCGGCCGGGTCGTGTCGAAGATGTCGCCGGTATAGCAGATCGTCGCCTCGCACAGCGCGCCGGATTCGATCACCGCATCCATCGACACGCGCATGTTGTCCACCCAGTTGAGCGAGTCGAAGACGCGGAAAACGTCAATGCCCTCCTTGGCCGCCTGTTGCACGAAGTAGCGCACGACATTGTCGGCATAGCTGGTGTAGCCGACGGCATTCGAGCCGCGCAGCAGCATCTGGAACAGGATATTCGGCACGGCGGCGCGCAAGAGCGCGAGACGCTCCCACGGGTCTTCCTTGAGGAAGCGCATGGCGACGTCGAAGGTGGCGCCGCCCCAGCATTCCAGCGAGAACAGCTCGGGCAGCAGGCGCGCATAGTGCGGCGCGATCTCGGTCATGTCGTGGGTGCGCATGCGCGTGGCAAACAGGCTTTGATGCGCGTCGCGCATCGTCGTGTCGGTGAGCAGCACGCGCTTTTCGTTCTTCATCCACTCTGAAAATTTCACCGCGCCCATTGCTTGTAGCCTATTTCGCGTGCCGGCGGGCGGCGCGACGGTCAGGTCACAGGGCGGCTTGAGCGGCTTGGCGAGCGGCAGGGGCGGCAGCGCGCGGCCTTTCATCTCCGGGTTGCCGTTAACCATGACATCGCCGAGGAACTTGAGCATGCGGGTGGCACGGTCGCGCCGCTTCTGATATTTGAACAGTTCCGGCGTTTCGTCGATGAAGCGCGTGGTGCATGCGCCCGAGCGGAACAGCGGATGGGCGATGACGTTCTCGAGGAACAGCAGGTTCGACGACAGGCCGCGCACGCGGAACTCGCGCAGCGCCCGGTCCATGCGGCGCGCCGCTTCGTCGGGCGAGTGGCCCCAGGCCGTCACCTTGACCAGCAGCGAATCGTAATAGGGCGTGATCACCGCGCCCGCATAGGCCGTGCCGCCATCGAGCCGGATACCAAAGCCGGCCGGGCTGCGATAGACGTTGAGGCGGCCGTAGTCGGGCGTGAAGCCGTTCTCCGGGTCTTCAGTGGTGATGCGGCATTGCAGGGCGTAGCCGTTGAGTTTGATCTCGCTTTGCCGCGGCACGTAGGAATCCTCGTCACCGATCGTCGCGCCTTCGGAAATGCGGATCTGTGCCTTGACGATATCGACGCCCGTCACCAGTTCGGTGACGGTGTGTTCGACCTGGATGCGCGGATTGACCTCGATGAAATAGAACTTGTCGGTGTCGGCATCCATCAGGAACTCGACCGTGCCGGCGTGGGTGTAGTTGGCTGCCTTGGCCAGCCGCAGCGCGGCATCGCACAGTTCGGTGCGACGCTCCGCGGTGAGATAGGCGGCCGGTGCGCGCTCGACGACCTTCTGGTTGCGCCGCTGCACCGAGCAGTCGCGCTCGAACAGGTGCACCCGGTTGCCGTGGGTGTCGCCCATCACCTGCACCTCGACATGGCGGGCGCGGCGCACCAGTTTTTCCAGATAGAGCTCGTCGTTGCCGAAGGCAGCCAGCGCCTCGCGGCGGGCGATTTCCATGGCCGGCCCCAGGTCGGACTCGGTTTCAATCACGCGCATGCCGCGCCCGCCACCGCCCCAACTGGCCTTGAGCATCAGCGGGTAGCCGACGACGGCCGCCTGTTTTTGGGCTGCGGCCAGATTCGTCGGCAATGCGCCCGTGGCGGGCATCACCGGCACGCCGGCCTGCTCGGCCAGTTCGCGCGCCGACACCTTGTTGCCCAGGAGGCGCATCACTTCCGGCTGCGGGCCGATAAAAATGATGCCTGCTTTGGCACAAGCCTCGGCAAAGTCGGGATTCTCGGAAAGGAAACCGTAGCCCGGGTGGATCGCGTCGACCTGCGCCTCCTTGGCGATGCGGATGATGTCGGCAATGTCGAGATAGGCGGCGATCGGTTTCTTGCCCGCGCCGACCAGATAAGACTCGTCGGCCTTGAAACGATGCAGGGCGAAACGGTCTTCGTTGGAGTAGATGGCGACGGTGCGGATGCCCATTTCGCTGGCCGCGCGCAGCACGCGGATGGCGATTTCACTGCGGTTGGCGACGAGGATGCTACGAATTGATTTCATGGCGTAAAGGGGGAGTTGGGGAATGGCGGTCAGCGCGGAATAACCTTGCCGGGAGCGTAACTTTGCCATGACCGGGGCGGAATAAGCAATTGATTAAGCGGCGTGCCAGTATAGTGGTCCCCGTTTTCAAGACAGTGATTTAAGCTGTGCGCTGTCATAGGGGAAGAGAAGAAATGGGCGAAGCGAGGAAGCGGAAGGTGCACACACCGGAGTTCAAGGCCAAAGTTGTGCTGGAGGCCGTGCGCGGGGTGAAGACGATCAACGGGATTGGTCAGGAATACGTGGTTCATCCGGTATAGGTAGGGCAGTGGAAGAAGGAAATCCAGGAGCAAGCCAAGACGCTGTTTGAAGGCAAGCGCGGCCCCAAGCCGGTTGTTGCGCACCAGGAGTCTTCGATGCTGTTCAGCGAGATAGGCCGGATGAAGATGGAACTCGACTGGCTCAAAAAAGTCCGGGATGAGCCTGTCATGATGAGGCGCGGCTGGATTAATGTGGAGGAAGCGGGTGCGACGGCTGATGCCGGAGCTACAACATCGCAGTCGAGGCTCTGGCGCAACGTCAAGCATGAGGACGTGTATCTGAAAGGCTATGCCACGATGGACGAATTGCTGGTCGGCCTGACCGACTACTTCGCCTTTTACAACGGCGAGCGCCCGCACCAGTCGTTGGGGTACAAAACGCCCGACGTCGTGTATCGCACCGCCGACGGTGGCGGGGCGATAATCGTGGACAAGTTCGGCGGCGCGGTGGGGGAATCCCCTGTTCCGCTACGCTCCACAGGGGATTCCCCCACCGCAGAAACAGGATCAAAGGCAACAGCAAAACCGGGGCAGCGCCGTCCAGCTGCGAGTGAAGTCGAGTGCGCAGCTTAAACTCATGGTGAATTTGTCTTGACTCAAGGGACCACTTTAGCGGGCAATGCGGCCGACAACGCGCTAGTTCTGGCCGTAGCCGCCTGTCTTGAACGCCACGTGCTGCCAGGGCAGCGTGTCGCGGTGGGGTTGTCGGGTGGCATGGACTCGGTTGCGCTGCTGCGGGTTCTCCAACAGATCAATGCGGCTAATGCGGCCAATGCGTCGTCACAAGGCGCCTGCGTTCTCTCGGCTTTGCATGTTCATCACGGCATCAGCCCGCATGCCGATCAATGGGATATTTTTTGCCGCGACTATTGCGCACGCTTGCGCGTCCCGTATGTCAGCGTGCGCGTCACTGTCGAGGCAGCGTCACAAGAGGGTCTGGAGGCGGCCGCCCGGCGCGTCCGCCATGCGGAATTTGCCGCCGCCGATGTGGATTGGATCATGCTCGCCCACCAGCGTGACGACCAGGCGGAAACGCTCTTGTTCAACCTGTTGCGCGGCTCCGGTGTCAGTGGTGCCGCGGCGATGCGCGAGAAGAACGGCCGGCTGTTGCGTCCTTTGCTGTCTGTCGGCAGGGCCGAGGTGGAGCGTTATATGCGCCTGCATCAGTTGGATTGGTGCGAGGATGAAAGCAATGCCGACACGCGTCATGCCAGGAACTTTTTGCGGCGGAACATCCTCCCGGCATTGACCGGCCGCTTTCCCGCCGCCGCGAAAAATCTGGCGGCGGCTGCTGCTCGCTTCGCGGAAGCGCAGGCGTTGCTCGGCGCGTTGGCATTGGTCGATCTTGGCGATGCGGCCGCGGAATTTCCTTTGGAATTGGCGAAGCTACGAGTCTTGAGCGAGCCGCGCGCGCGCAATCTGCTGCGCTATCTGCTGGCCAGTCACAATGTCCAGATTCCCAGCGAGGCGCGTTTGCGCGAAGCCCTGCGCCAGATGCTCGCTGCCGCTCCTGACCGACATCCCGCGCAGGCGTTTGGCCAGCATCGCCTGCTGCGCCGGCGTGGCTGGATTTACCTGGAACCTGTTGAGGAGTGCGCCGCCAGGCGCTGAGCCAGTTCCACCGCAGAACGCACTCCCATCTTGTCGAAGATGCGCGCGCGATGCACTTCAACGGTACGCATGGCAATCTGCAATTCGTCGGCGATCACCTTGTTGAGCTTGCCGGACAGAATGCCGGCCATCACTTCACCCATGTTTAACAACCCCAACAAATCTCTCATATAAATCATTGCATTAGCGCGCACGGATATTTTTCCAGGCGCATTTGCTCGTCAGAGCGCTCCTCCTTCCCATTCATCCCGGGCTGACCTCCTGCGCCGCTTTGCCGTTGTTGTTCAACTTCAGCTCAGCAACTTCTGGACCAGTCAGCCCAATCTATTTCGCTTATCGTAGTGCCATGAGGGGCAGGGGGTAACTCCTGTCCCTACCGCGACCCCCATTTGTCTGTTACTTTTTACCCTCTTTTTCAGAGCAGTTTGACGAGCGTCGCCACCGCGCCCACAGCCACCACCATCAGGGCACCCAGCTTGATGGTCATGCGCTGTTCGAGTTGTGTGAGCTTGGCGTCCAAGTACTCCTTGGTTACCAGATCGCGCCCGGCGAGGTCGAACACCTCGGCCAGCGCCTCGGCCTCGGCTTCAGCCTGCGCAGACGACACGCCCGCCGTCTTGAGACGGTTGGCGAACTTGAGGGTGTCGAAGGTAATCGCGCTCATGCTTGCATCCTACCACCTAAAAAACGGCCACCCGAAGGTGGCCGCTTTGACTTCAGATCGATCCCGCGAAAACTCCCTGATCTGAGAGTTTGGCCATTATCACCAATGCCGCGCCGCCCCACGCTATCAATAACGCTTTAGTGCAATTTCCTAAGCTTATGAGCCTCTTGCAAAACCCCACCCGCGAGCCTGATTTATTTCGCGGTGGGAGGCGAATTTGAGGGTTGCGGGCGGCCATTTCTGGCATGATGCGGTTTCGATGCCAACACCATAAACAACGCCTGCAAAATGAATACTACCCGACGCGACCTGATCATGCAACGCTGGAACGTGATGCAGCACGAACTGCTGCGCGAATTGAAGAGTGACGTTGGTCCGCTGACGCTGAAGCTGGAGAAGGTTATTCACATCCTGGAGTGGGTGCGCATAGAAGAGCAAGCATGTGCGCTCGTCGTGGTGTGGAGAGGGCCGCCCGCCGCACGAGCGCGCCTGGCTGGCTGCTATTCCCCTGTCGCTGATCAGCGCCGCGCGCGTGACCAGTCTCTACGGCCGCCTATTGCAGCAGCGCGTTGCGCGACCACAGTCGCAGTCTGGGCCACGTTCCGCTGATCGACCACAACCCGCGGCGCGGCGA
>JAUXWU010000150.1 GCA_030680085.1 Rhodocyclaceae bacterium | reverse complement strand
GGCGCCTTCGTGCCGCTGGTGGCGGGCATCTTCTGGAAGCGCGCGACGACGCAGGGCGCGCTGGCGGCGATTTTCGGCGGCCTCTTGTCATGGATCATGATCGAGGTGTTGATCGGCGCGGAGAGCCTGGTGCCGCCGCAGTTGATTGGCCTGGGCGTTTCGGCCGTCGGCATGGTACTCGGCTCGCTGTTGCCGCAATGGGTTGGTCACAAGGTTCCCGGCCGCCCCTTGCATGAATTACAACATCATGCTGCAATGGAGGCGCACCACGTCACGGAACCGTCACACCACCGCCCTTAATCCACGAAAGGAAGCCACCATGAAGAAACTGCTTGCCGCCGCCGTTTTCGTCATCACCAGCCAGTTCGCCTTCGCACCGCTCGTTGGCGCCGAGGAAAAGGCGCGCACCCCGCAACAGCAGCGCATGGCCGACTGCAACAAGGAAGCCACCGGCAAGAAAGGCGACGAGCGCAAGACCTTCATGAAGGCATGCCTCGGCGGCAAGCCAGCCGCAGCGCAGGACGGGCGGACCGCTCAGCAGGAAAAAAAGAAGGCGTGCAACGCCGACGCCGGCAAGAAGGATCTCAAGGGCGATGCCCGCAAGGCCTTCATGAGCGACTGCCTCAAGGGCTGAACTCGATCACCCGCAGCGACGCATCTTCGATAATTTCCTCGTCGAAGGCCGTGTCGCCGTCGGGTTCTGGTTTACCCGTCGCCTTGAGGTTGGCGAAGTCGTAAAGCCGCGCATCCATGAGATGCGAAGGCACGACATTGGCAAGGCTGCGAAACAGGGTTTCGACACGGCCGGGGAAGCGCTTTTCCCAGTCGCGCAGCATTTCCCCGATCTGCTGACGCTGCAAGTTGGTCTGACTGCCGCAGAGATTGCAGGGAATGATGGGGAATTCGCGCTGCGCCGCCCAGGCCTGCAAATCCTGTTCACGACAATAGGCGAGCGGGCGGATGACGATGTGGCGACCGTCGTCCGACACCAGCTTGGGCGGCATCGCCTTCAGCTTGGCGGCGAAAAACAGGTTGAGAAACAGCGTGGCGAGAATGTCGTCGCGGTGGTGGCCGAGCGCAATCTTGGTCGCGCCCAGCTCGTCGGCCACGCGATAGAGAATGCCGCGCCGCAACCTTGAACAGAGCGAACAGGTGGTCTTGCCCTCGGGAATCACCCGCTTGACGATGGAATAGGTGTCTTCCTCGACAATGCGGTAGGGGATGCCCAGGCCATCGAGATACGCCGGCAACACATCGGCGGGAAAGCCCGGCTGTTTCTGGTCGAGATTGACGGCGATCAGCTCGAAATTGATCGGCGCCTTTTCCTTCAGATAACGCAGGACGTCAAGCAGGCCGTAGGAATCCTTGCCGCCCGACAGGCAGACCATCACCCGGTCGCCCGCCTCGATCATGTTGAAATCGGCGATCGCCTGGCCGACTTCGCGACGCAGCCGCTTGGCGAGTTTGTTCGATTCGAACTCCGCCTTGTGCGCGGCTTTATAGGTAGTCACAGATGCGCACAATTATTGAAGGCCGTCACAGATGTGCCGTCCGGCCGCCGTCGACGTTGATCACCTGACCGGTGATGTAAGGCGCATCGAAGATGAGAAATTTCACCGTGCGGGCGATGTCGGCGGGCGAGCCGACGCGCTTGAGCAAGGTGTGCTCGATGATCGCCGCCTGCGCTGCGGGCGGAAAGTCTTCGTCATTTTCCGGCCATTCGATCGCGCCCGGCGCGACGGCATTGACGCGCACAGCAGGACCAAGTTCGAGCGCCAGCGCGCGCGTGAGACCCAGCATCCCGGCCTTCGCGGCGCAGTAGAGCGGATAGCCTTTCAGCGGCCGCTCGGCGTGGATGTCGGTGATGTTGACGATGCAGCCGCCTGTCATTGCCAGATGCGGCGCCGCCGCCTGCGCGAGGAACAGCGGGCCCTTGAGATTGCTGCCGATCAGGTCATCCCATGCCGCCGCGTCAATGGCGCCGACCGGCGTGGGGAAAAAGCTCGACGCGTTGTTCACCAGGGCATCGAGCCGGCCGAAATGCGCGACGGCCTCCTCCACCAGGCCCGCCAGACCGTCCATGTCGCGCAAATCGCGCCGTAGCGCCAGCGCCGACTTTTCGCGTCGGCCATTCAGTCCAACCGCGAGCGCCTCGGCCTCGGCCGACGAAACACGATAATGCAGGATGAGATTCGCCCCGGCCGCATGCAGCGTGCGCGCGATTTCCGCGCCGACACGCCGGGCGGCGCCAGTCACAAGGATGGTGGGCGAGTTCATTTGAGGAGTATAGCGAGGCAGTGCGCCGCCGCCGCAAAGCCGAAGCCCGCCGTGACCGCCACCGACGAACCATAGCCGGCGCAATTCAGGCCGTGTAATCCAGCTTCATCAATATCGCAAGCCGCCGCCACTGGTCTGCAAATCGGCTCATCCGAATACACGCAGGCCACGCCGAACTTCTTCTTCGCGTCGCGCGGAAAGCCGTGTTCCTTGCGCAGATGAGCGCGCAATTTGCTGGCCAGCGCATCCTGTGTGGTGCGTGACAGATCGTCGACACGGACACGCGTCGGATCGACCCGTCCGCCCGCGCCGCCGGTGGTCACGACGGGCGTGTTGCGCGCGCGGCAGCAAACAATCAGCGCCGCCTTGGCGCGCATCTGGTCGATGGCGTCGATGACCGCATCGCAGACCGGCAGCAGCGTTGTCACGTTTTCCGGCGCGATGAATTCCTCGATGCACTCCACCGTGCAATCCGGGTTGATCTCTCCGATGCGCTCCTGCATGGCCGTGACCTTGGCCTGGCCGAGGGTGGTTGCTAGCGCCTGAATCTGCCGATTGATATTCGATTCAGCCACATGATCGAGATCGATCAGCGTCAACCGCCCGACGCCCGAACGCGCCAGCGCCTCGGCCGCCCAGGAACCGACCCCGCCGATGCCGACGACACAGACGTGCGCCGCCGCCAGCCGGGCCAGGCTGCCGGGGCCGTAAAGTCGTTCAGTGCCGGAAAAGCGGCGGGCGTGATCGGCTGTCTCCATGGGGTGGCATTGTAAGATGTCGCCATGCCAACTACAGCATTGCCCGCCGCCACATTGCCAACTCCCTCGGCGGACGCTCAGGCCGCCAGCCAGGAATTGTCGCGCCGCATCGCCCTGCGCATCGAGGCGGCCGGCGGCTGGCTGCCCTTTTTCGATTTCATGGACATGGCGCTGCATCTGCCGGGACTGGGCTACTACGCCGGCGGCTCGCAGAAATTCGGGGAGGCGGGCGATTTCGTTACCGCGCCCGAACTCACACCGCTGTTTGGCCAGGCGCTCGCCGCGCAGGTTGCCGAGGTGCTTGCCGCCGTCTCGCCAGCGCCGACTTTGCTGGAAGTCGGCGCTGGCAGCGGCAAGCTCGCCGCTGACTTATTGCTGGCGCTCGAAGCGCAGGGTGCCCTGCCGGCGCGTTATGAAATCCTCGAACTCTCTGGCGAACTACGCGCGCGCCAGCAGGCGACGCTGGCGGCCAGCGCCCCACATCTCGCCGACCGCGTGGTCTGGCTGGACGAACTGCCGGAAAAGTTCAGTGGCTGCATCATCGCCAACGAACTGCTCGATGCCTTGCCCACCCACGCCGTGGCCTGGCGAGAATCAGGCCTGATGGAGCGCGGCGTGGTGCTGGCCGAAAATGGCTTTGACTGGGCCGAACGACCGCCGACCGGCGCACTGGCCGAAGCGATGACGGCGCTGCCGGTCGACGCAGCCTTCGAGGGCGAAATCAGCCTCGCCGCCCGCGCCTGGGTGGCGGAATGGGGCCATCGGCTGGAACACGGCGCGCTGCTGCTGATCGATTACGGCTTGCCGCGCCGCGAGTTGTATCACCCGCAAAGGCATCGCGGCACCCTGCGCTGCCATTACCGGCAGCGCGCCCATGACAATTTTTTCTGGTGGCCGGGGCTGTCGGACATCACCAGCCATGTCGATTTCACCGCCGTGGCCGAAGCGGGTTTTGCCGCTGGTCTGGATGTTCTGGGCTACACGAATCAGGCTAATTTCCTGATCAATTGCGGCATCGGTGAATTGCTGATGGCCCGCCAGGCTGACGGCGGCGAACAGGCATTGCGCGCCAGCGGCGCCGTGAAAGTATTGCTGGCGCCGGGCGAAATGGGCGAACTGTTCAAGGTGATCGCGCTCGGCCAGGGCATCGCGGCGCCGCTCCTGGGCTTCCGGCGCGGCGACCAGTGTCATGCGCTGTAACATACCAGCCATGAATGAAAATGAAATGCGTCGATCCTTGCGGCAACGCGCCATCCGCCTGCTGGCTCGGCGCGAGCATACCCGCGCCGAGCTGGCCCAGAAACTGGCGACGCACGGCACGGCCGAGGAGATCGATCCGGTGCTGGCCGAACTGGCGCGCGCCGGGCTGCAGTCAGACACCCGCTTCGCGGAAAGTTATGTGAAAAGCCAGGCGTCGCGCCTGGGACTGGCGCGTCTGCGGCAGGCCTTGCGCAGCAAGGGCGTCGATGCCGCGCTGATCGAAACCCAACTGAAGAACGCCGCACTGCCTGACGAGATGGCGCGCGCCGCGATCGTCTGGACAAAGAAATTCAGCGCCCCGGCGACCGACGCGCGCGAATGGGCAAAACAGGCGCGCTTCCTGCAAGGACGCGGCTTTTCAGCCGAAACCATCGGCAAGTTGCTAAAAGAAATTCGCCCATGACCACCCTGTCAGTACACAACCTGCGCAAGAAATTTCGCGCCCGCACCGTCGTCAAGGACGTCAGCCTGCACGTCGATGGCGGCGAGGTGGTCGGCCTGCTCGGCCCCAACGGCGCCGGCAAGACCACCTGCTTTTACATGATCGTCGGCCTGGTGGCGTCCGACGGCGGTGACATTGTCATCTCTGGCGATGGTGATGACGGCCGCAAGGAAACCCGGCTCACCCACATGCCGATCCACGCCCGGGCGCGCCTGGGATTGTCGTATCTGCCGCAGGAAAATTCGGTGTTCCGCAAACTGACCGTGGCCGACAACATCCGCGCGGTGCTGGAATTGCAGGATTACGACGCGCCAACGCGGGACACCCGCCTCGAAGAGCTGCTGGAAGAGCTGCACATCACCCATCTGCGCGATCAACTGGCCGTGGCGCTCTCGGGCGGCGAGCGGCGGCGCGTCGAGATCGCCCGCGCGCTGGCGACCTCGCCGCGCTTCATCCTGCTCGACGAGCCCTTTGCCGGCGTCGACCCGATCGCGGTGCTCGACATCCAGAAGATCATTCGCTTTCTCAAGGAGCGCGGCATCGGCGTCCTGATCACCGACCACAACGTGCGTGAGACCCTGGGCATCTGCGATCGCGCCACCATCATCAACGAAGGCGCGGTCCTCGCCGCTGGACATCCGGCCGAGATCATCGATAATGAAGGTGTGCGCCGGGTGTATCTCGGCGAGCACTTCAGAATGTAGATTCGAACGTCGGTGCAATGAAACAGACGCTCCAGCTCAGGCTCTCCCAGCACCTGGCGCTCACGCCGCAGTTGCAGCAATCGATTCGATTGTTGCAGCTGTCGTCGCTGGAGCTGAATCAGGAGATCGAGCAGGCGCTGCAGGAAAACCCCCTGCTCGAACTCGAAGAACCAGACGAACCTGCCGTATTCACAGGCGCCGATGACGCACTGCGGCAGACCCGCAGCGAAGAGGCGCCTCCCGCCGCGCAGGATGAGCGTGGTCCCGAGCCCGAGTGGAGCCAGGACGACGCGGACTGGCCGACGCTGGGCGGAAGCCGCAGTCCGAAGGACTCCAACGACGAAAGCGACGTCGACGCGGGCGAGTTGCAGGCCGCCGCCACCAGCCTGCGCGATCATCTGATTCAACAACTGGCGCTATCCCAACTGTCCGGGCGCGATCGCTTGCGCGTAGCCTTCCTGATCGAGGCGCTCGATGATGATGGCTATCTGGTGTCGGCGCTCGAGGATCTGGTCGATGTGCTGCCGGATGAGTTCGCCGGCGAGCCCGACGAGTTGCTCGAAGATCTCACCATCGCGCTCATGCATTTGCAAAGCCTGGACCCGCCGGGCATCGGGGCGCGCAACCCGCGCGAATGCCTGCTGCTACAACTCGCCAACCTGCCGCCATCCTCACAAGGGCCAAGCAACGCGCTGGCGACAACCATCGTCCGCGACCACCTCGAACAACTGGCCGGCCGCGACTACGCGCGCATCAAGAAGGCGCTGGGTTGCACGGATGATGCGCTGCGCGACGCGCAGACACTGATCCGCTCGCTCAACCCAAGACCGGGTGCGCAGTTCGGGACGCTGGATACCCGCTACATCGTACCGGATGCGATCGTCCGCAAGGTGCGCGGCATCTGGCAGGTGCACCTCAACCAGGAGGCCATCCCGCGCCTGCGCATCAACCGCCTCTATGCCAACCTGCTGCGCCAGCAACGCAGCAACGGCGGCAGCAACCTGGCCGGTCAATTACAGGAAGCCAAGTGGCTGATCAAGAACGTGGCGCAGCGCTGCGATACGATCTTGCGCGTTAGCCAGGCCATCGTCGACCGCCAGCGCGCTTTCTTCGACCACGGCGCGGTGGCCATGCGCCCCTTGACGCTGCGCGAAATCGCCGCTACGGTAAGCCTTCACGAATCAACCATTTCACGCGTCACCTCGCAGAAATATCTGGCGAGTCCGAGCGGCATCCACGAATTGAAATATTTTTTTGGCAGCCACGTCGCCACCGATACCGGCGGCGCGGCTTCTTCCACCGCGATCCGGGCGCTGATCAAGCAACTGGTGGGCGCCGAGATCGGTCAAAAGCCGCTCCCCGACGCCCGCATCGCGGAAATCCTCGGCACGCAAGGTATCGTCGTGGCCAGGCGCACCGTCGCAAAGTACCGCGAATCCCTGAGCATCCCGCCAGTCAATTTACGCAAGACCCTTTAACCCGCGAAGGAGACATCATGAATCTCAATATCACAGGACACCATATCGAAGTCACCCCCGCGCTGCGCGACTACGTCAGCGGGAAAGTGGACAAGGTCATCCGCCATTTCGACCATGTCACCAGCGTCCATGTCATCCTCTCCGTGGAAAAACTCGTGCAGAAGGCCGAGATCACCCTGCATGTGAAAGGCAAGGATATTTATGCCGACAGCAGCGATACCGACCTATACGCCGCCATCGACAAGCTGGTGGACAAGCTGGATCGCCAGGTGCTCAAGTACAAAGACAAGAATCAGGATCACAATCACGAACGGCCGCAGGTCGAGGGCTAATACCGGCAGCCATAAAATAGTGCCACTGGGCTGAAAAATTCACTCATTTGCACGCGGCGGGGCGAGGGTTATACTTCGCTCCCGCCAGAGTAACCCCTCTCGACGCATTGACTCAGACCTTTGACTAAAGTGCTTGTGCTTCCCCTTTTTTCCATGAACCCCATTAACCCCACTAACCCCATTGCCAACCTATTGAGCGTCGACAACATCGTTATCGACCTCGACGCCAGCAGCAAGAAACGCGTATTCGAACAGGCTGGCCTGCTCTTCGAGAACCATTACGCGATTGCCCGCAGCGCCGTCTATGACGCGCTGTTCGCCCGCGAAAAAATGGGCTCGACCGGGCTGGGGCTCGGCATCGCCATTCCCCACGGTCGCATCAAGGGTCTGAAAGGCGCGATGGGCGCCTTCCTCCGCCTGGCGACGCCCGTGGCCTTCGATGCGCCGGACGGACTGCCCGTCAGCCAGGTTTTTGTGCTGTTGGTTCCCGAGGCAGCCACCGAGCACCACCTGCAACTGCTCTCCGAACTGGCCCAGATGTTCAGCAGCAAGTCCTTTCGTGAGCAACTGGCCGCCGCGCCAGATACGACGGCGGTGCTCGCGCTCTTTGCGCAGTGGCCGCAGTGTCCATTGCCCGGCTGATCGTCCGCCAGCTGTTCGAGAAGAATCGCGAACGGCTCCAGTTTACTTGGCACGGCGGCGACCTTAGCCGCCCGATCGCCGTCCTGCGCGACGATGTTTCCCCGGCCGACCTGATCGGCCACCTCAATCTGATCCACCCCGACCGCGTGCAGGTGCTCGGCTCGCCCGAGATCCTCTGGTACAAGCGCCATAACCGGGATGGCGACGGCAAGGGCCAGCACCATTTCGCGCAGATCATCGCGGCACGGCCGCCGGCGGTGATCGTGGCCGACGATTGCGACGTGCTCGAAGAAATCCAGAGCGCCTGCGCCGCCACCGACACGCCGCTCCTGACCACGCCGCTGCCGACCGCGCAGGTGATCGATGCGCTGCGCGTCTATGTTTCGCGGCAACTGGCGGAAACCACCACGCTGCATGGCGTGTTCATGGACGTATTGGGCATCGGTGTGCTGATCACCGGCGATTCCGGCGTCGGCAAAAGCGAGCTCGGCCTCGAACTGATCACGCGCGGCCACGGCCTGGTGGCCGATGACGTGGTCGAGGTCTCGCGCGTTGCACCCGACGTGCTGGAGGGCTACTGCCCCGAACTGCTGAAAGACTTTATCGAGGTACGCGGCCTGGGGCTCCTGAACATCCGCACCGTGTTTGGCGAAACCGCCTGCCGGCGCAAGATGCGCCTCAAGCTGATCGTCCATCTGCAGCGTCCCAACGCCGACCCGTTTGAAATGGCGCGTCTGCCGATCGATGCGCTATCCGAAAGCGTCCTGGGCGTGCCGATACGCAAGGTGGTGCTGCCGGTTGCCGCCGGTCGCAACCTCGCGGTGCTGCTCGAAGCCGCGGTGCGCGCCACCATCCTGCTCTTGCGCGGCATCGACAGCATGGAAGAATTTCTGGAACGTCAGCAGCGGGCCCTGAGTCTCAGCCAAGTTCTCAACCAAGCCGACGGGCCGGAAACGCCGCCGTAAAAGTGCTGCCCGCGCCCGGCCGACTCTCGATGGTCAGGGTGGCCTGATGTCGCTCCAGCACATGCTTGACGTTGGCCAGGCCGAGGCCGGTTCCCCCGGAATCCCGCGAGCGGCCCCGGTCGACACGGTAAAACCGTTCGGTCAGGCGTGGAATATGTTGTGATGCGATGCCGATGCCGCTGTCGGTCACCGAGAAAGCCGCCCCCCCGTCCGCCAGCCTCCGCCAGGCCAGCGTGATCTGTCCACCCGCCGGGGTATAGCGCACGGCATTGCTGGCCAGATTGCCGAAGGCGCTATGGAGCTCGCGCGCGTTGCCGCTTAGTGTGCCACTGAGCGTCGCCGGACCGCTGTTTTCAAGTGTGATGACATGCCGACCCGTGGACAAGGCCAGGGCATCTGCTTTCACGCCGGCCAGGAGCGCCGCGACATCGACCGCCTCCTCAGGCGGCGGTGCGCCGGTTTCGAGGGACGACAGCGTCAACAGGTCTTCGATCAGCCGCTGCATGCGGTGTGCGTGTTCGAGCGCCGTTTCAATGTAGTGCGCCATTTCCTCGGGGGAAGTGTCGGCCAAGCCGTCCTGCGCGGTTTCAAGAAAACCGAGCACCACGGTGAGCGGCGTGCGCATTTCGTGCGAGACATTGGCGACAAAGTCGCGGCGCACGCTTTCCAGTCGATCAAGCTGCGTCAGGTCTTCGATCAATAGCAGCGCGCGTCCATCGGAAAATGGCGCGCCCCGGACCTGCAAGGTGCGGCCGCCGCTTCTGATCGGACGCACCAACAGGGGCGGCGGCGCTTCGCCCTGCTCATTTTGCAGGGCAAGAAACGCAATGAATTCCGGTTCGCGCACCAGATGAGCTACCGGCATGCCGATGTCGCTCAGGCTGTCAAGACCGAGCAGCCACTCGGCGCGCGGGTTGATCCATTCGATGTTGCGCTGCGGGTCGAGGATGACGACGCCCTCGGGCAGCGCCGCGATGGCTAGTCGAAAGCGATCATTCATTTCACGCAGCGCTTCGCGCTGGCTGGCGGCCTTCCTGGCGCGGCGGTGCAAGGCCAGGAAGGCGGCGGACCAACTGCCGCTCGCCTCGGGCGGTGGCACATTTTCCCAATTCCCTGACTGCCCGGCCCAGGTGGTCAGCCGCTTGATTTGCCGCTCGTGACCGGCCAGCCGCCAAAGCGCCAGCAGGGCGACTGCGGCAACGGCGGCCAGCGGCCCGATAGAAAACCAGGCGGCCAGGCCGAGCGCCACAAACCACCCAGCGGTTGTCAGCAGACTATTCACTGACTGTCGACTGAAAATCGGTAGCCGCTGCCGCGCACGGTCTGCACCAGCGTGTCGAGCCCGGAAGGTTCAAGCGCCGCGCGCAGCCGACGAATATGCACGTCGACGGTGCGCTCCTCGACATACACATGATCGCCCCAGACCTGGTCGAGGAGCTGATCGCGCGAATGCACGCGACTAGAATGGGTCATCAGAAAATGCAGCAGCCGGAATTCGGTGGGGCCCAAATTGACCGGCAGGCCGGCGGCAAAAACACGGTGCGCCACCGGATCGAGCTTCAAACCACCTGCCTCGACGACATCCGCGGAGGCCTGCGGCCGACCGCGCCTCAGCACCGCCTGGATGCGCGCCAGCAGTTCGCGCGGCGAAAACGGCTTGGTGACGTAGTCGTCGGCGCCGCCTTCGAGTCCGGTCACGCGATCTTCCTCCGCGCCGCGCGCGGTGAGCATGATGATCGGCACGTTTTTGGTGCGCGGATCGGCGCGCAACCGTCGCGCGCACTCCAGGCCGCTCAAGCCCGGCAGCATCCAGTCGAGCAAGATCAGATCGGGCAGGGCGGCCTTGATTTGCCGGAGCGCGTCTTCGGCGCTTAGCGCGGCGCTGACCGCGTGGCCGTGGCGGCGCAGGTTGGTCGCGATCAATGCCTGGATCGCCGGCTCGTCTTCAACAACCAATATGGACGCGGTCATACGATAGCTCTGGAATAAGGAAGGCGAAGTCTATTGCAGTCAGGTGACGTTTTTGTGACTTTGCGCGCCATTTCACGCCGTTCTGCCGAGTGTGCAAGACGCCTTGCGCTATGATAGACGGCCCCAATATGCAGGGGGTTAGCAACCCTATCCAAAAAAACCATCATGGCCGGACTCGACAACAGCATTCCCAACATCACCGAAATCAAGCTGCACCAAAAATCGCGCGAAATGGAGCTTTCTTTCGCCGATGGCAGCAATTTCCGTTTGTCCTTTGAATTTCTCCGGGTCAACTCGCCTTCCGCCGAAGTGCGCGGCCATGGGCCCGGTCAGGAAACCCTGCAAACCGGCAAGCGCAACGTCGACATCGCCGCGCTGGAGCCGGTGGGCAATTATGCTGTTTTGCCGTTTTTTTCGGACGGCCACGATACGGGCATCTATTCATGGGACCTGCTCTATCGGCTGGGGAAGCATCGCGACGCCCTCTGGGCCGATTATCTGGAGCGCCTGGAAGAGGCGGGAGCCAGCCGTGACATCGATTCGACCACGCTGCCGCCTAAATCAGGCGGCAGCTGCAGTAAGCACTAACTCTTCGCAGGTGAGGCATGGCGGAAACTCATTTCGGCTTTGAAACCGTACCCGAAGGCGACAAGGCCCGGCGGGTCAAGGGTGTTTTTTCATCGGTCGCCGACAAATATGACCTGATGAACGACGTGATGTCGGCCGGCCTGCACCGCTTGTGGAAGGCTTTCACCATTCAGGTCGCCGGTGCACGCAGCGGCGAACGCGTCCTCGACATCGCCGGCGGCACGGGCGACCTGGCGAGCGCTTTTCGCAAGCAGGTCGGGCCCACCGGCGAGGTCTGGCTCACCGACATCAACAACGCCATGCTGGCACACGGACGCGACCGCCTGCTCGACGAAGGGCGCCTTGGCCCTGTGGCGCAGTGCGACGCCGAGAAACTGCCCTTCCCCGATAATTATTTCGACATCGTGACCGTCGCCTTCGGTTTGCGCAATATGACTCATAAGGAGCAAGCGCTCACTGAAATGCGCCGCGTGCTGCGACCGGGCGGCAGGCTCCTGGTGCTGGAGTTCTCGAAGGTCTGGGAACCCCTGACCCCGGCTTACGATTTCTATTCCTTTAAGGTGTTGCCGTGGCTGGGCAAGAAAATCGTGGACGACGCCGACAGTTACCGCTATCTTGCCGAATCGATACGCATGCACCCGGATCAGGAAACCCTGAAGGGCATGATGGAACAAGCGGGACTTTCCCGTGTCAACTACTTCAACTTGACGACAGGCGTCGTTGCACTGCATCGCGGTTACAAGATTTGAATTCAAGGAGAAACCATGAAACTTTCGCTCATTACCCTGATTACCGCCGCCACGACCTTCATCGGTCTTGGCATTGCCTCCACCGAAGCCGAAGCCAAGCGCGTGGGTGGCGGCAAGTCTACCGGCATGACCCGTAGCGCCACGCCGCCCCCGACTCAGGCCGTGCCGCCCAAGACTGCCATGGCGGCACCCGCTGCGGCGGCTGCACCGGCTGCCGCAGCGGCAGCCGGCAAGCGTAGTTGGCTTGGCCCCATCGCCGGCCTGGCTGCCGGCCTTGGTCTGGTTGCCCTGCTTTCGCACTTTGGCATGGGCGAGGGCGTTGCCAACTTTCTGATGATTGCGGCTTTAGTTATCGCCGCGATCTTCCTCGTGCGCTTCCTGATGCGCCGCTTCATGGGCCAGGGTGGGCCGCAACTGGCATCCGCAGGACCGGGGCGCGCTGAGCCCATGCAGTTCGAAGCCGTAAATGGATCCGGCGGAGGCGATGTAACATCTGCAAAAGTCGGCGCTGGTAGGACGGCGACCGCTGCCAACATTCCGGCCGATTTTGACGCCGAAGGCTTTTTGCGTCAGGCCAAGCTCAACTTCATCCGTCTGCAGGCCGCCAATGATCGCGGTGACATGGATGACCTCAAGAGCTTTACCTCCCCCGAGGTCTTTGCCGAAATCCAGATGCAATACGAGGAGCGCGGCCGCGCCCCCCAAGTGACCGATGTTGCCCAACTCGATGCCGCCTTGGTCGAGGTAGTCACGGAAGACGATCAGCACATCGTCAGTGTGCATTTTCACGGCCTCCTGAGCGAGGAAACCGGTACAGCTCCCGCCCCATTTGCAGAAATCTGGCATCTGACCAAACCGGTTAATGACAGCCGCGGCTGGCTGGTTGCGGGTATTCAGCAGGTCGCCTGACCCTGGCGGATGCTGCAAGCTGCACTGCTGGCCGGCCTGAATCACCTGCTGCAGGGGTCGGGTTGGGCGTCTGCCCGACTCGCCCCGTTTGCCGGCCGCCGGGCGCGCTTCGAGTTGCCGCCCTTTCATCTCGAACTCTGCGTCGCCCCGGATGGTCTCTTCGAGTTGCCGGTTGAGGAAGCCGCGCCGGATGTCGTGATCAGTCTACCGGCGGAGACTCCCTTTCTCTTGCCGCAAGGCATCGACAAGGTCGTGTCGCTTGCCCATGTGGCTGGCAATGCCGAATTCGCCACCGAATTGTCTTTCATCTTTCGGCGGCTCAACTGGGATGTCGAGGAAGATCTTTCCGCCGTGGTGGGCGACATCGCGGCCCGTCGCCTGGTTCGGGGCACCAATCAGCTTGTCGGCTGGCAAAAGCAGACGGCAACGCGTTTAGCCGAGAACCTGGCCGAATATCTCGCCTACGAGAGTTCCCTACTGGTCCCGGGCGGCGATTTCATCGCTTTACGCGATGAAATCGGTCGCTTTAATGCCGAATTGACCGATGTTGAAGCCAGGCTGGCGAAGCTGGCTTCCTGAAGTTTTTCAAGCTTCGTCCAGCACCAGCAAGGCAGCCAGCGCAGCGGAATCCGGCATTCGCACGGCGCTGACGCGGACATTCAGCCAGCGGGTCCCGCCGGTCGGGGGAACCAGACCCAGTCGGCTGCGCAGTTCAAATCCATCCGCTTCGCTCCGAAGCACTTTCCGCAGCGGGTGTGCATCTGCCGCCAAGGCGACATTATTCGCGTCCAGCCAACGCATATTCAGCGCATCCATGCGCTTGCCGACCAGGCCTGGTGTGTCGAACAGCGTTTCAGCCCGGCTGTTGGCAAGCGCGATATGGCCGTCGGCATCGACCACCAGCACCGCAAACGGTAGCGCCGCGAAAACGCTATCGAAACTGTCGGTGGTTCTGCGGCGGGCCGCCTCGGCCTCCATGTATTCGGTGATGTCTTCCTTCACCGCCATGAAATTGGCAATCTTGCCCGTTGCGTCGAATACGGGAGAAATCGAGGCGCGCTCCCAATACAGGCTGCCGTCCTTGCGCCGGTTATGAAAGGTGCCGCGCCACTCCTTGCCAGCGGTGATCGTTTTCCATAGCTGCCGATAGGCCTCTGGCGAGGTTTCGCCGGACTTGAGCAGGCGCGGGCTCTGGCCGACGGCCTCGTCGACAGCGTAGCCGGTGGTGGCGACGAATTTCGGGTTGGCGTAGATGATCTTCCCCTCGGCATCGGTGACGATGATCGTTGCCGGGCTTTGCTCCAGCGCGTGCATCAGCAGTCGCTGACGCTGGCTGGCGCTGGTGTATTTTTCCCGCGAGAGGGAGGTGGCGACGCGTTTGGCGCTGACCTGCGCCCGCGCGCGGGCTTCGCTGTCCTTGAACCAGGTGCGCAGGGTATTGGTCGATACGCCGTACTCGCGCGCCAGTTCGAGCAGTGGCGTATTGCCCTCGCGCATGCGGGCGGCGGCCTGTTCCTTGATTTGCTTGTTGTGTGACATTGCCAGCGAGCCGTTTAGAACTCCCCGCGAGGGGGCGAGGGTGGGAGGGCCCAGAAGAGGGCGGGCCCCCTACCTGCGGCGCAGTTTCTGGATCGCCGCCAACTGGGCAACCGCTTCGGCCAACTCGGCCTGGGCGCGGGCAAAGTCCATGTCGGCGCTCTTGTTGGCCATGGCTTCCTCGGCCTTCTTCTTGGCGTCAGATGCCTTCGCCTCGTCGAGGTCCTTGCCGCGAATTGCGGTATCGGCCAGCACGGTGACCAGCCCCGGCTGCACCTCAAGAACGCCGCCCGCCACAAAGATCAGCTCTTCCTGCTCCTGATTCGGCAGCTTGAGGCGCACCGCGCCCGGCTTGATACGCGTCATCAGCGGCATGTGGCCAGGCAGGATGCCGAGTTCGCCGGCTTCGCCGGGTAGCACGACAAACTCCGCCAGCCCCGAGAAGATCGACTCTTCCGCGCTGACAACATCTACGTGAACAGTTAGTGCCATATCGACTCCTTATTGCAGCCCCTTATTGAAGAGTCTTGGCTTTCTCGAAGGCTTCCTCGATGCCGCCGACCATGTAGAAGGCCTGCTCGGGAAGCTGGTCGCATTCGCCTTCGACGATCATCTTGAAGCCCTTGATGGTTTCCTTGAGCGTGACGTACTTGCCGGCGGAACCGGTAAACACCTCGGCGACGAAGAAGGGCTGGGAGAGGAAACGCTGAATCTTCCGCGCGCGGGACACCGTGAGCTTGTCTTCCGGAGCCAGTTCGTCCATGCCCAGAATGGCGATGATGTCGCGCAATTCCTTGTAGCGCTGGAGCGTCGCCTGCACCTTGCGGGTGGTGGCGTAGTGCTCTTCACCGACGACGTTGGGGTCAACCTGGCGCGAGGTGGAGTCGAGCGGATCGACCGCCGGGTAAATACCCAGCGAAGCGATGTCACGCGACAACACGACGGTCGCGTCGAGGTGGCCGAAGGTGGTGGCGGGGCTGGGGTCGGTCAAGTCATCCGCCGGCACATACACGGCCTGGATCGAGGTGATCGAGCCGGTCTTGGTGGAGGTGATGCGCTCCTGCAG
>JAUXWU010000142.1 GCA_030680085.1 Rhodocyclaceae bacterium | reverse complement strand
GGTGCGGAAACTGGCCGCGATGTCTAGCTGGATCACGGTCCATCGCGAAACCGGCATGAAGGCGGTAGGCCACGTCGCGCAGGAACAGACCGGCGCGTTGCTGGCGTTCGTCTTCGATGAAAATGCCTTCGCTGCCTGGCGAGGCGATCTTGCCAACCTCGTTGCGCCGCAGGTTGATCCAGCGGATCGGTTTCAGTACCTCGATTTTCGCCACCCGCCAGGTAATGGCGGGTTTCCAGAGAATGGCCTCGAACACGGCGCGCGCCGATGAAGGCGTAATGACGTCGTAGGAGACGCGCTCGACTTTCATTTCGGGCCGCGTGAAACAGGCGAAATCGCCACGGACTTCGAGACAGTAGGTCTTGCTCATGCACGTTCTCCCTCAGATGACGAGCGGCTCATTGTTGTTGTCAGGATCGAGTCCGCGATCCGGATGGTATAGCGTATCGACATCCTGCGCGAAGATTCCCGGCCACACTTCACGTACTTCACCGGTGGCGGTCAAGCGCTCGGCCACGCGACGCGGCAGGTTGACGGCATAGCGCTGGAGCTTTCTCATCAACCAGCGTTCAGGACCGTCCTTCTCCAGCTTACCGATCAGACTGCGGCTCTCGTCCCACCAGACCAGGATCGGTTGGCTGTCAGCGTCATCAACATAGCGAAAGTTCTGCGCGGCAGTGCGAAACTGGATTTCCATGCGGCTGGCGTCGCGCACCAGCAGCCCTTCCATGTCGTACTGATCCCAGTTCGGCGCGTCGAGATAGAACTGCCGGAAGTAACGCTGAAAGGTGGTCGGTGCCAGCGGGTCAAGATCGGTGCCAGTCATCAGGCTCACCGTGGTTTGTTCGGCGCGACGCAACTGGCCCGGCGGTGCGGGCTTGGGCGGAACGAAGACGACAACACGACCTGATTCACGGCGGCCTTCGCGGTTGCAGCGACCGGCGGCCTGAGCGATGGAATCCAGACCGGCAAGCGCACGATAAACGACCGGGAAATCCACGTCGACCCCGGCTTCGATGAGTTGGGTAGACACCACCCGGACCGGTTCGCCCGCCGCCAGCTTGTTGCGAATTTCGATGATGCGCTGCGCCCGATGCGCACCGCACATGGATGCGGACAGATGAATCGCGCCTCCCTCCATCTTGTGCAGCCGCTGCCAGAGTTCCCGGCAGTCCCGGCGCGTATTGACGATAGCCAGCGCCGTGTCGCCAGCGCCGACTTTTGCCGCAATCGTGTCCCAATCCTCGCGCGCCTGGAAATCGGCAGGCAGCTCGACCTGAACACGATTCAACTCATCGAATAGGGTTTGCGGCTGGCCGATGATCTCGCGGACGTTTTCCAGCCCGCGCAAACGGCGGCCAAAGCTCGTCACGTCGGACAACGCTGGCTGCGTCGCGGTGCAGAAGACAATGCTGACCCGGTAGTGCCGCGCCAGTAGATTGAGTACATCCAAACAGGGTTGCAGCAGTTCCGGCGGCAGGGTCTGCGCTTCGTCGAGGATGATGACGCTATCCACCAGATTGTGCAGCTTGCGGCAGCGCGAGGTCTTTGCCGCGAACAGCGACTCGAACAGTTGCACGTTGGTGGTGACGATCACCGGCGCATTCCAGTTTTCCGTGGCTAGCCGACTCTTGGCGGTTTCACGGTCGGGATCGAGGCTGCTGTGATGTTCGATCACCGCAGCACCGAAGATGTCGCGATAGATGCCGGCCGTCTGCTCGATGATGCTGGTGTAGGGGATGGCGTAGATGATGCGACGCTTGTCGTGGTGCCTGGCATGTTCGAGGGCAAAGGCCATGCTCGCCAGCGTCTTGCCGCCGCCGGTGGGGACGGTCAGGCTGAATAGGCCCGGCGGCAGCGCGGCCTGCCGCCGACACTGGCACAGCACGTCGGCGCGGACACGGTTAACCGGTGTTGGAGGCTCGTTGGCAAAACCTGCCATATGAGCGTCAAAGCGGGCGAGCAAATCGACGATGTCGATCTCATGCCCACGCTCCGCCACTTTCTCGGGCGACATGAAGGCTTCGGTGTCGAGAAAATCGGCATCGACCAGACACGAGAACAGCATGCGCAGCCACAGATGTGCGCCGTCTGCGTTGCCCGGAATTTTCGGCAACGCAGGAAGTTTTGGCGAGAGGATGTCAGAGGGAATGGCTATCAGCGGGAGGACATCAAGATGCTGGCGCTGACCCAGGCGTGTAGAAAGTGCCGCCCCGGCGTTCTGGTCGCCCCACCAGTCGGGCAAACCTGCGTGATGGCCGGCAATCAGATAGGCGAGGATTTGTCCGGCCTTGCCCAGTTGCTCCACGGCATGTATTGCCCCAGCGCTGGAGTGATCCACCCGACTGGCACCTTCGATGTGCGCCTGTTCAGCGTCATATCCGGTGACTTGGCGGATGTAGGTCTGGAAAGCCGGTGAATATTTTCCAAGGTCGTGCCACAAGCCTGCCAGGTAGGCCCATTCGCCGGCATCGATTTCTTTGGCACTTTCGCCGCCACGTCGAGCGACCTCTCGCAAGTGCTCCTCCAGCGAGTGAAGCGACCACCCGCCGCCGGCCCCATCCCCGTTCTTCCTTACATGCGCAATGAAGCTCACCGCCCCCCCACGTCCATGAAAATCCCCATGCTACACACCCAGTGGCTCACCCGATGCGCCTGTCACATCAAAAAGTCGCCGTCCCGCCAGCGCCGACTTTTACCACAGCTCGCGCCAGTCGCAGCCGTTGGCCTGATCGGCCACGCCGATCCAGTCGGGCGTGCAGCCCAGTGCATCGGCCAGCGCTCTACGCGCCAGATCCGGCGAGTTATTTTCCGCGGAAAGATGTGCAGCCACCACATGCTGCAGTTGCCCGTTGCCAATCGAGCGCAACAGGCCGGCCGCGACGGTGTTGTCGAGATGGCCGAAGCCGCCGGCGATGCGGCGTTTCAGTTGTGGCGGATAACGGCCGTTGGCCAGCATGTCGGCATCATGATTGGCTTCGAGCACCAGTGCCGTGCATGCGGTGAGCATGGCGACGATGTGGGGCGTGATCGTGCCGGTGTCAGTCAGCACGCCCAGGCGGCGGGCGCCGTCCGAGAAGACGAACTGTGTCGGCTCGCGCGCGTCGTGCGGCACCGGATAGGGATGGATTTCGAGATCGCCGATGGAGAAGCTGGCGTGGCTGTCGAAACGTCGCACGGCGACTTCGGCAAGTTGCCGCGCCGCCGCTGCCGTGCCGTGGCTGGCATGCACTGTCCAGCCGAAGCGGGCCGCGCAGCGTGCCGCGCCACCGACATGATCGGCATGTTCGTGGGTGATCAGAACGGCATCGACAGAGGCTGGTTCGACGCCCAGCCGTGCCAGGCGCAGCGCTATTTCGCGCTGGCCGAAACCGCAATCGACCAGCACGCGGGTGCGCCCGGACTCGACGAGCAGCGCGTTGCCCTTGCTGCCGCTGCCCAGCGAGGCGAATCGGATCACCCGCGGATCACCCGCGAATCACTTCAACTGTTCAAACAGCAGCCCGAGAATTTTCCGCGCGGTTTCCGAGGCATCGACGCCGCCTTCGCGCGTCATGATGCGCACGTTGCTGTCGCTGCCGACGCCGACGACCTGGATGCGGTATTGCGCCTTCGGGTCGACATCGATCTTGTTGCTCTTCCAGAAGGCCAGTTTCGAGAGCCAGCCCTCACCCTTATTGCCGGCCTTGCCGCGCAGCTCGGCCTCGGGATCGACATAACGCACGTAATACAGCCCCTGGGTGCGGTCGCGATCCTCGACGGTAAAGCCGACGCGGTCGAGCGCCAGACCGACCCGGCGCCACGCGCGGTCGAAGGGTTCCTGCACGGTCAACGTGCCGGCGCCATCGGCGGCGCGCGTCAGCTTGGCGCGCTCCTGTTTCGGCTCGACGGCCAGCAGTGTTTTAGCGCGGGATTCCTCGGCGCCCAGCCGCACCATCAGGCGGCGCAGCATCTCGGCTTCGAGTTCCGGCTCGGCGGGACGCGGCTGCCAGCGGGTCTGGTCCTTGCCTTCGGTGACATACACCTCGTACATGCCGCGATGGCTGATGTAGATTTCCGTCGTGCCGGGTTCGGCGCCCTTTTCCAGACGGGTGCGGAACTTGTCGCGCTCCGCCGTGGAATACAGGCTGTCGATCACCCGGCCGAGGGTCGAACGAATGATGTCCTGCGGCAGCTTCGCGCGGTTCTCGGCCCAGTCGGTTTCCAGCACGCCGGCCTCGGGCAATTCGATATTGACGAGGAAACCGGACTCCTGCCAGAACTCCTTGATCGCAGGCCAGATGGCTTCGGGGGTTCCCGCCACCACCAGCCAGCGCTGCGAACCGGCGCGCTCGATCTTCATCTTGTCGATGCTCGGCAGCACTGCCGACGCCGTTGGCGAGACGGCCGCGCCACTGCGCTCGCCGGCATAGGCCGAAAAAGTCGCGCTGCCCTTCGGGGTAATGGTGGAAATGGCCGGCACGGCATAGCGTTCGTCGCGCGTCGGCTGTGTCAGATCGGGGGGAACTTCAAGCGACGGCAACTTCTTGCCCGCCGCCGATTTGTATTCAATTTTTTTCGATTCGGGCAGGATGTTGCCGGAGCAGGCCGTCAAAACCAGCAGGCTGACGGCAAGCAAAGGCGTGGTGCGCGAGACGGAAGATGATATTTTCATGGGTTCGAATGTCGGGTTAAACAGAAACGCCTGCATCGCGCATGGCGGCACGCACGCGTTCGTGGCAGTCGGCGGACAGTTGCGTGAGCGGCAGGCGCAGCGCGTTCTGGATCAGGCCCATGCTGGCGCAGGCCCACTTGACGGGGATCGGATTGGCTTCGCAGAACAGTTGCTTGTGCAGACCGAGCAAGCGGGCATTGATCTCGCGCGCGGCCTTGACGTCACCGGCGCGCCCCAGGGCCACCATGGTGTGCATCAGCTTGGGCGCCACGTTGGCGGTGACGGAAATCACGCCATGTCCGCCCAGCAGCACCATGGCCAGGCCGGTGGGATCGTCGCCGCTGTAAATGGCAAAACCGGGCGGCGCGCGCTTGATGAGTTCGGCGCCGCGTTCGAGATTGCCGGTGGCGTCCTTGATGCCGACGATGCCGGGCACCTGGGCCAGCCGCAGGGTTGTGTCGTTGGCCAGATCGGCCACCGTGCGCCCCGGCACGTTGTAGAGGATCATCGGCAGCTCGACCGTCTCGGCGATGGTCTTGAAATGCAGGAACAGGCCTTCCTGCGTCGGCTTGTTGTAGTAGGGCACGACCGACAGGTGGGCGCTGGCGCCGGCGGCCTTGGCGCAACGGGCGAGTTCGATCGCCTCGCGGGTCGAGTTGGCGCCCGTGCCGGCAATCACCGGAATGCGGCCGGCGACATGATCGACGGTGGCGCGAATCAGCGCGCAGTGCTCTTCCTGGTCAACGGTGGGCGACTCGCCGGTGGTGCCGACGACGACGACCGCGTCGCTACCTTCGGCGATGTGCCAGTCGAGCAAACGCTGCAGCGCCGGCAGGTCGAGCGAACCATCGACATTCATGGGGGTGACGATGGCGGGAATGGAGCCTTGGATCATGGGTAAGCTCATTTCGTAAAAAGGTTGATTTTAATGTGAAACGCAGAATTTGACGCCGAGTGACCCCATGAGCGCAGCGAACAAACTTTGACCCCCGCCTCGGGGCGGGGGCTGGGGGTGGGGGGCGTCATTTGCTTTTTGCGTATTTCATGCACGGGAGTAGCGCTATCGACCATGAAAGTTACATCACAGTTCGGCCAGCGCCTTGATGTGCGCCGCCACGCTGCGCCCCAGCGCCGACAGGGCGTAGCCGCCTTCGAGCATGGAAACGATGCGCCCCTGGGCGGTTTCTTTCGCCACTTGCACCAACTGCTCGGTCACCCAGGCGTAATCGGCTTCGAGCAGGCCCAGCGAAGCCATGTCGTCTTCATAGTGGGCATCGAAGCCGGCGGAAATGTAGATCAGCTCGGGCGCGAACTCGCGCAGGCGCGGCAGCCAAATGTCAGTGACCACCTCGCGAAACCGGTCGCCGCGCGTGCGCGCCGGCAACGGCACGTTGCACATGTTGGGCGCCGGATTTTCCGTGCCGCAATACGGGTAGAACGGGTGCTGGAAAGCGCCGACCATCAAGATGCGCTCGTCATTGGCGAAAATTTCTTCGGTGCCATTGCCGTGGTGCACGTCGAAATCGACAATCGCCACGCGCTGCAAGCCCCAGGCGGCAACGCCGTGGCGCGCGGCAACGGCGATGTTGTTGAAGAAACAGAAACCCATCGACTTGGCGCGCTCGGCGTGGTGGCCGGGCGGGCGCACGGAACAGAAGGCGCTCGGCGCTTCCCTCTTCATCACCAGGTCGGTGGCCAGCACGCCGGCGCCGGCGGCCCGCAACGCCGCCTGCACGGTGCCCGGACTCATCGCCGTGTCGGGATCGAGGTGGCAGATGCCATGCTCGGGACGGCTGGCATGGATATAGTCGATATAGCTTTGCGGATGCACGCGCAGCAACTGCTCCACTTCGGCCTGCGGCGCGTCGTGGTAGGAAAGATAGATATCGAGGCCGGCGGCAATCAGGCGGTCGTGGATGGCGGAAAGCCGATCCGGACACTCGGGGTGATGCGCCCCCATGTCATGCAGCAGGCAATCGCGGTGGGTGATGAAAGCAACGGTCATGGTGTCACGAAATGAACAGGGGGCTTCGCATACAATGGGGGAAAGCCGCATTATGACCTGTTCGAGAAAATTTTTCTCATGCCCCCGCCTCCCCAGCCCACGCCCGACGCCTGCCCGCTTTCAGCGGTGCTGGCTGCCGCGTCCACCATCATCCTCGGCAAGGAGCATCAGTTGCGCCTGGCGCTGTCCTGCCTCCTGGCGCGTGGCCATCTGCTGATCGAAGATCTGCCGGGGGTTGGCAAGACCACGCTGGCGCACACCCTCGCCCGCCTGCTCGGGATGGACTTCCAGCGCATCCAGTTCACCAGCGACATGCTGCCGGCCGATGTCCTCGGCATCTCGGTGTTCGACAGCGCGGCCGGGGCTTTCCGTTTTCACCCCGGCCCCATATTCACGCAACTGGTGCTGGCCGACGAAATCAACCGCGCCACCCCCAAGGCGCAAAGCGCCCTGCTCGAAGCCATGGAAGAGCGCCAGGTCACCGTCGAAGGCGCCACGCGCCCGCTGCCACAGCCTTTCTTCGTGATCGCCACGCAAAACCCCGCGCACCAGATCGGCACTTTTCCCTTGCCAGAATCGCAACTGGATCGTTTTCTGATGCGCATTGAGCTCGGCTATCCCGACCGCGTCGCCGAACGCGCCCTGCTCGAAGGTCGCGACCGCCGCAGCCTGCTGGCTGAAACCCCGCCGCTGTTATCCCCCGAAGCCTTGCTGACCGAACAGGCCCGCGCCGCCGCAGTGCATGTCGCCGCCCCGATCTTCGATTATGTGCAAGCCTTGATCGCGCACACGCGCAACGCGCCGGAATGGAAAACCGGCCTGTCGCCACGCGCCGGGCTGGGCCTCATCGCCGCCGCCCGCGCCTGGGCGCTGCTCGCCGGCCGCAACCATGTCCTGCCCGAGGATGTCCAGGCCGTGCTGCCCGCCGTCGCCGTGCATCGCCTGCCGACCGCGGGCGATGCGCGTAGCGCGGCTGAAATTTCCCAGGCCTTGATTGAAGCCGTGCCCCTGCCGTAAAAGTCGGCGCTGGCGGGACGGCGTCAGCCGGAACGCCACGTTCACGCGAACGGCGCTATGCCACCGCCGACTTCAGCAAACTCATGCGGAAATTGCGGCCCTTGATGCCGGCCTCGGCAAGCGTGGCCAGGGCGCGCGCAGCCACCTGACGATCCAGCGCAACAAAACAGGTTTCTTCAAAAACATCGATGCGGCCGACCTGTTCCTTGCTCAGTCCGGCGACGCCGGTCAGCGCGCCGAGCAGGTCGCCCGGGCGCAGTTTGTCCTTGCGGCCGCCGAGGATGCGCAGGGTCAGCATGGGCGCCTGCAACAGCGCGCCGCTAACCGGTTGGGGCTGAAGTTCGGCAAGAGCAAACCAGCGCACCGGAGCTCCCTGCCAGGCCTCGATCAGCTTGACCCACTTGCGCTCGGAGGGCGCGCACAGGCTCAGGGCCAGTCCGGTTTTATCGCCACGGCCGGTGCGACCGATGCGGTGGGTATGCACCTCGGTATCCTTGGCGACATCGACATTGATGACCGCGTCCACAGTCCGAATGTCGAGTCCGCGCGCGGCGACATCGGTCGCCACCAGCACCGTGCAACTGCGGTTGGCAAATTGCACCAGTAGTTCATCGCGCTCACGCTGCTCCAGTTCGCCGTGCAGCGCGAGTGCCGAAAAACCCTGCGCGCAGAGCTCGGCGGCCAATTCGCGGCAGTGGATGCGCGTATTACAAAAAGCCAGCGTCGACTCGGGCCGAAAATGCGCGAGCAGTTGTGCGACGGCGCTGTTGCGCCGCTCGTGCGCGACTTCGTAGAAGCGCTGTTCGACGCGGGGGGCATCCTCTGAGGCATCGACCTTGAGTTCCAGCGGTCGGTTGAGGAAGGCGGCGCTGGCCATCTTCATGTCATCGGGATAGGTGGCGGAAAACAGCAGCGTCTGGCGCTCGCGCGGACAGGCGTTAACGATGCCCTTGATCTCGTCGAAAAAACCCATGCCGACCATCCGGTCACCTTCGTCGAGAACCAGCGTGCGCACCCCGGAAAGGTCGATGCTGGCGCGACTCATATGATCCTGGATCCGCCCCGGCGTGCCGACGATGACATGCGCGCCGTGTTTAAGAGACGCGATTTGCGGCCCCATCGGCGCGCCACCGCAAAGCGTCAGCACCTTGATGTTGTCGGCAAAGCGGGCAATGCGCCGCAACTCCTTGGCGACCTGGTCGGCCAGCTCGCGGGTCGGGCACAGCACCAGCGCCTGGGTGCTGAAATCGGCGGGATCGAGCCGGTGCAGGATGCCGATGGCAAACGCCAGCGTCTTGCCGCTGCCGGTATTCGCCTGGGCGATCAAATCGCGCTGCTGCAAAATCGGCGGCAGGCTCTGCGCCTGGATCGCCGTCATGAAGCGGTAACCGAGTCGATCCAGGTTACGCAGGAATACCGGCGACAGCGGCAGGGTTGAAAAGTCTCGGTTAGTCACACAGATACGGGCGCCGCAAGGAAGGGCGCGGAGTCTAGCAGAGGCGCAATAACAAAGGCAAAGGAGAGAAGATGACCACGCACCCCACCCCCCGCCCCGAACCGGTCAGCCGGCCGCGCACGGTAGAACAGTTGGTGACCGGCATGGCAACTTCCGACGGTGCCGGCGTGCAACTGACGCGCGTGCTGACGCAAGCGCTCCAGCGCCGACTCGACCCTTTCCTGATGCTGGACGCCTTTGGCAGCGACAATCCTGACGACTACATCGCCGGCTTTCCCGACCATCCGCATCGCGGCTTTGAGACCATCACCTACATGATCGCCGGCCGCATGCTGCACCACGACAGCGCCGGGCATGAGGGACTGCTCAGCAACGGCGGCGTCCAGTGGATGACCACCGGCCGTGGCGTGATTCATTCGGAAATTCCGCAGCAGGAAGCAGGCGTGATGGAAGGATTCCAACTCTGGCTGAACCTGCCCGGCCGCGACAAGAGGTGCGTGCCCTGGTATCGCGATTTCGCCGCCGCCGACCTGCCGCGCTTCGTGACCAAGGCCGGTGTGGCGGTAACGCTGATCGCGGGGCAGCCGCTGAATGAACCCATCGCACAACACGGCCCGTTTGTGATGAACACCGAGCAGGAGATCAATCAGGCAATTGACGACTTTCGCTCCGGCCGCCTAGCAGCCTGTCGGACTTAATTCGTCCCAATAGCCATCTGATGAATATGCTATAATCATATTCATCAAATTCAGACAAACGCGCACAATGGCCTTTCACCCAATAGATCGAGACACGGACTACCTGCTGCCGCCGTCA
>JAUXWU010000132.1 GCA_030680085.1 Rhodocyclaceae bacterium | reverse complement strand
GCGCGGCATCTCGGTCACCTCGTCGGTGATGCAGTTTCCCTATCGCGAGTGCATGATCAACCTGCTCGACACGCCGGGCCACGAAGACTTTTCCGAGGACACCTACCGCACGCTCACCGCCGTCGATTCGGCGACGATGGTGATCGACTCAGTGAATGGCGTCGAGGCGCAGACCATCAAGCTGCTGGGCGTCTGCCGCCTGCGCGACACGCCGATCATCACCTTCATCAACAAGCTCGACCGCGAGGGCCGCGCGCCGATCGACCTGCTCGACGAGATCGAGGACGTGCTGAAGATCCAGTGCGCGCCGATGACCTGGCCGATCGGCATGGGCAAGGGTTTCCGCGGTGTGTACGACCTCTACGACGACTGCGTTTACTTCTTCGACCCACAGGCGGAAAAAGGTACTTCGCGCACCATCGAGCGCCTCGATAATCCCGAGTTGGACGCACTGCTCGGCTACCAGGCCACCGAGCTGCGGCAGGAGATCGAGCTGGTGCGCGGCGCCTCGCATACCTTCGACCAGAATGCCTACCTCGCCGGCAAGCAGACGCCGGTGTTCTTCGGCTCGGCGATCAACAACTTCGGCGTACAGAGCTTGCTCGACGCCATCGTCGACCTCTCGCCGCCGCCGCAACATCGCGCCGCCGCCACGCGCCAAGTCGAACCGCTCGAACCCAAATTCTCCGGCTTCGTGTTCAAAATCCAGGCCAACATGGACCCGAAGCACCGCGACCGCATCGCCTTCGTGCGCGTCTGCTCGGGGCACTACACGCGCGGAATAAAACTCAAGCAGTTGTCGACCGGCAAGACGCTGGCGGTGAATAACGCCATCACCTTCATGGCGCAGGACCGTAACACCACCGACGAAGCCTGGCCGGGCGACATCCTCGGCATTCCGAACCACGGCACCGTGATGCTGGGCGACAGCTTCACCGAAGGCGAGGATCTCAAGTTCACCGGCATCCCCTGCTTCGCGCCGGAACACTTCCGCCGCGCGCAAATTCGCAACCCGATGAAGATGAAGCAGTTGCAAAAAGGACTGCAACAACTCGCCGAGGAAGGCGCCACTCAGCTTTTCAAGCCACTGGCCAGCAACGACCTGATCCTCGGCGCCGTCGGCACCCTGCAATTCGATGTCGTCGCCCACCGGCTCGAATTCGAATACGGCGTCGACTGCTTCTTCGAGCCCGTCAACGTCGCCACCGCGCGCTGGCTGCGCGGCACGGATGCCGACCTGAAAGCGCTGGAGGAGAAGGCGGGCGTCAACCTGGCGCTGGATGGCGCCGGCGACTACGTCTATCTCGCGCCCAATCGCGTCAACCTGCAAATGACACAGGAACGTCACCCCAATCTGACGTTTCTGGAAACCCGGGAAATCCACTGATCCGGCCGGACTATACTGGGGACGATTCACCAACGGAGACGCACATCATGGGCATGCCACAAGTCGCATCTCACTTCAGCATCGACGACTACATGGTCTGGGAGGCCGAACAACCGGAGCGCCACGAATATTTGGGTGGCGAGGTATTCGCCATGACCGGCGCACGCGATACGCACAACACCATCGCCGGCAACATTTTCGCCAGCCTGCGCGCCAGTCTCCGCGGCGGCCCCTGCCGCGCCTTCATCGCCGACATGAAATTGCGCGTCGATGCCGCGGATGCCGCGTTCTACCCGGATGTAATGGTGACCTGTGATGCCCGCGACAAGGGGCCGGCGGCCGACCTCGCCAAACGCCACCCCAGCCTGATCGTCGAAGTGCTCTCCGAGTCAACCGCCGCTTATGATCGCGGCATCAAGTTCGAGCACTACCGCAACATCGACACACTGCAAGAATACCTGCTGGTAGAACAAGATCGCCGCCATGTCGACCTGTTCCGGCGCGGCGCTGACGGCCGCTGGGTGCTGGAATCCTTCACCGACGCGATCGAACTGACCAGCCTGGCGACGCCGCTGACGCTCGCACTGACAACGATTTACGAAGACGTGGATTTCACCCTGGCCGCTGAGCGCCGGGGAGCGTCAGGTGGATCGTCCGATTTTTTGTGAAGCGAATACCCGATTTTCATGATTCAAGCTATGCTTGTGTCTTCGAACGCGCTGGAGTAATCGAAATGTCCGAATCCATAACTGCAACCGGGAAAGCCTCGGAAATTGAGAGGCTGGGAAACCTGCTCAAGCAAGGATTGCTGTCCGATACTGAATTCCAGGTGGCCAAACAACATGTACTGAGCCAGCCCGCAGATCAACCGACAAAAGTTGAGGAAGATGTCCTGCGCGACCAGCACACCATGGAAAAGCAACCTGCACCATCACCGAGGTACTTGGATTCAAAGCGTCAGCCCAAGATTGAAACAAAGTACGAGGTCGCGCAAGGGTTGTTGTACATCCTTTCTGCTGTGGGATGGCTACTGGTACTTGTCGGCATCTTTGTTTTTTTGACTGGCGTTATCCAAGGCCACGAGTATGGAAAATGGATTGGTGGCATGGCTGGACTGGCTACTGTGGCGATAGGCCTTCTACAGGTTGCCGTTGCTCAAATCGCGGTGACCATGATTGATACCGCAGACCATACCCGAGAGATATTCAGGCTGTTGAGTAAGCAACACAGTCCAGCCGAGTAACCTCAAAACCAGGATTTTGACTGGCCAATCCATGCTGCAGCCACTCGCCATGACTACATCGCCCAAGGACATTGCATCTGAAATAGAACAACTCGCTGGCTTGTATCAGCGTGGCGTTTTGTCGAAATCGGAATTCGAGGATGCCAAGCAGCGGGTGCTCGGCCAACCTTCATCCAAACCGACTGAAGCATCCAGCAACGTGACCCACACGCCCCCCGCGCCCGACGCCCTGGCGCTTACCGCTGTCGAAGTCTATGTGCTGCCGCACGCGAACTTCGACGCCTTGGTGGACGCCCACCGTGGCGTCGCCATCGCCATCCTGAAAAATCTCGGTAGCACCCTGTCGCACCGGCTGCGCGTCACCATCACAGAGCTGCAGGCGCTGCGGGGCTAGCCCGTATAATCAGCCGCTTTGCAAAATCGAGAATCCACCATGGAAGCAGAACGCATCAACGCCATCGCCCATCACATCGCCGACCTCGCAGCGCGCGGCGATCAACTCCGGAGGTATCTTTGACTTCGCTGCGAAGTCGGAGAAACTCGCCGAGCTGAACCAGCTCATGGAAGACCCCGGCATCTGGAAGGATGCCGAGCGCGCCCAAGCGCTGGGCAAGGAAAAGAAATCCCTCGAAGCCGTCGTCGGCACGCTGCAAGGCGTGAGCAACACACTCGCCGATGCGCAGGAACTGTTCGACCTGGCGAAGGAAGAAAACGACGAAGACACGCTGCTGGCGGTCGAAACTGACCTCGCCGCGGTTGAGGCCAAGGTGGCCGACCTTGAATTTCGCCGCATGTTTTCCAACCCGGCCGACCCGAACAACTGTTTCATCGACATCCAGGCCGGCGCCGGCGGCACCGAAGCCTGCGACTGGGCCAGCATGCTGCTGCGCCAGTACCTCAAATACTGCGAGAAAAAGGGCTTCAAGACCGAGATCCTCGAACAGACCGACGGCGATGTCGCCGGCATTCGCAGCGCCGCGCTGAAGGTCGAGGGCGATTATGCCTATGGCTTTTTGCGCACCGAAACCGGCGTCCATCGCCTGGTGCGCAAATCGCCCTTCGATTCGTCCGGCGGCCGCCACACCAGCTTCGCCAGCCTGTATGTCTATCCGGAAATCGACGACTCCATCGAAGTGGCAATCAACCCCGCCGACCTGCGCGTCGACACCTTCCGCGCCTCTGGCGCCGGCGGCCAGCACATCAACAAAACCGACTCGGCGATCCGCATCACCCACGCGCCTTCCGGCATCGTCGTGCAGTGCCAGAACGACCGCTCGCAGCACCGGAACCGCGCCGAAGCGATGGCGATGTTGAAGTCGCGCCTGTATGAACTCGAACTGCGCAAGCGCCAGGCCGCGGCCGACGTGCTCGAAGCCGGCAAAACCGATGTCGGCTGGGGCCACCAGATCAGGAGCTATGTCCTCGACAACTCCCGCATCAAGGATTTGCGCACCAACGTCGAGATTTCCAATACGCAGAAGGTGCTGGATGGCGACCTGGATGTATTTATCGAAGCCAGCCTGAAGCAGGGGGTGTAAGACGAACATGTACATGCTATGCTTTCGAACATGTACATCACCATGAGGAGCGGAAAAATGCACAGCCTGACGCTCACCAGCTTGCGTAAAAACCTCTTCCAGCTTGCCGACCAGGTGCTGACCACCGGCGAGCCGGTGATCATCGAGCGCCATGGTCGCCGCCTGGCGCTGGTGGCCGAGCCCGTTGCGCCCGAGGCGCCGCCGAAAAAACTGCGCAGCCTGGAAAATCTGCCCAAGCGCAAACTTTACAACGGCGATGATGACGATCTGGCCGAATTCAAGGTCTGGGATATCTCGGAGTGGCGCGAACCGGAGATTCTGAGTGGTTCAGATTGACACCTGCGTCGCTATCTGGCTTTACGAGGGCAAGACGGAGCAGCTATCCCACACCGCCATCGGTCTGATCGAAAGCGAGCCGTGCCAGTTTTCACCCATGGTGCGTCTTGAGCTGCAGTACATGTTCGAGATCGGACGCAATAATACCGATGCCAACGCAGTGTTGAGCGTGATTCACGCGCAGTTCGGCGTTGTCGAAGCCCACACCGATTTTGCCCAGGTTGCCATGGTGGCGACTGCCCTCACTTGGACCCGCGACCCCTTCGACCGGCTGATCGCGGCACAGGCGATTTGTGACAACGCCCGCCTCGTCACCAAGGACCGCCTCATCCGCAAGCATTGCCAGAACGCGCTGTGGTGAATCCAGGCAACACGCCCGACACCGACGAGCGCCTGGCCGCCTATCTCGCCCCGCAGATCGTCGCCGAGGACCTGCCGGGCTTGTTTCCGCTCATCCATGCGCAGCCGCTGCTTCTGGCTTTTTCCGCGCTATTTCACGGCAGCCTTGCCGCCGTGCAGATTCGCCTGCTGGTGCTGCGCGAGATCGGCCAGCGCGCTGCCGCGCCGCGCTGGGGACGGCGCGAGATAGATACCCATTTCGCCTATCTGGACGCCACCAAGCTTGACACCATCGTCAAGCGGCTGACCGACTTCGGCCTGCTGCTGTGGGATGCCGATGACCGCAGCTATCGCGTCGCGGCGCAAGGCCACGGCGCACTGGCGGCCTTATCCACGCTGATGCAGTTTGCCGAGGGGGACGATGCCGGGCTGGGTTTTCTCACCGCGCAACTGGCCGGCGGCGCCCTGACTGGCCGCGTTTCGCGCGACCATTTGCAACAGATTCTGGCGCGCCTGACTGAACTCGAAGGCGACTTTGCCGCCGCCGTGCGCTCGGCGTCCGAACTGCAACTCACCGCCGCTCAGGCGCGGCTGGAATCCGTCTTCCTGTGGATGGATAAAGGCACCGAGGTGATTCGCGGTTTGACGGCGGACCAGGCACTCGACGCCGCTGGCTGGCGCATCGCCCAGGCCATCGGCCAGAAACAGTCGCGTCTGATGCGCATGACGGGCGTGTTCGGCCGCGAACTGGCGGCGATGGCGCGCCAGCGCGTGCATCTGTCGCGCGGTGGATTGTCCACCACCGAACTCGCGGCGTGGCTGCAGGGGTGCAATGTCAGCCAGCTGGTCACCCTGGCCGAGGGCTGCATCGCCTGCACACCGGAACCCAGCTTCGTCACGCCCGACGTGATGCTCGACGTCGCCGAGGCCGAACTGCTGCGCGCAAAAGTCGGCGCTGGCGAGACGGCGCTGCCAGACGCCGCAACGGTGGCCGAAACCAGCGAATTCGCGGCACCCCTGCCGCCGCAACTACCCGCATTGATAGCCCTGCTCGCCGGACTCGTCGCTGGCGAGCAGCCAACAGCGGTGGCCGATGTCGTGGTGGCCGACGGCTTCCGCGAAACCGCCTACCGTTTTTCGCTGCTGCCGCTGATTGGCGAAGTCACCACCGACCCGACCCTGGTTGATCTGGCGAGCCTGCCCCTGCGCATCCGTGGCGGCCAGCACGCCTTGATCCCCGCCTTGATCCCCATTAACCGGCATGGCGTCGCCCACATCGAAGACCTGCACCTGGAGCACCACGATGGCTGACCACGCGGCGCACTTGATCGCGCAACTCCTCGCCCTGCGCGCCGTGCCGCGCACGCACCCTCTGGCGCAACGCGCGCTGCTCGATGGCGAGTTCCGCGACGAAGTCGAGCGCCGTCTCGCCGCCGCCGGAATGCGCCTGCTCGCCAATCCCTTTGCCGACCATCTGGCGGTGGCGCTGACCTTCGACGCCGAGCAGGCGGTGTTCGGCCAGGGCAAAAACTGGATCAACAACAACTTCGGCCTGGCGAAAGACGGCGTAGCGCTCCTGGTGCTGCTGTGGGCGTTGATCGTGCTGCCCAAGCGCGAGCGGCAATGGTCACGCCAGCCGGATGACCAGTCCGCGCAGCAAAACGATATGTTCGGCGCCGCCAAGCCGCTGGCGGCGGCGGCCGACGCCTCGCGCGGCATCGCCGAGGCGACCTTGCGCGCCGATTATGCCAACGCCGCCGGCGGCTGGACGCGCATCAACATGAATCTCGGCATCCTCTCGCGACTGGGTTTCATCGAGCGGCGCAACAAAGTGATTTTCGAAGGCCCGCTGCTCGACCTCGCCTTCGACTACGAACAACTCGCGCCGCGCATCATCAACGGCGCACTGGGCGAACTGCTGGCGGGCAAGACGGCGGCGGCGGAACCGCCACCGGTTAAAGTCGGCGCTGACGGTACGGCGCCAGCCGACACCGAAGCACTAGTCAAAGCCGCCGCCGCCGCGCTGAATCTTGTCGACTGAGCGTATGCGTCAAACGGATTGGCGGCATAATGCTGCGGGGATGTCCGACGAAAACCCGAGGGAGACCAAATGAAAATAGAATCCATCCGGCTGAAAAACTACAAGACATTCCGCGATGTGCATCTACGCGAAATCCCCGCACTGTGCGTAGTGGTTGGCGCAAACGGCACAGGCAAAACAACACTGTTCGACGTGTTTGGCTTTTTGCACGACTGCCTGAAAGGAAACATCCGCCAGGCACTCGATGCGCGCGGCCGATTCAAGGAAGTGCTAAGCCGCGATACCAGCGATAACACCATCTTGATCGAGATTCAATATCGCATGCCCATCCTCGGCGTGGATCGCCTGATTACCTATTCGCTTGAAATCTGCGAAAGCCACGGAACGCCAATCGTCAAGCGTGAAATCCTGCGATACAAACGTGGACGGCATGGCAAGCCCTTCCATTTTCTCGACTTCGCGAATGGCGAGGGATATGCGATTACCAATGAAGAAGACTTCAAAAAACCTGACGAAGAACTCGAACGGGAATATCAGAAACTCAACTCACCCGACATTCTAGCCGTCAAGGGCTTGGGACAGTTCGACCGCTTCAAGGCGGCCAACGCTTTTCGGCAGTTGATCGAAGCGTGGCATGTTTCCGACTTTCATATCCTCGCCGCACGCGGGCGCAGAGAGGCCGCAGGCGATTCAGAGCACCTCTCGGAAACAGGAGACAACCTGCCACGCGTAGCCAAATTTCTGTTCGAGAATCACCCGGCCACCTTTAACGTCGTGCTGGCCAACATGGCACGACGCGTTCCGGGCGTGAAAACCATCGAACCCCTATTGATGGACGACGGTTATCTGACCTTGCGCTTTCAGGACGGTTCATTCAAGACGCCATTCCTCGATAAATACGTCTCCGACGGCACGATCAAGATGTTCGCCTATCTCGTGCTGCTCTACGATCCCAAGCCACACCCGCTACTGTGCATCGAAGAACCCGAGAACCAGTTGTATCCGAAACTAATGAACGAATTGGCGGAGGAATTCCGCCTGTATGCCAATCGCGGCGGGCAGGTGATGGTTTCAACCCACTCGCCCGATTTCCTCAATGCGATGCAACTGGACGAAGTGTTTTGGCTGGTCAAGAAGGACGGCTACACGAAAGTCTGCCGCGCCAGTGATGATCCTCAAATCGCCGCGTACATGGCCGATGGCGACAAGATGGGGAATCTGTGGAAGCAGGGATTCTTCGAGGGAGCAGATCCGGAATGAGCGAGCTGGTGTTCCTCCTCGAAGAAGAATCCGCCAAAGCCATGCTCGCAGGATTACTACCGAAGATTATTCCCAATGGCATCGAGGTACGGTTTTTGGTGTTCGAGGGCAAGCAGGATATGGAAAAGCAACTGGTGCGCAAAGTGCGGGCTTATCGCAATGAGGCAGCGCGCTTTGTTGTACTGCGCGATCAGGATGCGAATCAGGATTGCAAAGCGGTCAAGGCCAAACTAACCAGTCTCTGCACCGGCGCAGGGAGACCTGATGCGCTGATACGAATTGCTTGCCGCGAACTGGAGAGCTTCTATTTGGCCGACCTTGCAGCCGCTGAGCAGGGGTTGGGGCTATCCGGCTTGGTTAGACATCAGGGCAACCAAAAGTATCGTCGCCCTGACTACTTGGGCTCCCCGTGCAAGGAACTGGAAGGTCTCACCAAAGGGCAATATCAAAAAGTCGGTGGCTCCCGTGCAATCGGCCCAAGACTCGATCCAGAGAATGGCAGATCGGACAGTTTTCGCAACCTCGTTTCCGGTATTCGAAGCGTTGCGGCTGAACTTGCCACATGGAAATGAAGTACGCCGCGCTGAATCTGGGCGAGCACTGAAACCATGTTCCGCATCCTCGCCCTCGAACTCGTCCATTGGGATTACTGGCAGCGCGTCAGCCTGCCGCTGGAAGCGCCCATCGTCACCATCGTCGGCCCCAATGGCTCCGGCAAGACCACGCTGCTCGACGCGCTGCGCACCCTGCTCGCCCAGGACTGCTCGAAGAAGCGCGACTACAAACGTTATGCGCGAAAGAGCAATCAGCCCTACACCTGGCTGCGCGGCGTGGTCGACAACCGTCGCGGCAGCGGGTCGGGCGGCCGCACGCACCCCTTCTTTCCGATTCTCGCCGACC
>JAUXWU010000128.1 GCA_030680085.1 Rhodocyclaceae bacterium | reverse complement strand
TCGCGCGCATCGCCGCCATCCAGGCCGCCAAGCGCACCGCCGACCTGATTCCGCTCTGTCACCCGATTCCCCTCACCCGGGTCGCGGTCGAGTTCGCACTCGACACCGCCAACACCAGCGTGACCTGCACCGTCACCGCCGAAACCTTCGGCCGCACCGGCGTCGAAATGGAAGCGCTCACCGCCGCCAGCGCCGCGCTGCTGACCATTTACGACATGTGCAAGGCCGTCGATCGCGGCATGGTGATCGAGGAAATTCGCCTGCTGGAGAAAGCCGGCGGGAAATCCGGGCACTGGATGGCAAAGTAACGCCGCACCCATGTTGGCGCCGTCCCGCCAGCGCCGACTTTTATGCCGACTCGCGCGCGCAATGCACCCAGTCGACGATCGCATCATCCGGCCGGTAGCCTGAGACCACTTCCTCAAGAAGTCGCCGGATGGCGGGCACATCGCTCGCCTCCAGCGAACTTCCCAGCGCCGCCAGCTTCTGTTCCAGTACCGGCCAGGGCAAAAAATCCTCGTGCGCCTTCATGATGCGTGGATGAGCGGTCGGCTGCGGGTTCTCGCCGATCAGCAGTTCCTCGTAGAGCTTTTCGCCAGGGCGCAGCCCGGTCACCTGAATCTCGATATCGCCTTCCGGGTTTTCCGCATCGCGAACGGAGAGGCCCGACAATTCGACCATGCGCCGCGCCAGATCGCCGATCCTGACCGACTCACCCATGTCCAGCACGAACACATCGCCTCCCCCGGCAATCGCCCCGGCCTGGATCACCAGTTGCGCCGCTTCGGGAATCGTCATGAAAAAGCGCGTCACCTCTGGATCGGTCAGTGTGATCGGCCCGCCGTCCCTGATCTGCTGACGGAACTTCGGCACCACCGAACCGGAAGAACCGAGCACATTGCCGAAGCGCACCATGGCGAATTGCGTTCCGGATGTTTGGGTCGCCAGCGCCTGCAAAACCATCTCGGCCAGCCGCTTGGAGGCGCCCATCACATTGGTCGGCCGCACCGCCTTGTCCGTGCTGATCAGCACGAAATCCGCCACCCCCAGTTCCTGCGCCACGCGCGCGGTCGTCAGCGTGCCAAAGACGTTGTTGCGGATACCTTCCGCCGGATTGTGCTCGACCAGCGGCACATGTTTATAAGCGGCAGCATGGTAGATCGTGTCCGGCCGCCAGGCGGTCATGATGCCGTGCATGCGTCTTTCGTCGCACACCGACCCCAGCAGTGGGATCAACTCCGTACCGGCCGACAAGGCGATCAGCAATTCCTGATGAATCTGGTACAGCGCAAATTCGCTTTGTTCCACCAGCAGCAGAACCGCAGGTCCAATGCCCAATATCTGGCGGCACAACTCGCTACCGATCGAGCCGCCCGCGCCAGTCACCAGCACCACCTTGCCGCGGATGTTCTTCTCCAGCAGCGCCGCGTCGGGGATGACAGCAGCTCGACCCAGCAGGTCGTCGATGTCGAGTTCGTGCAGATCGGACACATGCACGCGCCCCTGCGCCAAGTCCGTCAAGCCCGGCAGGGTGCGCACCGCGACATGCGAGCGCAGCAGTTGCTGCAAGATCTCGTTGCGGCGCTGGCGGCTTGCCGAAGGAATCGCCAGCAGCACATCGCGCACTTGCAGTGACTCAACCAGCGTCGGCAAATCGGCCGGGGCGTGAATCCTCAGGCCGTTCATCACGCCGCCCTGCAGGCGCGCATCGTCGTCGAGGAAACCCGCCACGCGCATTTCATGGCTGTGCGCCAGCGCCGCCGCCAGTTGCCGGCCCGCGCTGCCCGCGCCATAGATCAGCACCTTGGACAAATCCATGCGCTTGACGATGCCCTGATACATGTCGCCCAGCCAGTAGCGGGCAAAGGCGCGCGATGCACCCACCGCCAGCAGGAGCAGGATCGGCTGGATCAGGCCGACAGTGCGCGGCACGCCCGGCACGCCGATGACGGTGAATACCGTTGCGTATAAGAGGCCATACACCGCGATCGCCCGGCTGACCGCCATCAGCGCCGCCCACCCGCCATAGCGAAAGATCGCGCGATACAGGCCGGAAACGACGAAGATCGGCAGGGCCAGCAGCAGCGCCCCATACACCGCCGCCGCCGGCAACATGACGCCGTCACCGGACAGTCGCAGCCACTCGCCCAGACGCAGATAGAACGCCAGCCAGACGGTCAGTACGCACAGGCTGGCATCCACGCCCAGCG
>JAUXWU010000127.1 GCA_030680085.1 Rhodocyclaceae bacterium | reverse complement strand
CGACTACGCCACGGTCTTCGGCATGTCAAAGGAACTGGCGACGATTACCGAAAGCGTCACCGGCTGGCCGCTGATCACCGCCATCTGTATCGGCCTGTTCATCGGCGCGATGGGCAAGTCGGCGCAGTTCCCGCTGCATGTCTGGTTGCCCGACTCGATGGAAGGCCCGACGCCGATCTCCGCGCTGATCCACGCCGCGACCATGGTCACGGCCGGCATCTTCATGGTCGCGCGCATGTCGCCGCTGTTCGAACTGTCCGACACCGCGTTGTCCTTCGTCATTATCGTCGGCGCGATCACCACGCTGTTCATGGCGCTGATCGCCATCGTGCAGACCGACATCAAGCGCGTGGTCGCCTATTCGACGCTGTCGCAACTCGGCTACATGACCATGGCGCTGGGCGCCTCGGCCTACTCGGTCGCCATCTTCCACCTGATGACGCACGCCTTCTTCAAGGCGGTGCTGTTCCTCGGCGCCGGTTCGGTGATCATCGCCATGCACCATGTGCAGGACATGCGCCAGATGGGCGGCCTGCGCAAATATATGCCGATTACCTACGCGACGATGCTCATTGGCGCCATCGCCAACGCCGGCCTGCCGCCCTTCGCCGGTTTCTTCTCCAAGGATTCGATCATCATGGCGGTGCAGGCGTCGCAGATTCCCGGCGCTTCCTTCGCCTATTTCTGCGCGCTGGTGGCGGTATTTGTCGGTGGCCTGTACTCCTTCCGGCTGATTTTCTTCACCTTCCACGGCAAAGAGCGTTTCCGCGATGTTGCGTCCAATGCTGCGCACGACGCTCACCACGGCCATGGCCACCATGGCGTCCATGTGCCTCACGAATCGCCCAAGGTCGTCACCGTGCCGCTGATCCTGCTGTCGATTCCGGCCATCGCTTCCGGCTGGCTGATTGGTTCCTTCCTCTACGGCAGCTGGTTCGGCGACGCGATCTATATTGCCGATGCGCATGCCGGCGTGGCGCAATTGAAGGCGGCCTTCACGGGGGTGTTCGGCATGCTGGCGCACGGCGTGGTGACCCTGCCGTTCTGGCTCGCGCTTGCCGGGGCGGTGACGGCCTGGTTCCTCTACATCAAGCGTCCCGATCTGCCGGCGGTCATCAAGCGGAAGTCGGGCGTGCTGGCAACCATTCTCGAAGAGAAATATGGCTTCGACAGGTTCAACGAGTGGTTCTTCGCCGGTGGCGCCCGCGGTCTGGGTCGCGGTCTGTGGAAGATCGGCGATCAGACGCTGATCGATGGCGTGGCGGTGAATGGTTCGGCGCGCCTGGTGGGCTGGTTCTCCAGCGTCGTGCGCCTGATCCAGTCCGGCCACATCTATCAATATGCGTTCTCCATGATCATCGGCGTGTTTGTGCTGCTGACCCTGTGGCTGAACCGGGTTTGATGGCTTAATTTGACGAGATAATTGGACACTGTGCAGATGAGTTCGTATCTACTGAGTCTCGCTATCTGGGTGCCGATCCTGGGCGCCCTGATGGTATTCGCCGCCGGGCCGAACAAGCAACTGGCGCGCTGGACGGCCCTCTTGGTCGCCGTGGCCGGTTTCGTCGTGACCCTGCCGCTGTATCTCGGCTTTGACATGACCGAGGCCGGCATGCAGTTCGTCGAGCAGCGTGCCTGGATTCCCCGCTTCAACATCGAATACCTGCTCGGCATTGACGGCATCTCGGTGCTGTTCATTCTGCTCAACAGCTTCATCACCATCATCGTCGTCATCGCCGGTTGGCAGGTGATCGAGGACAAGGTCGGCCAGTACCTGGGCGCCTTCCTGATCATGTCGGGCCTGATGAACGGCATCTTCAGCGCGCTCGACGCGGTGTTGTTCTACGTCTTCTTCGAGGCATCCCTGATCCCGATGTACATCATCATCGGCGTCTGGGGCGGGCAGAACCGCGTCTATGCGGCCTTCAAGTTCTTCCTCTACACCTTGCTCGGCTCGCTCCTGATGCTGATCGCGCTGATCTATCTGTTC
>JAUXWU010000119.1 GCA_030680085.1 Rhodocyclaceae bacterium | reverse complement strand
CGTTGATGCCGACGACTTCGAGTTCGGGAAAGTCCTTGGCGACAGCGCGGAACACCATACGGCCGATGCGGCCGAATCCGTTGATACCGACTTTGATGGTCATGTGTGGTTCTCCTTGTGTGATCAGATGAATTGTTCGACGGCCTTCACGACGTTCGCCACCGTGAAACCGAATTCCTTGAACAGCGTACCGGCCGGGGCAGACTCGCCGAAACGGTCGAGGCCGATGACGGCGCCTTCGCCGCCCACGTACTTCCACCAGCCACCGGTGACGCCGGCTTCGACGACGATGCGCGGCAGGCCCTTGGGCAGCACGCTGTCCTTGTAGGCCTGGTCCTGGCGATCGAAGGCGTTGGTGTTGGGCATCGACACGACGTTGACGTGGATCTCCTGCTGGGCCAATGCTTCCTGGGCCTTGAGGGCCAGCTCGACCTCGGAACCCGTGGCGATGATCACCGCTCGGGCAGCACCCTTGGCGGCGGAGATGACGTAGCCGCCCTTCTTGATGTTGGCGATGGTCGCGGCATCGCGTGCCACGAAGGGCAGGTTCTGGCGCGACAGGCACAGCGAAGACGGGCCGGTCGTCTTCTCGACGGCAGAGGTCCAGGCCACGATCGTCTCGACGGTATCGCAGGGACGCCACACATCCATGTTGGGGATCAGGCGCAGCGTGGCGATCTGCTCGACCGGCTGGTGCGTCGGGCCATCCTCGCCGAGGCCGATGGAGTCGTGCGTGAAGACATAGATCACGCGCTGCTTCATCAGCGCCGACATGCGCAGGGCATTGCGGGCGTATTCCGAGAACATCAGGAAGGTGCCGCCGAAGGGCAGCAGGCCGCCGTGCAGCGCCATGCCGTTCATGATGTGGGACATGCCGAACTCGCGCACGCCGTAGGAGATGTAGTTGCCGCACTCCTTGCCGGAGACATGCTTGCAGCCCGCCCAGTTGGTCAGGTTCGAGCCGGTCAGGTCGGCGGAGCCGCCGAGGAACTCGGGCAGGGCGGGCGCCAGCGCGTTGATGGCGATCTGCGAGGCCTTGCGGGTGGCGACCGTCTCGCCTTTGGCGTTGGCAGTGTCGATGGCCTGCTTGGCAAAAGTAGCCCAGTTGGCAGGCAGGTCGCCGGCCATGCGGCGCTTGAACTCGGCGGCCTCGGCCGGGAAGGCCTTGGCGTAGTGCGCGAACTTCTGGTTCCAGCTGCCTTCCCACTCGGCGCCCTTCTTCTTTGCATCCCAGGTTTCGTAAACTTCCTTGGGAATCTCGAAGGGACCGAAGTTCCAGCCGATGTGCGGGCGGGTCAGTGCAATCTCGATGTCGCCGAGGGGGGCGCCGTGGACGTCATGGGTACCCTGCTTGGTCGGCGAGCCGGCGCCGATTACCGTCTTGCAGCAGAGCAGCGAAGGCTTGTCGGTGACGGCCTTGGCGGCTTCAATCGCTGCATGCAAAGCCTCCGGGTCATGTCCATTAATGTTCGGCACGACGTGCCAGCCATAGGCTTCGAAACGCTTGGGGGTATCGTCGGTGAACCAGCCTTCGACGTGGCCGTCGATGGAGATGCCGTTGTCGTCCCAGAAGGCGGTCAGCTTGCCGAGGCCCCAGGTGCCGGCCAGCGCGCAGGCTTCATGCGAGATACCTTCCATCAGGCAGCCGTCGCCGAGAAAGACCCAGGTGCGGTGATCGACGATCTCGTGGCCCGGCTTGTTGAATTCGTTGGCCAGCAACTTCTCGGCCATGGCCATGCCGACGGCGTTGGTGATGCCTTGGCCGAGCGGGCCGGTGGTGGTCTCGACGCCGGGGGTATAGCCCAGCTCGGGGTGGCCCGGGGTCTTGCTGTGCAGCTGGCGGAAGCTCTTCAGGTCGTCGATGCTGAGATCATAGCCGGTGAGGTGCAGCAGGGCGTAGATCAGCATGGAGCCGTGGCCGTTCGACAGGACAAAACGGTCGCGGTTGGCCCACTTGGGGTTGTTCGGGTTGTGGCGCAGGTGGTGGTTCCACAGCACCTCGGCAATCTCGGCCATGCCCATGGGGGCGCCGGGGTGGCCGGAATTGGCCTTCTGCACGGCGTCCATGGCCAGGGCGCGAATTGCGCTGGTCAGGTTGTTGAACACGGGCGGCTCGAAATCGCTGAATGTGGCAGACATGAGAAAGTTCCTCCGGGGAAACCCGGCATTATCCGCGATTCCCCTTGCTGGTTGTGGTCGAAATTGGTTATTACAGCGCCAGAGCGCGCTTCTTGTTTTCCATCAGGCGCATGATCATCGGCGTGAAAATCAGCTGCATCGCCAGCTCCATTTTGCCACCCGGTACGACGATCACATTGGGACGCGACATAAAGGAGTCATGAACCATCGACAGCAGGTAGGGGAAGTCGATGCCCTTCGGATTGGCGAAGCGGATGACGACGAAGCTCTCGTCCGGCGTCGGAATATCCTGGGCGACGAAGGGATTGGATGTATCGACGGTCGGCACGCGCTGGAAGTTGACGTGGGTGCGCGAAAACTGCGGGGTAATGTAGTTCACGTAGTCCGGCATGCGGCGCATGATGGTAACCACCACCGCCTCGGTCGAGTAGCCGCGCGCGGACTTGTCGCGGATCAGCTTCTGGATCCATTCGAGGTTGATGATCGGCACCACCCCGACCATCAGGTCGGCGTGCTGGCCGACATTCACCGTGTCGGTGACGGCTGCGCCATGCAAGCCTTCGTAGAACAGCAGGTCGGAGGGCGGCAGGTCTTGCCAGGGCGTGAAGGTACCGGGCTCCTGCTTGTAAGGCGCGGCTTCGTCAGCGTTGTGCAGGTAGTAACGGCGCTTGCCCGAACCGGTCTCGCCATAGGTCTTGAACAGTTTTTCCAGTTCTGCGAGTTCATTGGCTTCCGGGCCGAAGTGGCTGAAGTGGTTATTGCCCAGCTTGGCCTGTTCGGCGGCGGCCTCCTTCATCGACTTGCGGTCGTATTTATGAAAAGAGTCGCCTTCGATGACTGCGGCATTGAGCTTCTCGCGACGGAAAACATGCTGGAATGACTTGGTAACCGAGGACGTGCCTGCCCCCGATGAGCCGGTGATGGCAATGACTGGATACTTGATCGACATGAGCGTCTCCGAAAGAAATGAAAAGGCTTAGCGAAACAGGGAACGGGAAGAGAACAGCGGCATGTCGTAGCTGTCCAGATCCTTGCCCTCGACGTATTCCTGATGATAGCGGTGCAGCCGCTCGACCTCGTCCTTCGAACCGAAGATGAAGGGCGCGCGCTGGTGCAGTTCGGCGGGCTTGATGTCGAGGATGCTGTTGCGGCCGGTAATCGCCGCGCCGCCCGCCTGCTCGATGATGTAGGCGATCGGGTTGGCCTCGTAGACCAGGCCGAGGCGACCGCCCTGCTCGCGCGTCCGCTCGTCGTGCGGGTACAGAAAGACACCGCCGCGCGTGAGAATGCGGTAGGCCTCCGCGACCAGCGAGGCGACCCAGCGCATGCCGAAGTCCTTGCCGCGGGGCCCTTCCTTGCCGGCCATGCATTCCTGCACATAACGGCGCACCGGCGGTTCCCAGTACTTTTCGTTCGAGGCATTGATGGCGAACGTGGTGGCTTCCTTGGGGATGGTCATCTTGGGGTGCGTGAGCAAGAATTCGCCGATGTCGCGGTCGAGCGTAAAACCATCCACGCCGCTGCCGGTGGTCAGGATCAGGCGTGTCGAGGCGCCGTACTGCACGATGCCCGCACACAGCAGTTCCTTGCCGGGATGCAGGAAATCCTCTTCCTTGGGCTTGCGCTTCGCGTCAGCGGCACGCATCACCGAAAAGATCGTACCGGTTTGAAAGTTGATGTCGAGGTTGCCGGAACCGTTGAGGGGGTCGAAGGCCAGCAGATACTTGCCGCGCTGATAGCCGCTCGGCAACTGGCTGATGCCTTCCATGTCTTCGGAGGCCAGCGCCGCCAGATGGCCGGGCGCGATGCCCGTCTGCAACAGCACCTCATTCGCCAGCGCCTCGATCTTCTGGTTGAGGTCCTTGCCGGTAGCGATCAAGGCCCCCTTGCCGACGGCATTGGCGATGATCTTGCTGGCGGTGGCAATGTCGCTGAGCAGGCCGGTAAAGTCACCGGTCGCACCCGGGATCTTCCGCTGCTCCTCGTTCATGAACTGCGTCAGCGTAATGCGCGCAACTTGCATGTTCCCCTCCTCTTTTGGCAGCCCGTGAGCTTTATTGTCATTACTGCAGGCCGCATTCTCGCATGACTCAAGAAAAACCCCCGCACCCACTTTTGGTGGGGACGGGGCCAAACTGGCAAACGCCAGAGGGAGTGGAAAAACGGTTTCCGACAGGCCCGTCGATCGGGTCCGCCGTGCAGATGAGCAAACTCTAATGGGCGGAACCCATAAGCGCCAGTCACTTTTTCTTATAGTCAGCATAAGCTGATGGTTATTGCTATGCAGCATTTCCGGCGCGCGCCGGACAATTGAAAGTCCATCGAGGGCTGGCTACAATCGAAACACATAACTCACCCACCAGGAGACCCAACATGAAAATCTCTACCCGCCATTCCGTTTTGACCACCGCCGTTCTCGCTGTCTTGCTGTCCGGCTGTGTCAGTACCGGGCCGACCATCGGATCGGAAAAGGCCAGTACGGTCGCCACCGGCTCCGCGGCTGGTGAATCGGCGCAAAACGCCAACACCCAACTTGAAAAATGCGCCAGTCCGCTCGGCACGGCAGCGCTGGTGGAAGAAACGTCGGCCGAGTGGTATCGCATCTTCACCACCGAATACAAGCTGGGTTCTACCACTCCTGTGTTGCGTCTGCTGATGCAGCAAAGCAATTGCTTCGTCGTCGTCGAGCGTGGCCGCGCCTTCCAGGCGATGGAGCGCGAGCGGCAGATCGCTGGCGCTGGACAGGCCCGCGAGGGCAGCAATTTCGGCGGCGGCCAGATGGTGGCGGCTGACTTCAGCATCACGCCTGAAGTGCTGGTGTCCGGCCGCAACACTTCCGGCGGCGGTGGCGGCTTGGCTGGCTTTGGCGGCACCCTGGGCTTGATAGGCGCGGTAGCCGGCAGCATCCGGACCAACGAGGCCGCCACCATGCTGACGCTCGTCGACAATCGCTCCGGCGTGCAGATCGCGGCGTCTCAAGGCGCTTCGAAAAATACCGACTTCAACGTGGGCGGCCTGTTGATCGGCGGCGGCGGTGCTGCCGGGCTCGGTGGCTATACCAACACGCCGCAAGGCAAGGTCGTCGTGGCCGCCTTCACCGATGCCTACAACGAGATGATCCGCGCACTGCGCAACTACAAGGCGCAGCAGGTACAGGGCCAAGGGCTGGGAACCGGCGGCAAGCTGCAGGTGGATGGCGCCCCCGCACCGGCGCCCAAGCCTGCTGCCAAGACCGCGCCGAAAACCAAGACCGCGCCGTCAACCAGCACGACCACCACCAAGTAATACGCGCCTTCCGCGCCGTCCCGCCAGCGCCGAGTTTTCGGTGCTGGCGCTTCCCGATCAGCGGGTCAGACTCAGGTAGAGCATCGGTAGCTGCTCGGGCAGGCGTTCGATGCGGTCGAGCACGCGCCAGTGGTTGCCGAAAATCTCGCGCACATATTCGTCGGCGTTGGGGTCGAGGCTCAGGCAGAAGGTGGTAACGCCTTGCGCCGACAGTTCCTCGACGGCTTTCTTGGCGTCGGCGCGCAGGTGATCGGGGTCGCTGACGTCGATGTCGGCGGGTTCGCCGTCGGTGAGCAGCAGCAGGATTTTTTTGTCGGCCTGGCGTGCCGCCAGGTAGTGGCCGGCGTGGCGCAAGGCGGCCCCCATGCGTGTCGAGAAACCTGCCTTCATCGCCGCCAGCCGCGCCTTGACGGTGTCGTCCCAGCGCTCGGAAAAGCCCTTGATGTGCTGGTAGCGCACCTCGTGGCGGGTGTTGGAGTGGAAGCCGGCGATGGCGCAGGGATCGCCCATGCAGTCGATGGCCCAGGCCAGCAGCGAGACGGCTTCCTGGCTGAGTTCGAGGATGGTTTGCTGGCCGCCGGAACCCGCTTTATTGTTGAGCGATTCTGACAAATCGAGCAGCAGCAGCACGGTGATGTTGCGACCGTCGGTGCGGTGGCTCATGTTGATGCGCGGGTCGGGCAGCGCGCCGCTCTTGAAGTCGATCAGCGAGCGGATGGCGACGTCGAGGTCGAGCTCGCTGCCTTCTTCCTGATAGCGGATGCGCACCTTGTCCTGCGGTTTGATGAGGTCAAGCAAGCGTTTGAGCTGCTTGGCCAGCGCGGCGTGTTTAAGCAATAGCTTGTCGATGTCGGCGGCGTTGCCGCTGGCATGCAGGGCTTCGTAGACGCTGGTCCAGTCGGGACGATAGGTCTGGCTGTTGCTGTCCCATTCGGGGTAATGGCGGGGCGGCAGGCTGTTGAGTTCCTCGCCCTTGGCCATTTTGCGATGCTGATCGACGACCTCGCCTTCGTCATCCTCTTCGATGAAGCGCCAAAGCTGGCGGTTGTCGTCGCGGTAGTCGATCACCGTGTTGTCGAAATGCACGCGGGCGAGCTGGTCGCTCTGACGGCGCGTCTTGGTGACGTAGGCGAGGGCGAGATCGGCCATCGCCCCCGTGCTCGACGACCCCGCCACCAGTAGCGCATGGAAGCGGAGAACGAAATCGTTGAGCACCGGATCGGCATAGCCGTGCGCGGGGTCGAGAAAGGCGCGCGACAACATCGCCAGCCGATGCCGCAGGCAGGAGGTGGTTTCCGGATCGCAGGCGCCCTCGACCGGGTGGGGATGCAGGGCGAGGAAGAGGCGTCGCAGGCCGGGATACTCGCGGATCAACAGGGTCTCGACGCGGCAGTCCTCGAAGAATTCGACCGCCATGCGCTGGAAGGGGCTCCAGTTGTCGGCGATTTGCGTGGCACTCCAGCGGCGGTGGCCGACCATGTGGGCGAGCATGGCGCGGTAGCGATCGAGACCGCTGATGCCATTCGCATCGTCCTGCACATCCGGCACGCGCATGCCGAGTTTGTCGTAGTAGGGAATCGGCTTGCGCAGCTCGTCGAAGGCGGTCGAATACGGCACCAGTTGATCGCTGTCCTGCCACAGGGCGCGCAGATAGAGGTCAAGCTGGCGTTCGACGTCGGCGAACAGGGTGCCGTGGCGCTCGCGTTGCAGCACCGCGCGGCTGTCGGCCGATTGCAGCGCGAAATAGTCGATCTGCCGTTCCGGGTGATGCTGGTAATTGCGGACGCCGTAATCGACCCAGTTTTGCAGCCCCGCCATCGACAGGAGGTTCACCAGGCGCGGCGCCTGATTGAAAAATTCGGGCAGGCCGGGACTGGGGACGGTGATGTGCTGACCCAGCATCGAACGCGAGGTGCGCTGCATCAGGTCCTGCGCGATGTCGATGTAGAACTGCAACTGCTCGCCCGCTTGCAGGCGGCGCGCCACGGCGGCCAGGGTTTGCAGGAAGGGGGTGATGGCGCGGCTGTTGGGCGATTTCTGCATGGCGCGGATGAAGTCCATCACCGGCGCCAGCATCTCGCTGCCGGCGGCTGCTCCGATGGCGGGCCATTCCTCCAGAAAGGCCAGCACCGGCTCCGGCCCGCGTCCCATTTTGCCGAGGACGCTGGCGGCATCCAGATACCGATCGATGTCCTCCTGCGCGAGCACGGCCAGGGCTTCGGTCATGCAGTCCTCGAAGACGTCCGCGACCGGCTTGAGGCCGCAGTCGAGCCGGGTCCAATAGACCTTCATCAAAGGATGCTGGTATTCGGTTTCGGTCATGGGCGCAGCAATCCCCGCCGCAGGCATTTAGATGAAGGTGGTGTCGATCGCGTGATCGAGCGTGGCGCGGATGTCGGGGTCGTCGGTGATCGGCCGCACCAGTGCCATGCGACAGGCGTCGCCTGCATCCACACCGCGCTTGATCAGCGTCGCCGCATAGACCAGGAGGCGCGTCGAGATGCCTTCGTCGAGGCCGTGACCCTTGAGGTTGCGCCCGACCTGGCCGATCTTCACCAGCTTGGCGGCCGTGCCTTCGGCCAGCCCGGTCTCCTGCATGAGGATCCCAATTTCGAGCTCGGCTGCGGGGTAGTCGAAATCGAAGGCGGTGAAGCGTTGCTTGGTGGATTGCTTCAGGTCCTTCATCAGCGACTGGTAGCCGGGGTTGTAAGAGATCACCAACTGAAAGTCGGGGTGCGCCTCAAGCAATTCGCCCTTCTTGTCGATCGGCAAGTTACGGCGGTGATCGGTCAGCGGGTGGATCACCACGGTGGTGTCCTGGCGTGCCTCGACGATCTCGTCGAGATAACAGATCGCGCCGATGCGTGCAGCAGTAGTGAGCGGCCCATCGAGCCAGCGCGTGCCGTTGGCGTCGAGCAGATAGCGGCCGACCAGGTCGCTCGCCGTCATGTCCTCGTTGCAGGCGACAGTGATCAGCGGTTTTTGCAGCTTCCACGCCATGTATTCGATGAAACGCGACTTGCCGCAGCCGGTCGGGCCTTTCACCATTACCGGCAGGCGTGCGCCATAAGCCGCTTCGTAGAGGGCAACTTCCCTGCCCTGCGCCTGATAGAAGGGTTCCTGCTTGACGAGGTATTGCGCTTTGTCTGTCATCGCCTTATCCGATCAAAAAATCAGGGTTGCGCGGAAAAAACCCCGCCGCGGCGGGGTTTTTTCTATCAGAGTCCGACTTACTTGTGGACGCCGAGTTTCTCACGCCAGCCGGGGAAGATCTTGTCGGCATCGCCCGGGAAGGACTCGAAGGCACGGGCAAATTCCTTGTGCTCCTTGGCGAATTCGATCGGGTCGGCACCGGCCTTCCAGCACTCGTAGGACTGGCGCAAGGAGATCGCGCCGGCCGCCGGGCTGTCGATGTGGCCGTAGGAACCGCCGCCGGAGGTATTGATCACGTTGCCGTGGCCGAGGTTCTCGAAGAAGCCGGGCAGGCGCAGCGCGTTCATGCCGCCGGAAATGATCGGCGTGGTGGCCTTCATGCCGTACCACTCCTGGTGGTAGTAAGGGCCGTCCGCAGAATCGCGCTCGATCATGTAAGCGATGTTGCGGTCATCCTGAGCGCCTTCCATCTTGCCATAGCCCATCGTGCCGACGTGGATGCCGGAAGCACCCTGCAGACGAGACATCTTGGACAGACAAAAGGCAGTGTAACCGCGCAAGGCAGAAGGCGAGGTGACCGCGCCGTGCCCGGCACGGTGATAGTGTAGGAATTGAGCGGGGTACTGACGACGGGCGGTGGTGATCATGCCGGGGCCACCGACGTAACCGTCGACCAGGAATGCGACCTTGTTGGCATCCGGGCCAAAGGTTTCCAGAATGTAATCGGCGCGCGCAAGCATTTCATAGTGATCGTCGGCAGTGATGTTGGCGGAGAACAGCTTGGCTTGGCCGGTTTCGTCCATCGCGCGCTTCATGGAGTCGACCACCAGCGGGATCACCTTTTTGGTCGGGCAAAACACCTGGTTGCCTTGCGGTTCGTCGTTCTTGATGAAATCGCCGCCCAGCCAGAACTGGTAACACGCCTTGGCAAACGGCTCTGGGCGCAGCCCCAGCTTGGGCTTGATGATGGTGCCGGCGATGTAGCCGCCATCAACACGCGGACGCCCCAGAATTTCCCACATATCGGCGATGTTCATGGCCGGGCCATCGTACTGGCGCAGGATGGAGCGCGGCACATAGAAGTCGTGCATCTTCAGGCACTTTACGTCGCCCTGCCCCTGGTTGTTGCCGACGCACAAGGTCAGGAACGACACCAGCATGGTGCGGCCGTCGGTAATGTTGCGGTCGAACAGGTCGATCGGGTAGGCAACTTTCATCACACCCTTGGCTTCGTCGATGAAATACACCAGCGCGTCAACGCCCTTGGTGAATTCATCGGTGGTGCAGACTTCAACATTGGTGCCGGTGGAGGATTCGGCCGCGATGTGCGCCGCAGTCTCCAAGTAGCCATAACCCGTGGCTGGCTGCATGTGATAAGCGACGAGCACGTGCTTGTCACCCGCGATTAGATCTGCTTCTTTCAGACTCAGATCCGCATAACGATTCGATTGATCCATTTGCTTGCTCTCCTGTGATAACGATTAATTTCGGCTTGCAACGGTGGTCACTATAGGGGTGTCAATATATAAACGATAGTCAATTATTTTTATAAACACCATAAGTATTGCTTATGGTCTGGTATGATTGCGCCATCTTTTGGACTTTTACTTTCGGTGATGCTTCATCTTACCCTGCGTCAACTTCAGGTATTTGAAAAGGTGGCTACTCACCTGAATTACTCGCGCGCCGCCGAGGAACTATACCTGTCGCAACCGGCGGTGTCCATGCAGGTCAAGCAGTTGGAAGAGAATATCGGCTTGCCGCTGTTCGAGCAGATGGGCAAAAAGATTTTTCTTACCGAGGCCGGGCGGGAGCTGTTTCACTACAGCCGCAACATTGCGCAGCAGCTCACCGAGATGGAATCGGTGTTCGATGAAATGAAAGGGCTGGAGCAGGGCAAACTCACCTTGTCGGTGGTCAATACCGCCAATTATTTCACTCCGCAACTGCTGTCGAAATTCTGCCGGCTGCATCCCAACATCAATGTCATCCTGCAAGTCGCCAACCGCGATGCCGTGCTCAGGCAACTTGCCGACAACAGCACCGACCTTGCCATCATGGGGCAGCCGCCGGACGGACTGGATATCAGCGCGGTATCATTCATGGATAACCCGCTGGTGGTGATTGCCGCGCCCGACCATCCGCTCGCAAAACTCAAGCGCGTCAAGTTCGCGCAGCTCGCTCAGGAAACCTTCCTGTCCCGCGAGAAGGGCTCCGGCACGCGTAGCGCAATGGAGCGCATTTTCGCAGAGCATCACATCCAGCCGCGCATCAGCATGGAAATGGAAGCCAACGAAGCCATCAAGCAGGCCGTGCAGGCCGGAATGGGGCTGGGCATCCTGTCGCTGCACAGCATCGAGCTGGAGCTGGAAACCAGACGGCTCGTCATATTGAATGTCGAAAACTTTCCCCTGATGCGCCAATGGTTCGTCGCGCACCGCAGCAACAAGCGCCTGTCCAGTGCCGCGCTGGCGTTCAAGGATTTTTTGCTGAGTAAGGCGGATCGCCGCGTTTGATCTACTGCTATAACGTGAAATTCGCGCAGCGATTCGGGGATTGACAATTGATTTTCTCGTTCGCCTCCTCTCCCGCTTGCGGGAGAGGATTGAGGTGAGGGTATTTTTACCCCCTCGCCCGCTTGCGGGATAACCAGCGACTTAGCTGCGGTTGTTTGCAGCCTAGTCGAATGGCTAGTTGTTTCATCCAGAGGGTTGGGGTGAGGGAAACGGGCATGGCAAGTTTCATTTTCAGGGGTGGCTGCTTGCCATGACCGTTAGCCAGTTTTCCAGCTTGAGGCCATCGATCCTGCAAAATTCGCTGGTGTTGCCGGTTATCAACGTAAGATTTTGCGAAAGCGCATGTGCTGCAATCAACATATCGTTTGCGCCGATAGTTGTGCCGGCCTTTTTCAGCGAACTACGGATCACGCCGTACTCCCGGTCGGCATCAACTTCCAGCGGCAACACGTCGATCACGGACAATAATTGCTCTATTTTTTCCGAGAGTGCAGGCGAGCCTTTTTTCATGCCTCCATAACGCAACTCGCATGCAACCACAATACTGGTGCAAACCGCATCTTCGCCAACCGTGGCAATGTGCTGCGCGACCGTTCCTGCCGGGTGTTTGATGAGATCGGACAGAATGTTGGTATCCAGCAGATAGGTAGATTCTGCCATTTCAGATATCTATCGGTTCGGCAGTCAAATCTGCAATCGCCGGCAAACTCTCTTCGAGCGGTTCCCATGTGCTTAGCATTGCCAGCAGTGAGTGGCGCTGAACAGGCTCGATAATCAAGCGGTCGCCTTCCTTGCGGACGATAGCCTTATTGCCGGCCAGCTCAAATTCGCGCGGAATGCGTAGCGCCTGATTGCGTCCATTTTTAAACAGGCTGACATGTCGTTCGGTGCGCATGAAATTCTCCAGATTGAATGTTGGCATATACCAAGGCATAGGCTAGCAAATAAGTGCCGAGGGCGCAACCCGCGCATCGCAGCAACAAACGCCTGTCCAGCGCCGCATTGGCGTTCAAGGAATTTCTGCTTACCCATGCCTCACTTCGATAACCCGGCTGACCCAATCCATTCTCTGGATATGCCCGACAGCGGTATTATCTTCCGTCTATACCGGCCAACGTGCCGCTTGTCAGAAACCCGTGCCGTATAGCCGCCTAGAGCTGGAAATTTTACAATTGGCGACGTAGCATTCCCTCAACCTGAATGGAGCACACATCATGAAACGCATAAAAGGTTTTTCCCTGATTGAGTTGATGATTGCAGTGGTAGTGGTGGGCATACTTGCTGCGATTGCTGTTCCCAGCTACCAGAGTTATGTCGTCAAGGGCAATCGTGCCGCTGCTCAGGCGTTCATGATGGACGTGGAAAACCGCGAGAAGCAATATCTGCTTGATGCGCGTGCCTATTTAAGTGTAGCCGACAACGCCAGCTTTGTTAACTTGGGCATGACTGTGCCGACCGATGTCAGCAAGCACTACGCTATGTCAATTTCGGCCCCAGCAGCTACACCGCCGACTTTTACCATTACCGCCACCCCGACCAGCAGCCAGCAGACAGCCGACGGCGTGTTAACTTTGTCCAGTGACGGCACCAAAGGCCCTAGCGGCAAGTGGTAAAAACATCATGAAAAGCCTGCGTTCAACAGAATCCGGCTTCACTCTCACCGAACTCATGGTGGTTGTGGCGGTTGTGGGCATCCTGGCGGCTATCGCTGCGCCCAGCTTCAGGTCGCTCACCCAGAGTCAACAGATAAAAACTGCCAGCTTCGAATTGTTCGCCAATCTTAATCTGGCCCGGAGTGAAGCGATCAAGCGCAACAACGATGTTACGCTGACTCCTGTTGCAGGCGGCTGGCTGGCCGGCTGGAACATTACCTCGGACAGTGGCGAAACCATCAAGGCACATGGTGTCCTCAAGGGAGTCGTCATCACCGGCGGACCAGCCAGTGTGGTCTACGCGAGGACAGGCAGAATTACTGGTGCGGCTCCTTCTTTTCAGATCGACACGGGGACGACGGCAACGGCGAACGTACGCTGCATCAGGATTGACCTGAGCGGAATGCCCCGCACCGCCAAGGGAGCGTGCTCATGATTGCATCAAGGAACGCAGGTTTCAGCCTGATCGAGATATTGGTCACTATTGTGATTCTGATGGTCGGCCTGTTGGGATTGGCCGGATTGCAGGGCCGCGCCCTGACTTCTCAGCTGGAATCCTACCAGCGTTCGCAGGCGTTGATACTGCTGAAGGATATGGCCAATCGCATCAGCGCTAACCGCAGTAACGCTTCCTTATATGTAGCTACCCTGGGTACAGATGTTACGGCGTGTCCCGCCGTCGGCAACGCGGTCGCCACCAGTGACTTATGTGAATGGCACAATTCACTCATGGGTGCGGCAGAGGTGCAAAGTGGCGGGGGAAATGTGGGTGCGATGATCGGCGCGCGCGGTTGTGTTTATGAGACTGTGGTACCGGCAAGCGGTGTTCCCGCGCAATACCTGGTTGCCATTGCCTGGCAGGGCATGAACCGCACGGCAGCACCTGCCGTAAATTGTGGTGTGGGCTCGTATGGGGATGACACATTGCGCCGCGTAGTTACCCTGCCCATCTCTATTGCGGACATGAACTGATATGCGCCACCCAATATATTCCCGCACAATAGCCGGCCGCTTTCCGCAGCGCGGCCTGTCGCTGATCGAGCTGATGATCTCCATTACCATCGGCCTGCTCATCCTTTCGGCCATAACCACGTTATTCGTCAATCAGAGCAGGACCCGTACGGAGCTGGATAAATCCAATCGCATGATCGATAACGGCCGCTACGCCCTGGAAGTGTTGTCCGAGAATCTGCGGGTTGCCGGCTTCTACGGTATTCTTGATCCGTCACCTCTCGCGCTCCCGGCCGGTATTACCGATCCTTGCTCGACTGCGTCGGCAGACATGGCAGATGCGCTTCGCCTGCATGTGGGTGGTTATGATGCGGCGGCAGTCAATTCGGCGATTGCGAGTCCGCCGTGCAGCTTGGCCTCACTGAAAGATGGCAGCGACATCCTCGTATTGCGTCGGGCGAATACTTCTACGCCGCTTGCGCAAACCGCTGCGGTGAACGGCACCCATTACATACAGGTATCGCGTTGCCGCTTCGATATAGTCAATAATTTCATCATCGGAACCACACCCGGCAACTTCATCATGCGTCAGCGGGACTGCACCGAAACCAGCACCACCCCTTATGCCGATGTAAGACGTTTTATCGTGCAAACCTATTTCGTCTCGCCCAACAACAACGGCAGCGACGGCATTCCGACCCTGAAGCGCATGGAACTCGATCCTGCCGGCAGCGGTGCTTTCATCACCACTCCCTTGGTCGAGGGCATCGAATACCTGCAGGTTGAATACGGCATTGACGACCCGTTGGCGGATACTGACGGTGACGGGACCGTCGGGACGGACGGCATTGCCGATAGCTACGTCACTTGCTCCGCCTGCACCATCGATAATTGGTCGGACGTGGTATCGGTGAAGCTCCATATCATCGCGCGCAATCTCGAACCGACCACGGGCTATACCGACACCAAGACCTACAACCTTGGGCTGGCCGGAGCATTCGGGCCGTTTAACGATAATTACAAACGCCATGCCTACACTCAGGTGGTTCGTCTGGTCAACCCGGCCAGCCGCAGGGAGCCCTAATGAATATGCACCCATTCACTTCTTCACCAGCAGCAGCCAGACAACACGGCAGCACTTTGTTGATCGCGCTGATAATGCTGGTGTTATTGACCCTGATTGCCATCTCCGCGATAAATGCGAGCAGCAGCAGTATCCAGGTGGTCGGCAATGCGCAGTTCCGTGAGGAAGCCAATGCTGCCGCCCAGCAGGCCATAGAGACGACCATCAGCAACAGCAACTTCCAGACAATCGCGCCCGTGCCGCAGAACATTGACATCAATGGTGATGGCAACGACGATTACACCGTGACGTTCACGCCCGCCCCCAGTTGCGTTTCCTACACACCTGTCGCTGCCACCGACCCCGGCGTGCCAACAACATGTTTTGGTTCCATTGGCGCCCTCTGTTTCTGGACGGTCTGGGACATTACCGCCGTGGTCACCGACATCAACGGCTCCGGCGCAACATCCACGGTTCACCAAGGCGTACGCACCATCGCGGGCTTGAACACCGCCTTGGCCCAGTGTGGCGTCTGATTTGATTGGAGGTTGTCATGAATAAACTCAATAAAACCCTGCTTACTCTTGCCCTGCTGGGCATGATCGCCCCCGCGAACACCAGCCTGGCCGAAGACATCGACATCTACGCCAGACCGGTTTCCACCTCCGGTGCGGCCAACCCCAACATTCTGATCGTCATCGACAACAGCGCGAACTGGGCGGCCGCCAACCAGGGCTGGCCGGACGGTATCAAACAGGGGCAGGCCGAATTGCGGGCGGTGCGTACTGTCGCCTCCGAGCTGAACGACAAGGTCAACCTCGGTCTGATGATGTTCACCGAGGGTTCTGGAACTAACAAGAACGGTGGTTATGTCCGCTTCAAGGTGCGCAAGATGGATCAGACCAATAAATCCGCTTTCGCGGAACTGATTGGTTACTCGTCGGGTTGTACCGACGGCCCGAACTCCAAGAATGGCACGCCGAACTGCATCTTCAAGAATTTCAACACCCCCGCAGAAAAAACCAACACCGCCAGCACCGACTATAGTGCGGTGTTATATGAAGTCTTCAAGTACTTCGGCGGCTACACCAGCCCGGCGCACGCTATGGATGACGAGGCAGGCTCCCCAGTGGACGCCAGCCATTTTGGCCCGTTGCGCTATGCCGGCAATCCCGATGCCAAATCAGATCGGTACGCATATACGCCGGACACCGATATCACCCGGACGACTTATAAACCGCCCATCAGCATCGACGGGAGTTGCGCCAAGAACTACGTTATCTTCATCGGCAACGGTTTCCCGGCACAGGACTCCCCGGCCTCACTATTGAGCGGGGTGGGCGGCGATACCGGCCAGTTGCCGCTGAACAATCTTGCTGTCACTACCACAACCTCCACAACGACCAGCGAGATGGGTGTCGTATCGTGCGGCACCTACACCGGTGCAGATGCTGCCGCAAGCACGGCCAACTGTAGTAATGATGATGCCCATCTTGCCACCCTCTATCCTGAACACAGCAACTTCTCTTGCACCTTGAACGAGACTTGTTCGGGCGGTTCGCCCACTACCTCGGATCTGGGGAGCCAGATGTGCTACGCCGATAGCACTGCATGCATCAACAGCCTGCCTGGAATTTATACGGGTTATGACAGCTATTCCTGTGTGGCCTCGGCGACAAGCTGCACAATACCCGTGGCAACCACCTCGGCCAACCGGACGGTTGTTGCGGATACCGGCTGCATTCCGGACAATCTGTCCAATGCGACCAATTGCACCAACTATGGCGATACCAACTACCCGTCCTATAGCGGCTTCAGTTGTTCCACGTTTGAGAACTGTGGAAGCGGTGGTAAAAAATGGAAAATTACCGCCACCACTTACAACAGCCCCGGGCTGATGTACCAGCGGAGAGGCACCATCACCCCCGCCGCTACGACTTATGGCCACAAGATTTTTAGCACAGACACGGTTACCGTGACAGCCGCCACGCCAACCGGTACCTTCTCCTTGCCTGCGGCATCCAAGACACGCTACACCGACGAGTGGGCGCGCTTCCTGAACAAGACCGACGTGAATTCCGCCCCCGGTCAGCAGAACGTGACCACCTTCACGATTGACGTCTACAAGGATCAGCAGGATGCCAACCAAACCAAGCTGCTGATGAGCATGGCTCGCGCCGGTGGCGGCAAATACTTCGCCGCCACCAGCGAGCAGGCGATCATGACCGCGTTGCGCAAGATCATTTCGGAAATCCAGTCGGTCAACAGCGTGTTTGCCTCGTCCAGCCTGCCGGTTAGCGTCAATACGCAGGGCACTTACCTGAACCAGGTGTTCATGGGGATGTTCCGCCCGGAAGGTACCGCTGCGCCGCGCTGGGCCGGCAACCTGAAACAATACGAATTCAAGATATTCAACGGCGTGTTGCGCCTGGCCGACAAGAGCGGCAACGAGGCGATCAGTTCCACCACCGGCTTCGTCACTCCCTGCGCCACCAGCTTCTGGAGCACCGATACCGGCAGCTACTGGAACTATCCCGGCTCGCAGGCCATCGGCGATTGCAGCGCCATCACTTCTGCCTTCCCGACAGCGGGTTCCAGTTCGATTTTTTCCGATCTGCCGGATGGCGAGGTGGTAGAAAAAGGCGGTGCGGCGCAACATCTGCGCGGGGTGTTGTCGAGCGGCGGCACCCTGACTTCAAGTTCCCAGAATTACGCGGTCTGCACCGGAGCACAGACGCCCGAGACGGCGCAATGCCGCAAGCTGCTGACCTGCGATGGTTCCAGCGCGGCCAGCTGTACCAGCCTGACCAGCTTCGACGTTTCCAATGCAGCCATCACCGCGACCAATCTGAACATTCCGGTTGCTGGCGAGCGCGATAACACGATCAATTGGATACGGGGCAAGGATATCGACAACGAGAATCAGAATTACGATGTAAGCCTGAATCCTGTCCGCGATGAAATGCGCCCCTCGGCACATGGCGGGGTGGTGCATTCCCAGCCGGCGGTGGTCGATTACGGCGGCAGCATCGGCGTGGTGGCGTTCTACGGTGCCGATGACGGCGTGTTCCACGCCACCAGGGGCAATCAGTTCGACACGGATGGCACCGAGCTGTGGGGTTTCATCGCTCCCGAAACTTATAGCCGCTTCCATCGCCTCAGGGATAACGGGGCAACTACGCCGCTGGTCAGTTTCCCGGCAGACCCTGTTTCTGCACGCCCGGCCGGAACCGCACGCAAGGATTACTTCTTTGATGGCTCGATCGGGGTTTATCAAAAATCGGGCACCACCTGGATTTATCCCGGCATGCGCCGCGGCGGCCGCGCCGTCTATGCCTTTGATGTCAGCACGCCGGGCAGCCCAACTCTGAAATGGCGCAAGGGGTGTTTTACCAATGACACCGCCAATGATACGCGTTGTTCAACCGACGTGAACTTCCCCACCGTCTGGTCAGGGATTGGCCAGACATGGTCCAGGCCGACGATTGGTTATCTCAGCGGCTATGTGGATGGCAGCAGCAATCCGAAACCGGTGGTGATTTTTGGTGGCGGTTATGACGCCTGTGAGGACAACGACAGCCCGACACCCTGCAGCGGCGTGCGCAAGGGCGCTCAGGTCTGGATCGTCGATGCAGGCACCGGTGCCATCATCCGCACCTATCCGACCAGCGCCAGCGTTCCCGGAGACATCTCGCTGTTGAGCAACAGCAGCGGTTTTGCGACCCACATCTATGTCTCCGATATTAATGGCGATGTCTATCGCATCAACGTGGGGACTTTCAACGGCACATCGCTTACCGCAAGCAGCAGTGACGCGGCATTTGTTACTGCCGGATGGAGCAGCAACGCCAGTTACGCGGCCATCGAAATTGCCCAGTTGAGCGAGACCAACCATGCCCGCAAATTTATCAGCGGACCGGATGTGGTTCCCTATGCCGGATATAACGCCGTGCTGATCGGTTCCGGGGATCGTGAACACCCCTTGGTTAACAGCTATGCCTGCAATGATTTCTCCACCGCCGTTCCGGGTACGTTCGTGACCAACCAGTTCTACATGATCAAGGATCGTCCCAATGCCTACCCGGCGACTCCGATCACGCCAAGCGATCTGACCGATGTGACGTCCGGCACGACGACGCCATTTGCGGAGGCCAGCATCAGCGCCAACGGCTGGAGATTCGACTTTGGCCCATGCGAACAGTCGGTCAACAGGCCGTTGACAGTTGCCGGTACCGCCTATTTTGGCACCAATACCCCGACCCCGACCGCAGCATCCTCCTGCGTCGCGAATCTGGGTATTGCCAAAGGATACGCGGTGAACTTCCTTACCGGCAATCCGGCTGCGGGAAACCTGCGCTCCGCGCCATTCCTCGGTGGCGGCATGCCGCCCTCGCCGGTAGCCGGGGTGGTGGATGTCGATGGCACCAAGCTGCCCTTCATCATTGGCGGGGTTGACACCACGGCAGCCAACGCCTCGGCATTGCAGGGTTCCAAGGTGGAAATCAACCCGACGGGTGAGCGTTTCCGGGTATTCTGGTATCTTCAGAACGATTAACCGAAAGGTGTGGGTCAAAACAAAAAGCGGCTCAGCGGCCGCTTTTTTGTTTCTTGCAGGCAAGCAATGTTGGAGCACGGGAAGCGTGGAAAATGATCCAGAGAGGCACAATACCGGTTATGCTGATTTTTCGCGAGGCTGCTAGAATCACCTTTATTTCCGAATAAGCGAGTAGCAGATATGCTGATCTGGTTCGTCGTCCTCTATTTGCTGGTGTCTGTCGGCATCGGCCTGTACGCCTCGACCCGCGTGCACAACTCCAGGGATTTTGTGGTGGCCGGGCGCCACCTGCCGTTGCCTGTCGTCACCGCGACAGTGTTCGCCACCTGGTTCGGCGCGGAGACAGTGCTGGGTGTTTCCGCGACTTTCGTGCAGGAAGGATTGGGCGGCGTGGTTGCCGATCCGTTCGGCGCCAGTATGTGCCTGATACTCGCGGGACTGTTTTTCGCCCCGCTGCTGTATCGCATGAATTTGCTCACCATCGGCGATTATTACCGCGCCCGCTACAACCGCACGGTGGAGCTGATCATGACGCTGTGCATCATGGTTTCCTATCTCGGCTGGGTGTCCGCGCAAGTGGTGGCGCTGGGGCTGGTATTCAATGTGGTCAGCGATGGCGCCGTCACGCAACAGGCCGGCATGATCATCGGCATTTCCGTGGTGCTCGCTTACACCGTATTCGGCGGCATGTGGTCGGTAGCCCTGCTGGATTTCGTGCAGATGACCGTGATCATGGCGGCCTTGCTGCTGATTGCCGTGCTGATCAGCGACGATGCCGGCGGGGTGGGTCACGTGGTCATCCAGGCGGAAGCCGCCGGCAAGTTGCAATTGTTCCCCAGCGGCGGCATGGAAGCGTGGATACCCTTCATCGGCGCGGCGCTGACCATGATGCTGGGTTCCATCCCGCAGCAGGATGTGTTTCAGCGCATGACTTCGGCAAAGAACGAGAAGACCGCCGTGCGCGGTACGGTGCTTGGCGGCGTGCTGTATTTTGCGTTCGCTTTCATTCCAATGTTCCTAGCCTTTGCCGCGACACTGATTGATCCGCAATTCTTTGGCGACATGATCGAGAGTGATTCCCAGATGATCCTGCCGAGCCTGATCCTGAATCACACGCCGCTGATTGCCCAAGTGCTGTTTTTCGGCGCGTTGCTGTCGGCGATCATGAGCACGGCTTCGGCAACCCTGCTCGCACCCTCGGTGATGTTTACCGAGAACATCCTCAAGCACTTTGCGCTCCAGCACATGAGCGACCGGCAGATGTTGCGCACCATGCGTATCATCCTGCTGACCTTCGGTGTGCTGGTGTTGTGGTTTGCGCTGAATTCGGAATCGAGCATCTTTCACATGGTGGAGAATGCGTACAAGGTCACGCTGGTCGGCGCCTTCGTGCCGCTGGTGTTCGGCTTGTACTGGAAGCGCGCCAATAATCAGGGTGCACTGCTGTCCATCGTGTTGGGCTTGGGTGCATGGCTGTCGATGGAAGTTCTTCAGCCGGATACCTATTGGCCGCCGCAATTGGTCGGGTTGTTGTTCAGTGTGACGGGGATGTTGATCGGCTCCATGCTGCCCAACATGATGCGCCGCCAGCGTCACGCCCATTCATAAACCCGATGCGTGTCATCTTCCTGTCATAAATGCTTCATATTCTCCCGGTCTTCGATTACGGGATAATGACAAGATGAAGGGCGCAGAGATTTTGATAGTGGAAGATGAACCGGCAATCCAGGAGTTGCTGTCGTTCAATGTGATGCGGGCGGGATTTCAGGCTGTGTGCGTCGGGGATGCGGATAGCGCGTGGGAGCAAATACAGAACCACGCGCCGGATCTGATTCTGCTGGACTGGATGCTGCCGGGTACCAGTGGCGTGGCGCTGGCCAAACAGTTGCGCGCCGATGCGCGCACCCGGGGTATTCCGATTATCATGCTGACCGCGCGCAGCGAAGAACGCGACAAGGTGTTGGGGTTGGAGTCGGGTGCGGATGACTACATCACCAAGCCGTTCTCGCCGCGCGAACTGATGGCGCGCATTCGTGCCGTGTTGCGCCGGCATGTTGCGCAGATGCCGGATGAAACGGTTGTGGCAGGCGGCCTGGAGCTGTCGCCAGCCGCGCACCGCACCACCGCAAAGGGCAGGGCAGTGGAACTTGGCCCCACCGAGTTTCGCCTGCTGCATTTTTTCATGACCCATGCGGAGCGGGTGTACAGCCGCACGCAATTGCTCGACCATGTGTGGGGGTCTCAGGTGTTTGTCGAGGAACGCACGGTGGACGTGCATATTCGCCGGTTGCGCGTTGCGCTGGAGCCGTTCGAAATGGACGGGCTGATCCAGACGGTGCGCGGTAGCGGTTATCGTTTTTCCGTCAGCTAAAAGGAGAGGCATTGCAGGATTTCTGGCTACGTTTAAGCATACCCATCGTGCTCGTCACGTTGTTTGCGTTGCTGCTGTGGGCGGTGTTCTCGGCTACGCCGGCGTTGCTGTTCATGTTGCTGGTGTTGCTGGTTGTGATGGCACACCATGCACGGCAACTGTATCGACTGGGGCAATGGCTGCAGGATGCGCGCCTTGAAACCATTCCTGAAGCGGGCGGTGTCTGGGATGAAGTATTTTCCCGGCTGTACAAGATGGTCAAGCAGCATAACCAGACCAGGCTGGAACTGGCAGACGAGCTGCAGCATATCGAGCAGGCTACCGCCGCGTTGCCGGAGGGCGTGGCAATTCTGAACGAGGCGAATCGTATCGAATGGTGCAACCCGCTGGCACAGCAGCATTTCGATCTCGATGCCGAACACGATCTGATGCAGGACATTACCTATCTGGTGCGCCAGCCGGAATTCATCGAATACCTTCAGGAATCCAATTTCAGCGAACCGCTGGTGATGCGCCCGGCACGCCATGACGACATGCTGTTGTCCATCAAATTTATTCCTTACGGTGTGAACAAACGATTGCTGATCAGTCGCGACGTTACGCAACTGGAACGCATTGAGGCGATGCGCCGCGATTTTGTGGCGAATGTTTCGCATGAATTGCGTACCCCGCTGACGGTGGTAAATGGTTATGTCGAAAACCTGCGGGATATGACCGACCTTACCCGGGAGGATGCGCAGCGTGCTTTGCAGCGGATGACAGAGCAAACCAAACGCATGGAGAATCTGGTCACCGATCTGCTTACCCTGTCGCGCCTGGAGAATGACCGGAGTCCGTTGCGCGAAGAAGCTATAGATGTGGAGGCGCTGCTCAACGAGATTTACCAGGATGGGCAGCTGTTGAATGGAGGCGTGCATTCGGTGCATCTGGAGGTGCAGAGCAACGCAAAATTGCTCGGCAATCGCGATGAGCTGCGCAGCGCATTCGGCAATTTGCTCAGCAATGCAATTCGCTATACACCCGCAGGCGGTATAATTTCGTTGCGTTGGGCAGAGCGCGGTGGACAACCGGTATTCTCGGTGCAGGATAGCGGCATCGGTATTGCGGCACAGCATATCCCGCGCCTGACGGAACGCTTTTACCGTGTTGATCGCAGCCGCTCAAGGGAGACAGGCGGCACCGGACTGGGACTGGCGATCGTCAAGCATGTTGCAATGCGTCATCAGGCGAAGATCGAGGTGATGAGCGAGGAGGGCAAGGGTAGTACTTTCGCGCTGGTCTTCCCGATCAAGCGGGCATGTCCGGCAAATGGATAATTCGAATAGGTAAACCCCCGGCTTTGCCGGGGGACTCCATTAGGTTTGACCGTTCCGGCGGTCAAAGGAACAACGTTAAGATTTAGTGACACCATTCCCTCTCCCTTGCAGGGGGAGGGCTAGGGTGGGGGTAGAAATTCAAGCATGTATGAAGTCAGCAGTTTGTACCCCCATCCCAACCTTCCCCCTGAAAGGGGGAAGGAGTGCAAGCCAGCCGCCTTGGGCGGCTCACGGTTTTATCCGCGCC
>JAUXWU010000118.1 GCA_030680085.1 Rhodocyclaceae bacterium | reverse complement strand
GTGGGTGTCGCCCCAGTTGATTTCCTTGCCGTCGATGTTGCCCTGACGCAGCACGGCTTTCGAGTTCTCGTCGAAGCCGTAGCCCTGCCAGGGCTCGGGCGTGAACACGCCGATGTACTTGAGGATGCGCATCGAGGGAATGCCATAGACGATGACCTGACCCGACTGGCCGCCGGAACTGAAGGCGACGAACTCGTCGCGCTTGCCGGTGGGTACGTAGGTCTTGGACGCCGCCAGCAGGTCCTGCTGGCTCAGGCCGCGCCGCTTCATCACGTCTTGCAAAGATTCCTGCGACCAGGCCGCGCCGGCCGCCGCAAGTCCGAGTCCCGCCGCCAGAAATAGCGCGACGGTCCGCACTGAAAATTTATTCATAACATCCTCCGATAAACACTGTGTGTTGTGCCACTTGTCCCACCACTTGTCCAACTACAGTCGCCATGCGGCAAAACGCCGCTGCGGCAATTTGACGCACACAGTAGTCCCCTGCCGGTCGGATGGCCTTGACCTCTGTCAATTTCCGGCCGGGGTCGTCGGCGCCTGCGCCATGTGCGCGCGGATGCGCGTCGCCACGTCGGCGACCGGCGTGGCGTAGCTGAACTTGGTGATGAACTCGCCGCCGGGGCCGAGCAGGTACATGCCGGCCGAGTGGTCGACCGCGTACTGCAGGGGCGCGGCGCCTGTCTCCTGGACCTTTTCGTAGCGCACCTTGAAGTTGTCGGCGGCGCGGCGCACCAGTTCCGGCGAAGCGGTGGCGCCGAGGATGCGCTGGTCGAAAAAGCCGGTGTAGCTCCGCAGCACATCGAGCGTGTCGCGCTCGGGATCGACCGAGACGAAAATGGGCTGGAGTCGCGCCGCGTCGGCGCCCAGCAGCTTGAGCACCTCGGCCATCTCGATCAGCGTGGTCGGGCAGATGTCGGGACAGAAGGTGTAGCCAAAGGTAATCAACTGGAAGCGGCCGCGAAAGTCGCTGTCCATGAAGGCGCGGCCCTGGGTGTCTTGCAGCAGGTAACGCGGATTGACGCCGACCGCGGGCGCGGCGGTTTCGGTGATTGCCTGGTGGCTGGGCGCCGCCGGCAGCGGCCGTGCCGCGGTTTCCAGCCGCGCCGCGACGCTGGCGCGGCTGGGGCAGGAGGCCTTGCCCGCCGACTGGGCCAGGAAACCGTCATTGGTCGCCTTCTCGAAGATCTCGCCGTATTCGCGCGTTTTCGGCACGCGCATGATCATCAGTGTTTTGGCGCGGGCCACCACCTCCTTCTGGCCACAGGCCAGCGCAATGCCGTTGATGCCGCCGAGTTCCTGCACCGCCGCCGCGATGGCGACCGGGTCGGCCACTTTCGGCGCAATGGGTGAAACGGGCGTGTCGCCGGCGCCGGCTGTTCCGGCAAGGGCAGCGGCGAAGAAGAGCAGGAGAAATTGGCGCATGGTGGTTGGCTCCGTGGTGAAAGACGTGGGGATTATCACGGAAAGTCGGCGCTGGCGGGACGGCGATAGCCGGCGCGCCGCCAGCATGGGGACGGCGCTAGCCGGCGCGCCACCACGGGGACGGCGCCTCCGCTACACTTGAAGCCGTCATCACCATCGGCAATCAACGCGCTCGAAGCGTACCTTGAGCAAGGCGACTGATCAGCGAAATTCGCAAACCCACCCACAAACTGAACGGAGTTCAATATGAAAATCCTTCTCTCGCTCGCCGCCCTTGTCCTGACGAGTCTTGCCACCCCGGCCGCTGCCGCCGGCATGGCCGACCAGATCAGCGTGGTCGATCCCCGTGTCCGCCTGGCGCCTCCCGGCGCCAGGGCAACCGGCGCCTTCATGACACTCCGTAACGCCGGCGACAAGGCCATCCCGCTGGTCAGCGCAGCCGCCACGGCCGCCAGCATCACCGAGTTGCATAACCACATCAACGATGGTGGCGTGATGCGGATGCGCCAGGTGAAGGAGATCGTCGCGCCGGCCAAGGGTGAGGTACTGCTCAAACCCGGCAGCTACCACGTCATGTTGATCGACATGAAGGTGTCGCTCAGGGAGGGTGACCAGGTCGCCATTACGCTTGGCTTTGCCGACGGCAGCAGCAAGACCATCGAAGCGCCGGTGAAAAAGCCAACAGCGGACGCGCCGCCCAAGGGTGACATGGGCGGCATGGATCACAGCAAGATGAAGCACTGAGATGCAGTCTTGCCGCCGCCACGCCGCCAGCATGGGGACGGCGTCTCCGCTACACTTCTGCAATGCTCATCAGATCATTCAACAAGCGCCGCCTTGTCTTGCCCTGCCTGGCCGTGGCGCTGTTAGGTTTCGCCATGAGCTTTGTCGATGCGGCACTGCTGCGTAAACAGCACGCCGTGCGCATTGAGGCCAACCGCGCGCTGGCGGAACGCCTGGGGCTGACCGACCTCGCGCTGTTCACCGAAGCGCGCTATACGCGCCATCCTTCCCAGGCCGACCGGCATGCCGCCTTTCAGGATCACCCCCTGGCGCTGGAACATTTCCCCACCGGTAGCTTGATCATTCCGCCAAGCCATAGTCATGCGTATCTGGATAGAACAGCAGCGCGCGCTGATTGACTTCACGCTGGCTTCGCTGGCGCGGCGCAAGGCGAAGAACCTCGGCCTGCTGGCCGTCTACACGCTACTGGTGTTCGTGCTGGCCTCGGTGACGCTGTTTTCCCATGCGCTGCGCCACGAGGCGACGCGCGTGCTCGCCGATTCGCCCGAACTCATCCTGCAGCGCATGGTGGCGGGTCGCCACGACCTGATTCCACCCGGCTACCTGGACAAGATCGGGAAGATCCGCGGCGTGCAGAAGATGGAAGGACGGCTGTGGGGTTACTACTACGACCCCGTGATCAAGGCCAACTACACCTTCATGGCGCCCACCGCCGGCGACGTCGAGCGCGGCACCATCGTGATCGGCTCGGGCCTTGAGCGCATACGCGGGCTGACGCAGGAGACCGGCATCTCCTTCCGCGCCTATTCGGGCAAGTTGTACTCCTTCATCGTCGCCGACATCCTGCCGCATGACTCCGAGCTGATCAGCGCCGATCTGGTGCTGATGCACGCAGACGATTTCCGTGACTTCTTCGGTTTCCCGGCCGGGCATTACACCGATATCACGCTCTCCGTGGCCAATCCGCAGGAGGTGCGGAACGTCGCCGCCAAGCTGGCCGCCGCGCTGCCCGATTCGCGGCCCATCCTGCGCGAGGAAGTGCTGCGCACCTATGCGTCGATCTTTGACTGGCGCGAGGGTATCGTCCTGGCGATTCTCTCGGGCGCGATCCTGGCCTTCGCCATTCTCGCCTGGGACAAGGCGGCAGGGCTTTCCGCCGAGGAAAAGCGCGAGATCGGCATCCTCAAAGCGATTGGTTGGGAGACCGGCGACGTCATCCGCATGAAGCTCTGGGAGGGCGTGTTGATTTCGCTCACGGCTTTTCTGCTCGGCTATCTCGCCGCCTATCTGCATGTGTTTTACGCTGGCGGCATATTGTTCGAACCGGTGCTCAAGGGTTGGTCCGTGCTCTACCCGCGTTTTCAACTTACCCCCGAGATTGACGGCCTGGCCGTGGTGACGCTGGGCTTTTTCACGGTGATTCCCTACACGGCGGCGGTGCTGGTGCCGATCTGGCGCGCGGCGACCACCGACCCCGACGCGGCCATGCGTTCATGATCGAACTAGCCGACGTTCGCAAGGTGTTCAACCAGGGACAGCACAACGAGTTCCGGGCCCTGGATGGCATCAATCTCAGCATCGAGGCAAATCGGGTTACAGCCATCTGCGGTCCCAGCGGCTCGGGCAAGACCACGCTCTTGACGCTGATCGGCTGCCTGGCGCGGCCGACCAGCGGCCGTGCGCGCTTCAAGGGCGAGGACATCTCCGGCCTGCCCGAGCGCTTCCTGACGCAACTGCGCCGCCGCAGCTTCGGCTTCGTCTTCCAGCAGTTCAACCTGATCCGCGGCCTGTCGGCGGAAGAAAACGTCATGCTGCCCGCCGCGCCCTGCGGCCGCCCGCAACATGAGGTGCGCGCCAAGGCCGCCATGCTCCTCGATCAACTGCAACTCGCCCACCGTCGCGACGCGAAGGTCGAGTGGCTCTCCGGCGGCGAGCAGCAACGCGTCGCCATTGCCCGGGCGCTGATCAACGACCCGGAAGTGCTGATCGCCGACGAGCCGACCGCCAACCTCGACACCACCCTGGCCAGGGAATTTCTCGCCATCCTGGACGGCTTCGCCAGCGCGGGGCGGACGGTCATTCTGAGCAGCCACGATCCGCTAGTGATCCAGTCGGCCGCCGTCCATCGCGTCATCAACATGCGTGACGGACGCATCGTGGCAGCGTGATATTCCAGCCGACGATCATCGCCCTGCTGCTGGCTGCCGGCCTGGGGCTGGCCATGCTGCTGGCTGCCGCGCCTTTCGCCGTGCAGATCATCCGCCACTGGAACATCCGTAGCGGCTCCGAACGGCAACTGCAACTGGAGCGCCGCACCTATCTCTTCTCGACGCTGCTGAGCTTCGTGCTCGCCATCCAGGGCATCGCCCTGCTGTTGTTCATCTTCAATGCCGACCGCCTGGCGGGGCATTTCGTCGGTGCGATGTGCGCCGCCGGGGTCTTGAACGTCAATGCCTATGGCTATCCGGCCCTGATCGCTCAGATAGCCAGCTTCTTCCTGACCGCCCTCTGGCTGGTCATCAACCACGTCGATACCCGCGCCCCGGACTATCCCCTGGTGCGCATCAAATACGCGCTGCTGCTGGCGCTCGTGCCGCTGCTGGCGGCGAATTTCCTACTCCAGCTCTGGTATTTTCTCGGCCTCAAAGCCGATGTCATCACCTCCTGCTGCGGCAGCCTGTTTTCGGCGGGTGCCCAGACACTCACCGGCGACCTTGCCGCCTTGCCGCCGCAGCCGGCCATGATCGGTTTCTATGCCGCGCTGGGCGCGGCGCTACTGATGGCGACACTCCACGCCGCAACAAGGCGCGGCGGTTATCTCGTCGCCCTGGCGAGCGCCGCCGCATTTGTTGCCGCCATCGCCGGCATCATTTCTTTCGTCTCGCTCTACATCTACGAACATCCGCACCACCATTGCCCGTTCTGCATCCTCAAGCCGGAATACGACTACCAGGGTTACCTGCTCTACATCCCCCTGTTCGCCGCCACCGCCGCCGGCCTGGCGGTCGGCGCCCTGCAGGCCTTTCGCCGCGTCCCCAGCCTGGCCGAGGTCGTGCCGCGCACCGCCGCGCGGCTGGCCGGCGCCGCTGCCGTCGGCTATCTGATTTTCGCGGCAGTTGCCACGGCCATGATCCTGCGCTCCAACCTGATCCTGATCGGCTGACGACTTTACAAGTCTGGTTCGTGGTCGGTAATCGCAGCGCTTGTTGGGTCGCGTGTTTCAGTCGGCTTAAGCCTGCCGTAAGCCTGGCTTAAGCCGATCTTAAGTTCCGGTCGTCACACTGCGGGCCATGTTCAACCCACCCAAAGGAGACCGGCCATGAAAATCGTCATTGCTGTCCTGACTGTCCTGTGCGCCGCATCCGCCCAGGCTGCCACACCCGCCGAACTGCTGGCAGGTTATCGCACGGAAGCCGCGCAACAGGCTGCGGGCTTCCAGCCTTCCGCCCAGCGCGGTGCCGAGTTCCATGCGCGCCGCTTTGGCGTTTCGGCGAAGTTGTCGTCCTGCGCCAGTTGCCATACCGATGCGCCAGCACAGGCCGGCCGCCATGTCGTCACCGACAAGTCGATCAAGCCGCTGGCGCCTGCCGCGAATGCGGAACGCTTCACCGATCCGGCCAAGGTGGAGAAGTGGTTCAAGCGCAACTGCACCGAAGTCGTAGGCCGCGAATGCAACCCGGCCGAGAAGGCCGACTACATCGCTTTTCTGACCGGAGGACGCTGACATGAACAAATCCCTGTTGCTGATTGCATTGCTCCCGCTGGCCGCCTATGCGGACGACCTGCGCCTGCCCCTCAATGCGCCGCCGGCCTTCCAGGCCGAGTGCGGGAGCTGCCACGTGGCCTTTCCCCCGCAGTTGCTGGTGGCGGACGACTGGCGGCGCGTGATGCGCTCGCTGGACAAGCACTACGGCGACAACGCGAGCCTTGATGAGAAAACGCGCCAGACCCTCGAAGACTTTCACGTCCGCAATGCGGGCGGCAGAAAAGTCGGCGCTGGCAGGACGGCACCAGCCGGCGAGCTGCCGCGGCTCACGCAGACGGACTGGTTCCTGCGCGAACACCGCGAGGTACCGCGCGCCGACTGGACGCATGCCAAGGTGAAAACGCCGGCCAACTGCGCGGCCTGCCATACCAGGGCGGCGGATGGAAGTTATCGCGAGCGCGAGATCGTGATGCCGAACGGCAAGCACAGGAAGGACTGACATGAACAAGATCCGGGTCTGGGACTGGCCGGTGCGCATCGGCCACTGGTTGCTGGTTGGCGCGTTCGCGCTGGCCTGGATTACCGGCGAGAGCGAGGAATGGCGTCTGGTGCATGCCTTCGCCGGCGGCACCGTCGTCGGCGTCGTGCTGTTTCGCCTGCTCTGGGGAGTTTTCGGTACGCGCCATGCGCGTTTTTCCAGCTTCGTGCGCGGCCCGGGGGCGGTGCTGGACTATGTCTCTGGCCTGTTCCGGCGTGAAGAGTCGCAGTATGCCGGCCACAATGCCGCAGGCGGTTGGGCCATCCTTGCCTTGCTGAGCCTGGGGCTGCTGGCTGGGGCGAGCGGCTGGCTTGTCTATCAAGACATCGGTGGGGAGTGGCTGGAGGAAGTGCATGAAGCGCTGGCGTCGGGCATGCTGGCCGTGGCCCTGCTGCACGTGGGCGGCGTCGTCGTCAGCAGTCTTGCCCATCGCGAGAATCTGGTGCAGGCGATGTTCACCGGATTGAAGCAGGGACGGCCCGACGAGGCGATCAGCAGTACCCGCCCGCTGGCGGTCGTGTTGCTGCTCGGCTGGGTGGCTGTCTGCGCATGGTGGTTGGCGCGCTAAGATTACGGGCATGCGCATACTCCTTGCCGAAGATGATCCACAACTGGGCGATGGCCTGATGGTTGGCCTGCGCCAAGACGGCTATGCCGTCGACTGGGTGAAGGACGGCATTGCCGCCGACCTCGCCCTCAAGAGCGAAAGCTTCGACCTGCTGGTGCTCGATCTCGGCCTGCCGCGCCTGGCGGGCATGGAGGTGCTGGCGCGCCTGCGCGGGCGCGGACAGACGCTGCCGGTGCTGATCCTGACCGCGCGCGACGCCACCGGCGACAAGATCGCCGGACTCGATGGCGGCGCCGACGATTACCTCGTCAAGCCGGTCGATCTCGACGAACTGGCGGCGCGCGTGCGAGCGCTGGCGCGGCGTACGGCGGGTCGCGCGGTGCCCTTGTTGCGGCATGGCGATCTGGTGCTTGATCCCGCCGCCCGCCAGGTCACGCGGGCCGGAACGGCCGTGGAGCTTTCGGTGCGCGAGTTTTCCTTGTTGCAGACCCTGCTGGAAAACCGCGGCCGGGTCATGACGCGTGCCCAGCTCGAAGGCGCGCTCTATGGCTGGCGCGACGAGCCGGACAGCAACGCGCTTGAAGTGCATATCCATCATTTGCGCAAAAAACTCGGCGCCGAGCTGATCAAGACGCTGCGTGGCGTGGGCTACATGGTGGCCAGGGCATGAGCGGGCAGACGCGCTGGTTCTCGTTGCGGCGGCGCCTGCTCGTCTGGCTGCTGGGCGGCATCACCATCGGCTGGCTGGGGGCGATGGGCGTTGTCTACTTCGAGGCGCGCCACGAACTGGCCAAGTTGCACAAGCATGAGGAAAAGCGCGATCGCCATGAAGCCCGGGATCGCTTGCGTGAAGAATTCGATGAGCATTTCATCCAAGGCCTGCTGACCCCGCTCCTGTTCGGCCTGCCCTTGCTGGGGGGCTGGATCTGGTTCGCCACGCGGCGCGGACTGGCGCCGCTCGACGAAGTCGCCGCCGAACTCGGCAAACGTGCGCCCGAGCGCCTCGATCCGGTAGCGCCTGCGGTGGCGCCACGCGAGATCCGGCCCCTGCTCGAAGCCCTCAACAAACTGTTTACCCGCGTCGATCGCGCGCTCGAGAATGAGCGTCGCTTCACCGCCGATGCGGCCCACGAACTGCGCACGCCGCTTGCCGCCATCGCCGCCCAGGCGCAGGTCGCCTTGCGCGCGCGCGATGCGGCGGAACGCGATCATGCCATCGCGCAACTGGCCGCCGGTGCGCGCCGCGCCAGCCATCTGGTCGAACAATTGCTGACACTCGCCCGGCTCGATCCGGCCGCCGGGTTGCCCATGGACACGGTGCGTCTCGACGAGTTGGCCGTGGCGATCTGCGCGGATCACGGCGTGGCGGCGCTGGAAAAAAATATCGCGCTCGAACTCGCTGCACCCGCGCCGGTCAGCCTGATGGCCAACGACGCCATGCTGCGCATCCTGCTGCGCAACCTGCTCGACAATGCGGTGCGCTATACGCCGGCGGGCGGGCAGGTGCGCGTTGCCGTCACGTCGACAGGAAGCGATGTCCTCCTGATGGTCAGCGATAGCGGGCCGGGCATACCCGCCGATCAGCGTGACCAGGCGCTGCGGCGCCTGCATCGCCTGGCCGGGCAGGACATTGAAGGCAGCGGCCTGGGCCTGTCCATCGTCGCCCGCATCGCCGAGCTGCATGGCGCGCATCTCGAACTGGCCGACGGGATCGGCCAGCCGGGGCTGGCCGTGCGGCTGACGTTTCCTCGATAGCCTCGCGCCGTCCCACCAGAGCCGACTTTCAGAACTTGACGTTCACCCCGGCGTAAATCGAGCGGCCCATGCCGGGAACGGTAACGCCCCAGGGGACAATCGTTCCGGACATGGTCTTGCCCTGGCCCAGGTAAGCGCCGCCCAGCGGATGCTTGTAGAGCTTGTCGAACAGGTTCTCGATACCGATATCGAAGCGCGCCTGCTTCCACTCGTAACTACTGCGCAGGTGGATCAGGCCATAGCCGGACGTCCGGACTTCGTTGCGCTCTGCGTTAACCTGGTCCTTGGCGCTCACCAGTTCGGTTTCGAGGGTATTGGTCCAGGCACCGAGCTTATGCACCACAGCCAGTTTCGCGTTCGGCGGCATCATGTTGTAGAGATCGTCGCCGGTCGTGCGGTTCTTGCCGCGCACGTAATTCAACTTGCCGGTTGCGGTGAAACTGCCGTAACCATCGATCTTCGCCAACGGGAAGTGGCCCGAGAGATCCAGGCCATACAGCCGGGCAGACTGATTGACGAAGCGGAGATAGACGTACTGTGTCGATGTGTAGGTGGTGGCGATCCGGGCGGCATCGATGTAATCATCGACGTAGGTGAGGTAGGGCGTGAGCTTGAAGCCCCATTGCTCCTTCGCGGCATCGTGCCAGTCGGCGGTGGCGCTCAGGGTATGGGCCACTTCCGGCTTCAGGTCGAGATTGCCGACATAGCCGTTGCCGTCGCCAGTCATGTTGATCATGCGCATCGCCATCCCGCCCGTCGACCAGGCGTAGCGCTCGTAGAGGTTGGGTGAGCGGGTTTTCTGGGCATAACCGGCCTCGAAGGTTTGCGTGGCATCCGGCGTATAGCGCGCCAGTGCGGTGAAGTCCAGATTGTGGTCGGTCTTCTTGCGGTCTTTGGCATTGAAGGCAGTTGCATCAGCGCCATAGGAGAGAACGTTATAGCCCTGCACATTGCCCGCATTCATATCGACAGTTTCGTGCCGCAGGCCCAATTGCGTCAGCCATTGCGGATTCCACTGCGCCTCCCATTCACCGAAGAGGGCCAGACGATCACGCTCGCCATTGTTGATATTCCAGAAAACATTGGGCCACATTCCTTTGCCGGACGGATCCCACCAGTCGTCGAGGCGATAACGCTGGGCCTCGCCACCCACCCGCAGCAGATCGCGCGCCGAAAGGATGATGTCCGCCTTGACGACCACGCCGGTGTTGTCGCCCTGGGTATCCATCGGCATACCCGCCGCACAACCGGTGGTGCCGCCGCTGGGCACGCAGGGAATGCCGTCCACCGCCGTGGTTGAGCCATACCAGTAAAGCTTGTCGTCGCCAAATTGCATGACGTGCCGCGTCTTTTCGTTATAGGCACGCGCCTCCAGTGCGCCCCAGTCGAACTGGCCCCGGTAACGCAGGTTGAGTTGTGTGCTGTCGTTGCCGGTCATGTCCATGCGCTGGTTGGTCCAGCCCTGGACAGGGATGTCCTGCACGCCGTACTTGAACTCGACCAGGTGGTTTTCGTGGCGCAGCGCGAATTTGAGCGACTGATTGGTCGACTCATACATGGACGAGCCAACCTCGTCGCCAGCCAGCCAGCCGCGACCGGCTGCCGCAAGCCCGGCTGGCTTGAAGTCGCCGCCCGCCGTGTAGTTATCGGCCTTGGCGGTCGAACCGCTGTAGGTCATGCTCAGTTTTTCGTTGGCGATGGTCGCGGAAAGGTTGCCGCCATTGGCATTGCCGTTGCTGCGGTAAAAGGCACCTGCCGCGCCCTTGAGGAGCAGGCCTTGCCCGGCCTTGGCAAATTCCGCAGCGGGGGAATTGACCAGAATCGTGCCGCCGATGCTGTCGCCGCCGGAGCTTACCGGCGCGATGCCGGCAAATACGTTGATGCTGCCGACGTGGGTCGGATCGATGTAGGAGAGTGGCGGATTCATGTGGTTGCCGCAGGCGGAAATAAGGTCCATGCCATCGACCTTGATGCGCAGCCGGTCATCGGCAAGGCCGTGAATCGCCGGGAGGCTGGAAACGCCGCCGGCGCCGTAGAGGCTGACGCCGGGAATGTCACGCAGCAGGCTGGCGGTATCGCTGGTGGCCGGACGCAAGGGAGCCAGGTCTGCGCCACCGAGACGAGTGGCATTCAAGCTCTGGATTTTCTGGGCCGTCACGACGACAGTGAACAGTTCGTCGTCCTGAGCGTGCAAGGTGAAAGGCAGGGCCGCGATGGCTAGCGCGATGGAAAATCGGTGCTGTTTCATGGATAGAGTGGAGGAGAAATGAGGGAGCCGCCATCCTAGTCAGATGACGGGCCGCTGCTCTGCGACGTGTCGTCGCACGCGACAAAATGCCGCAGCCGCGTCCGGATCTTCTGCGCCTAATATCGTTATCTTTTTTAACCTTGGAAGGAGATCGTCATGGATCGTCGCGCAGCCCTGAAATTGTCCCTGTTCGCCGGCGTCGGCCTCGCTGTCAGCGCCACCCCCGCCCACGCCGCCCAATGTCATGGCGACGGCACGCCGACGCAGTTCATTCCCAAGCAGGCGCCGGATCCACAGGCGCATGAAAGCGACATCGAGAAGTATCCCAAGTGCCCCTATTGCGGCATGGACCGCAAGCAGTTTCACCACTCGCGCATGCTGATCCACTACGGCGACGACCTCGCCGACGGCACCTGCTCGCTCCACTGCGCCGCCATCAGTCTCTCGATCAATATCGACCGGGAGCCGAAGGCGATCTGGGTCGGCGACAATGCTTCGCCCGCCGAGCTGAAACCGCTGGTCGATGTCGACAAGGCGCGCTTCCTCGTCGGCTCGTCGCTCAAGGGCGTGATGACCAAGCGCAGCAAAGTCGCCTATGGCACGGCCGACGCGGCTGCCGCCTCGCGGGCGGCCCACGGCGGCGAGCTGGCCAATTTCGACCAGGCGCTACTGGCCGCCTACACCGACATGTCGCAGGACGTCAGCATGATCCGCAAAAATCGCGCCGAACGGCGCAAGCGCATGCTGGAGCAGCAGGGCAAATCCTGATGCCGCGTAGCCTGCGCGTTTTTTTCATCGTTTTACTTTGTGTCTGGGTGGGGCTGGCCTCCGCCCAGGCGCTCGTCGTGCCCAAGCCGGGGCCGCGCGACCTTTGCCCCGTCTGCGGCATGCTGGTGTCGAAATATCCGAACTGGGTGGCGACGGTGCTCTACCGAAACGGCCACGCGCATCATTTCGACGGCGCCAAGGACATGTTCAAATATCTGTTCGATTTGCCCAAATATGCGCCGAACCACCGCCGCGAGGACATCATGACGATTGCCGTCACCGATTATTACAACCTCCAGAAGGTCGACGCAAAAAATGCTTTCTACGTGATCGGCTCGGATGTCCTGGGGCCGATGGGCCACGAATTGATACCGCTGGCCACCCGCACCGATGCCGAGGATTTCCTCCGGGAGCACAAGGGCCAGAAAATTCTGCGCTTCGATCAGGTAACGCGCGATTTGCCCGCACGGCTCGACGACGGCAAGTTCTAGGCACTGCGGCGTCGGTTTTTCAGGATAATCCGCTCGTGATATCGAACCTGAGCCGGAGCTGGGACGGCGCCCAAACCCTCGCCAGCCTGCGCCGTTTGATTGCCGTGCGCTGGGTCGTCTTAGGCCTGGCGGCGGCGGTAATTCTTGTCGCCCCGTTCCTGCTGGCCATTCCGCTGATGGCGCTGCCCTTGCTCGCCATCATTGGCGTCGCGGCCCTGTTCAACGGCTTTGCCTGGCGGCGTTTCCGTTCAATATCCGCGGCCAGCGCCGCCGAACTGTTCCGCCAGATTTGCCTCGATCTGGCGACGCTCGCCGCCCTGATGTTTTTTAGCGGTGGCGCCACCAATCCGCTGATTTCGCTGCTGCTGCCGTCCGTCGCCTTTGCGGCGCTGACCCTGCCGCGCCCCTATGTCGTCGTTGTCACCGGGCTGGCGATTGCCGCCTATTCGGCGCTGATGGTGGTGTTCGTGCCGTTGCCGATCGGCGACGGCAGCCGCGCGGCGCAGTTGCACCTCTCCGGCATGTGGCTGACCTTCGTGGTTTCGGCGGCGCTGATGGCCTGGTTCATCATGCGCATGATGGCGACCATCCGTCAGCGCGACGCCGAACTTGCGGCCGCCAGCGAGCGGGCGCTGCGGGACGAGCATCTCGTCGCCCTGGGCGCCCTGGCGGCGGGCGCCGCGCACGAGCTGGGCACGCCGTTGGCGACCATGGCGGTGATTGCCGGCGAACTGGAGCATGACACCACTTTGAACGAGGCTGCGCGTGCCGATATCGGCATCCTGCGCGGCCAGATTGCCGCCTGCAAGACCCTCCTCACCGGCCTGACCGAGCGTGCCGGTGTCGGCCGGCTTGAAAATGCCTCGGCCGTTGCCGTCGATATCTGGATCGACGCGCTTCATCGTCGCTGGCGCCAGCAGCGAACGCATTGCGCGAGCCGGGTCGAGATTTCAGCACAGCCGCCGACGCCAGAAATCATCGCCGATCCGGCGCTGGAACAGGGCGTAATCAACCTGCTCAACAATGCCGCCAATGTTGGCGGCGGCGAAATCGTCCTTGGCGTGCAATGGAACGCGACGACGCTGGTGATCGAGGTGCGCGATCAGGGTCCCGGATTTTCCGCTGAAGTGCTGCGGCAGGCCGGCCGGATACCGTTTTCGGCCAATTTCGGTGGCAGCGGCGGCAGCGGCATCGGCCTGCTGCTGACACAGGGCGTCATCGATCGACTGGGCGGTCGACTGGTCCTCGCCAACGCGGCGGGTGGCGGCGGACTGGCGCGCATCGAACTACCGCTGGATAGAATTTCACCATGACCACCGCTCCTATTCTGATTATCGACGACGACGCCACCTTCAATGCAGTGCTGGTGCGCGCCTTCGTGCGGCGTGGCATGCCCGCCCGCGGCGTCACCAGCCCGGACGAGGCCCGGGCGGTCATCCGGCAGGCGGCGCCGGAACTTGTCGTGCTCGATCTCAATCTGGCTGGCACCTCAGGCCTGACGCTGATCCCGGAATTGCTGGCGGCACGGCAGGACTGCCGCATTGTCGTGCTCACCGGCTATGCCAGCATCGCCACCGCGGTCGAAGCCATCAAGCTGGGCGCAATGCAGTACCTGGCCAAACCAGTAGAGATCGACGCCATTCTCGCCGCCCTTGAGGATGCCACCCCGGAAATCGAAGGTGCCATCACCGCCGAACCCATGTCGGTCAGCCGACTTGAATGGGAGCACATTCAGCGCATATTGCAGGCAAATGAGGGGAATATCTCGGCCACGGCCCGTGCCCTGCAGATGCATCGCCGCACGCTACAGCGCAAACTGGGGAAACGCCCGTCCCCCTTCGCCCCCCTCGCGGGGGGGTCTTAACGGCTCGCTGCGCTCGCTTATCACGGGGTGCTTCTTTTGGCAGCGGAGCGGATTGCGGCTGGCGCCGCGTGCCGTCTCGCCTTGGGGCGGCCCGGCGGCGAGACTGCTGTTTTACGGTAAACGCGCGAATTCACCGAGCCGGGCGGCATCGAGCAGCTTTACCCGTTTGCCGCTCATCTCGATCAGGCCGGCGTCGGCAAGATCGCGAAAGGTGCGCGACAGGGCCTCGGGCGTCATGCTCAGGCGGGAGGCGATCACCTGTTTGGCCGCCGGCAGGGTGATGCTCGCCGTGTCCGCGCCGTCCGCGCGGCATTGTTCGAGCAGATAACCGACCACCTGCTGCAGCGGACTGGAGCGGGCATCGGCCTCGATGTCGCGCAGGATCGCATCCTGTCGCTCGGCCAGCGCCTGCAGCAGCCGGCCGACAAATTTCGGGGCGCCGTCGATGAGCTCCTCGATGGCCTGCTTCTCGACATGCAATAGCACCGCGTTGGTCAGTGCGCTGGCGCACATCGGGTAAGGGCTATCGAGAAACAGCGCCGCCTCGCCGCAGGTCTGGCCGACGCCGAGGATTTCCACGACCTTCTCCTCGCCGCCGGGCGAGCAGCAGGACTCCTTGAGCTTGCCAGAGACGACGACAAACAGACCGCTCGGCCGCGCACCTTTTTGCAAGACCACGACACCCCGCCCGTAGCGGCGCTCCTCGGTCGCGGCGGCGATCCGCGCGCGTGTTGGCGCCGGCAAATCCCCAAACGACGGCATGCGCTTGATCAGGGTGACGAGGTGATTTTCCATGTGGGGATATTCTAGGCGAGAGCCGAAATCAACAAAACCATAGTAAATCAGTCGGGAACTTGTTAGACTATTAGCACTCACAGCGACCGAGTGCTAAAATTCCCAGAATGGAGGCTTTGAATATGCAACATGCCCTGACACTTGCCCAATTTTCCCTCCCGTCCCCCACCGGCAGCATTGAAGCCTACATTCAGGCCGCTAACCGCGTGCCGTTGCTGACTCTGGACGAGGAACAGGAGCTTTCCCGTCGCCTGCGCGACGCAGGCGACCGCGAGGCGGCGCGCATGCTGGTCATGTCCCACCTGCGACTGGTGATTGCCGTGGCGCGCGGTTATCTGGGCTATGGCCTGCCGCATGCCGAGCTGATCCAGGAGGGCAGCGTCGGCCTGATGAAGGCCGTCAAGCGCTTCGACCCCGAGCGCGGCGTGCGCCTCGTGTCCTTTGCCTTGCACTGGATCAAGGCCGAAATTCACGAATACATCCTGAAAAACTGGCGCCTGGTGAAGCTCGCCACCACCAAGGCGCAGCGCAAGCTGTTCTTCAACCTGCGCAGCATGAAAGCCGCGCTGTCCCAGAAAGCCCATGCCGAGCACGGCTTCGCCAGCCTGAGCCCCGCTGAAGTGGCCACCGTCGCCCGTCAGTTGGGCGTCAAGCCCGCTGAAGTGGTGGAGATGGAGACCCGCATGGGCGGCATGGACATCTCGCTCGAACCGCTCTCTGACGACGATGAGGACCATTACGCACCGGCCGCCTATCTGGCCGCCGACATCAGCGTCGAACCCTCGATGCAGTTGGAGCGTAAGGAAAAGGACCGCCTGCACGACACCGGCATCTCCGCCGCGCTCGCCGAACTGGACGACCGCAGCCGCACCATCGTCCAGCGGCGCTGGCTGATGGATGACGATGAAGCGGGCGCCACGCTCCATGAACTCGCCGCCGAATACGGCGTGTCGGCCGAACGCATCCGGCAGATCGAAGCCAAGGCCATGCAGAAAATGAAGGGTGTGCTCGCCGCGCGGATGTAATTTCTACCGCTTTTACGCGATGTGCAAGACGGCCACCACCACGCCAATGGCCAGCAACACGGCCGCAACACGGAACATCAATTTGCGCACGCCGGGCTTGATCCGTCCGCCGGCTGGTTGGGCGCCACGCCCGCCGAGCAGGCTGGCCGCCACAATCAGCAGCAGCAGGATGATGACGATCTTGATGAACATGGCGCGCTAGCGCGCGGCGAGCGCCGCCAGCAATTTGTCGTGGATGCCGCCGAAACCGCCGTTGCTCATCACCAGCACATGGTCGCCCGGCGCTGCGACGGCGGCGATTTGCACCACCAGATCGGTCAGGTCATCGGTCACTGCGGCTTTGCCACCCAGCGGGGCCAGGGCGGCGGCGGCATCCCAACCCAGGTTGGCGCTGTAACAGAACACCCGGTCAGCCGCCGCGAGGCTACCGGGCAGGGCGTCTTTCATGGCGCCGAGTTTCATGGTGTTGGAGCGCGGCTCCAGCACGGCGAGGATGGAGGACGCACACACCTTGCCGCGCAGACCAGCCAGCGTGGTGGCAATCGCCGTCGGATGATGGGCGAAGTCGTCATAGACCGTCACCCCATTCACCGTGCCGCGCACTTCGAGCCTACGCTTGACGTTTTCAAAGCGGGTGAGCGCAGCGAGTCCATGAGCCAGCGGCACGCCGGCATGACGTGCGGCCAGAAGCGCGGCCAGCGCATTGTTGCGATTGTGTTCACCGGCAAGCTGCCAGGTGATCGCACCCACTTCCTGCCCGCCCTGCCGGATAACGAGCCGACCGCTCGCGTCGTCACCCGTGGCGTGCCAGCCAGACATTTCATTGAAGCGCTCGACCGGCGTCCAGCAGCCGCGCTCCAATACCCGTTCCAGCGCCGGTTCGGCGGCATTCGCCACCACCAGGCCATTCCCCGGAATTGTGCGCACAAAATGATGGAATTGTGTTTCGATAGCGGCTAGATCGGCGAAGATATCCGCATGATCGAATTCGAGGTTATTCAGGATCGCCGTGCGCGGATGGTAATGCACAAACTTTGATCGCTTATCGCAGAAAGCCGTGTCGTATTCATCAGCTTCGACGACGAAGAATGATGATTCGCTGAAATTAGCCGATTTTTTGAAATTCTGCGGCACCCCGCCGATCAAGAATCCCGGCTGCAGTCCGGCATCTTCGAGTATCCACGCCAGCATGGCCGCCGTTGTCGTCTTGCCATGGGTGCCGGCCACCGCCAAAACCCATTTCTCCCGCAAAATATTCTCGGCCAGCCATTGCGGTCCCGAAACATAGGGCAGACCGCGCGCCAGAATCGCCTCCAGCAGCGGATTGCCGCGCGACACGGCATTGCCGACGACCCACAGGTCGGCATTCAACGCCACTTGGTCGGCCCCATAGCCTTCAACCAGGTCGATGCCTTGAGCTTCCAGTTGGGTGCTCATCGGCGGATATACATTGGTATCGCAACCGGTGACACGATGGCCGGCGGCACGAGCGATCAGTGCGATACCGCCCATGAAGGTGCCGCAGATGCCGAGAATGTGGATGTGCATGGGGGAAAATCGGTTGCGGATATGGATATGGATAGAATGGGCCCGTATTCTACGGGAGCAGGTTCCATGTCACGCCGCAACCATTCTCCACGCATCCCAAGTCCAGGCGCGCCCGCTTTGCGTTCCGAGCTGGTCCATGCCGCCGCGCGGATGATCGCCGAAGACGGCGTGGACTACGGCTTCGCCAAGAAGAAGGCGCTGCGCCAACTGGGCTTGCCGGAAAGTTTTCCGCTGCCTGGCAATGCCGAGATCGAAACCGCCGTGCGCGAGTATCAGGCCATCTACCAGGAGGATGAGCAGGCCGAGCGGCTCGCCTTCCTGCGCGGCGCGGCCATCGACCTGATGCACCGGCTGGCGCGGTTTTCGCCCTACCTCAGCGGATCGGTTCTGGAGGGCACGGCCGGGCGCCATGCGCGCATCGACCTCCTGCTCTTTCCCGACAGCGCCAAGGAACTGGAAATCTTCCTGCTCGACCAGGGCATCCCCTTCCACCACGGCAACCCCCGGAGCGAACGCGTCGAAGCGGTCTTTGTGATTGACGACGAGAATCGGCCGGCCAACCTGATCGTGCTCCCGCCACGCGACGAACGGGCAGCCCAGAAAGGCCACGATGGCCGTGTCAGAACGCGTGCCCGGGTCGAGGCGGTCGAGGCACTGAACATCCCAGCAGGACCGCCTTGCCAAGCGTGAGCCTTTGGCTATAATTTCTCCCATCTGGACAACTTGCCCTCATTTGCGGCAAACTTGATGCCATGTCGAACTCAAAAAGCAAAAAGGCCTCTGCCAAAATGGATAGCGGCGCAGGTAGTGGTACCGGCCGCAACGCCCGCATCCTCGTCCTGCACGGCCCCAATCTGAACCTGCTCGGCACCCGCGAGCCCGAGGTTTATGGGCGCACCACCCTGGCCGACATCCACACCATGATGGAAGCACGCGCCAGAGCCATGGGCGTGCAAATCGAAAGTTTCCAGAGCAACAGCGAGGGCGGCCTGATCGACCGCGTCCAGGCCGCCGGGGCCGAAGGCATCGAATTCATCATCATCAACCCGGGTGGCTACACCCACACCAGCATCGCCTTGCGCGATGCGCTGGCCGCCGTCTCGATTCCCTTCGTCGAGGTGCATCTGTCCAACATTTTCGCCCGCGAAGCGTTCCGGCATCACTCCCATTTCTCGGACATCGCCGTCGGCGTGATCTGCGGCCTGGGCGCACAGGGTTACGCCCTCGCGCTCGAAGCAGCGCTTACCCGTATTCAGCAGTCCGCTTGAATCGCTCCCGGGGCGCATCCATGCCCTCACCCGGAGCATCAACAGTAACGCCCGTCATCCGCGGGTCAGGAGGCTAAATGGATCTCAGAAAACTGAAAACCCTGATCGACCTGGTACAGAATTCCGGCATTTCGGAGCTGGAAATCAGCGAGGGGGAGGAAAAAATTCGCATCGCCAAGCATGCCGCCCCGGTGCAGACCACCATGGTCAGCATGCCCATGGGTCATATGGGCAACATACCCCATGCGGGGCACGCCGTCCCGCCAGCGCCGACTTTTGCGCCCGCCGAAGCCACACCCGCCGCTCCCGCCGTACCCGAAGGCCACGTGATGAAGTCGCCGATGGTCGGCTCCTTCTACCGCGCCGGCAGTCCGGGCGCCGCGCCACTGGTCGAAGTCGGCATGGCCATCAAGAAGGGCGACACCCTGTGCATCATCGAAGCCATGAAACTGATGAACGAGATCGAGGCCGACGCCGACGGCGTCATCAAGGCCGTCCTGGTTGAGAATGGCCAGGCTGTCGAGTTCGACCAACCGCTGTTCATCATCGTTTAATGGCAATGTTTGAAAAACTCCTGATCGCCAACCGGGGAGAGATCGCGCTGAGGATTCTGCGCGCCTGTCGCGAGTTGGGTATTCGCACCGTTGCGGTCCATTCGGTGGCCGACGCCGAGGCCAAATACGTCAAGCTTGCCGACGAATCGGTCTGCATCGGTCCCGCACCGTCCGCCCAGAGCTATCTCAATATTCCGGCGATTATTTCGGCGGCCGAAGTCACCGATTCGGAAGCGATTCATCCGGGCTACGGCTTCCTGTCGGAAAACGCCGACTTCGCCGAGCGCGTCGAAAAATCCGGGTTTGTCTTCATCGGCCCGCGCCCCGAAACCATCCGGCTGATGGGCGACAAGGTCTCGGCCAAGAACGCCATGAAGGCGGCCGGCGTACCCTGCGTACCCGGTTCTGAAGGCGCGTTGCCAGAAGATAACAAGGAAATCGCGAAAATTGCGCGAAGTATTGGCTACCCCGTCATCATCAAGGCGGCCGGCGGCGGCGGCGGACGCGGCATGCGTGTGGTGCATACCGAAGCGGCGCTCATCAATGCCGTGACCATGACAAGAAGCGAGGCGGATGCGGCATTCGGCAACCCAGTTGTTTACATGGAAAAATTCCTTGAAAACCCCCGCCATATCGAAATCCAGATATTGGCCGACAGTTTCAAGAGTGCGGTGTGGCTGGGCGAGCGCGATTGCTCGATGCAGCGCCGCCACCAGAAGGTGATCGAGGAGGCGCCCGCGCCGGAAGTGAATCGTCGCCTGATCACGCGCATCGGCGACCGCTGCGCCGAGGCCTGCAAGAAGATCGGCTATCGCGGCGTCGGCACCTTCGAATTCCTTTACGAAAACAACGAGTTCTACTTCATCGAGATGAACACGCGCTTGCAGGTCGAACATCCGGTGACCGAACTGACCACCGGCATCGACATCGTGCAGGCGCAGATTCGTATCGCCGCCGGTGAAAAACTCTGGCTCCGCCAGCGTGACGTCGAACTTCGCGGCCACGCCATTGAATGCCGCATCAACGCCGAAGACCCCTTCAAGTTCACTCCATCTCCCGGTAAAATCACCAATTGGCACCCGCCGGGCGGCCCCGGCATCCGGGTCGACTCGCATGTTTACACGGGTTATACCGTGCCTCCCCATTACGACTCGATGATCGGCAAGCTGATCGCCTACGGCGACACGCGCGAGCAGGCCATCCGCCGCATGCGCATCGCCCTGTCGGAAATGATGGTCGAAGGCATCAAGACCAACATCCCGCTGCATCAGGACCTGATGCTCGACGAGCGCTTCATGAAGGGCGGCACCAACATCCACTACCTTGAAGAAAAACTCGCCGCGCGCGAGGAAGCCAGCCGCAAATAATGTGGGTTGAAGCCGCAATCGTCACCGATGCGGCGCATGCCGAGGCGTTTTCGGATGCGCTGCTGGCGGCGGGCGCAATTTCGGTCAGCGTCGAGGATGCCCAGGCGGGCACCGAACTTGAAACGCCGCAGTTCGGCGAACCCGGCTCGCCCACGACGCCACTTTGGGAGATAAGCCGCGTCGTCGCGCTGTTCGATCCGGCCGATGACCTCTCCGCCCGAATTAACGCCGCTCTCAGCGACGCCGGCATCGAGAACCCGCCGAAGATCAGTTTTGCCGAGGTGGCCGACGAGGACTGGGTGCGCCTGACGCAGTCGCAGTTCGACCCGATCCGCATCTCCGACCGGCTGTGGATCGTGCCCTCCTGGCACAGCGCCCCCGACCCGACGGCACTCAATCTGGAACTGGATCCCGGCCTGGCCTTCGGCACCGGCAGCCACCCCACCACGCGCCTGTGCCTGTTGTGGCTGGAACGGGAAATCGCCACCGGCCTTACGCTGCTCGACTATGGCTGCGGCTCCGGCATTCTCGGCATCGCGGCTTTGAAACTCGGCGCGAGCGATGTGCTTGGCATCGACATCGACACCAGCGCGCTGACTGCCGCCACCGCCAACGCCGCCCGCAATCAGGTCAGTCTGCGGGTCGCCAATTCGGGTGATGCGCTTACCGCAACCTTCGACTGCGTCGTCGCCAACATCCTCACCAACCCCCTGATGTTGCTGGCCCCGCTGCTGACCGCGCGCCTCAAACCGGGCGGGCGACTGGCGCTCTCCGGCGTGCTGGAAACCCAGGCCGGGCAGGTCATCGCCGCCTATGCGCCCTATCTGCCGCTCGCAGTGGGAGCGGCCCATGAAGGCTGGGTACGGCTTGAGGGAAGTCGCGCATGCTGACCCGCTGCCCCCATTGCCAGACCACCTTTCGCGTTGCGCCCGAGCAGTTGAAAGCGCGCCTGGGGCAGGTACGTTGCGGCACCTGCCGCGGGGTGTTCAATGCAATCGACAGTCTGGCCGATGAAGTGCCGGTGGTGATCGGGCCGGCCGCAGTACCTGTCGAGGCGCTGCCCGAACCCATTCTGGCGACAGAACCCGAAGCGGAACCGGAACCCGCAACCAGCACAGCGCCGGAAGACGACAGCCCGCCGCCCCCGGCAGAGACGCCCGTCCCCGCCGCGTGGGAAACCATTGGCGAACCGCCGCCTGCGCGCCGCTGGCCATTGATCACCGGTCTGCTGATTCTGCTGGCGCTGGCTGCCGGCCAGTTGCTGTACATTTTTCGCGTCGAACTGGCGGTGCTGGCGCCCGAACTGCGTCCGGCGCTCCTGGCCGCTTGCGAGCAGTTCGGCTGCACGCTGCCGCGACCGCAAAAAGCCGAGCTGATCGGCATCGAAAGCTCCGACCTCGCGCCGGCCGAGGCGACTGGAGCCGCAGGCGCTGGCCGTCTGCTCCTCACCGCCACCCTGAAAAACCGCGCGCCGTTCGACCAGGAATACCCGCACCTCGAACTGACCCTGACCGACACCCAGGACGCCGCCCTGCTGAAGAAGGTGCTGGCGCCCGCCGAGTATCTTCCCGCCGACCACGACGCCACCACCGGCTTCGCCGCCAACGCCGAGGTCGCCGTCCAGTTGACACTCGAAATTTCCGGCCTGCCCGCCGTCGGCTATCGCCTCTATCTCTTTTATCCCTGACCACTGACCACTGAAATGCATACCCTTATCTGCGGCTCGCTCGCTTACGACACCATCATGGTGTTCAAGGATCGCTTCAAGAACCACATCCTGCCGGAGCAAATCCACATCCTCAACGTCGCCTTCCTGGTGCCCGACATGCGGCGCGAGTACGGCGGCTGCGCCGGCAACATCGCCTACAACCTCAATCTGCTCGGCGGCGCACCGCTCATCATGGCGGCGGTTGGCGACGACAGCGCGCCCTACCTGGCGCGGCTCAAGCAACTCGGCTTGTCGGCGCGGCACGTGCGCGCGGTGCCCGACAGCTTCACCGCGCAGGCCTTCATCACCACCGATCTGGACGACAACCAGATCACCGCCTTTCACCCGGGCGCGATGAATTTTTCGCACGAAAACCGCATCGCCGATGCCAGCGACGTCACGCTGGGCATCGTTTCTCCCGACGGCCGCGCCGGCATGCTGCAGCACGCGCGCGAATTTCACACGGCGGGCATTCCTTTCGTTTTCGATCCGGGCCAGGGCTTGCCGATGTTCGACGGCGCGGAACTGCTGGATTTCATCCGCCTCGCCGATGTCTGCACCGTCAATGACTACGAGGCGAAACTGCTCACGGAACGCACCGGCAAAAGCCTCGAAGCGCTCGCCGACTCATTGCGCGCGCTGGTGGTGACACTCGGCGGCAACGGTTCGCAAATTTATGCGGGTGGCGCGCGCCTCGACATCCCGGCTGTTGCTCCAGCCCAGCTTGTCGACCCGACCGGCTGCGGCGACGCCTATCGCGCCGGCCTGCTGTATGGCATGGCGCGCGGCTGGGACTGGCAGAAATCAGGCCGCCTCGCCACGCTGATGGGCAGCATCAAAATCGCCCGGCGCGGCGGGCAGAACCACAAACCGACGCGCGCCGAAATCGCGGAAAATTTCCGCGCGGCCTTTGGCGAAAGCCTTGATTGAGGTTTTAGGCTTGCTCTTCCGCGGCGGCGATCTCGGCGCGCACCTTTTCCATGTCGAGCGCGCGAATCTGCTCGATCAGTTGATCCAGCGCGGGGGCCGGCAGCGATCCCGCCTCGGCGTAGAGAATGACCTGCTCGCGAAAAATCATCAGCATCGGGATCGAGCGGACGTTGAAGCCGTTGGCCATCTCGCGCTCTTCCTCGGTGTTCACCTTGGCGAAGGCGATCTCGGGATATTTTTCGGACGCCGCCTCGAAGATCGGTGCAAAAGCGCGGCAAGGCGCGCACCACGCCGCCCAGAAATCGACGATCACGATGTCGTGGCTGGAGATGGTTTCCTTGAAGTTGTCGGCGGTAAGGGTGATGGTGGCCATGCGGCGCTCCGTGATAGGTAGGGTGGCCGGGCATTCTAAATCAGCCCGCGTCTTAACCAAAGTTTGAGGATTCAAGTCATCAGTAACGCTTGCGGACGCTTCGCGCCATCCCCCACCGGGCCGCTCCATTTCGGCTCGCTGGTCGCCGCACTCGGCAGTTGCCTGGAGGCGCGCTCGCGCGGCGGACGCTGGCTGTTGCGCATGGAAGACGTCGATCAGCCGCGCTGTCGCCCGGGCGCCGCCGCCAAGCTCCTCGCCACGCTGGAAGCCTGCGGTTTCGAGTGGGACGGCGCGGTCATGCTGCAAAGCACCCGCACCGAGCGCTATCGCGAGGTTTTCGAGCAGTTGCGCACCGCGGGCGCGGTTTATCCCTGCGCTTGCTCCCGCAGCGAACTCGCCAACGCACCGCCAGGCATCGACGGCGCGCCGGTTTATCCCGGCACCTGTCGCGCCGGTCTGCCGCCGGGCAAAACGGCGCGCGCCTGGCGCTTGCGACTCGCGGGCGACATCGAATTTGACGATGCCGTGCAGGGGCCACAGTGCCAAAATCTGCCACGTGACGTCGGCGACTGCGTGCTGCTGCGCGCCGACGGTCTGTTCGCCTATCAACTCGCCGTGGTGGTCGATGACGCCGATCAGGGCGTCGATCATGTGGTGCGCGGCGCCGATCTGCTGCACTCGACACCGCGCCAGATCTATCTGCAAGGCCTGCTGGGCTTGCCCACGCCGGCCTATGCCCACCTGCCGGTGGCCGTCGATGCCGCCGGCAACAAGCTGTCGAAGCAAACCCGCGCCGCACCCGTCGATGCGGCGCATCCCGGCCCCGCGCTGCTTGCCGCACTGGCCTTTCTCGGCCAGCAGCCGCCGCCAGAGTTACGCCGTGCCCGGAGTGGCGGCGCGCCGGCGGAACGCCGTCGCGCCAGCGCCGACTTTTGGGCCTGGGCACTCGCTCATTGGAAGCTGGAGAATGTGCCGCGCGTTCTCACGCTGCCCGCTCATCACTTTTACGAGGAAAAAATCCCATGATCGTCACCGACGACGCCGCCATTGCCCGGATACTCGAAAGATGGATCGCTGCCCGAAAATCGAATATGCGCGGTTATTCGGCTAAAAGTCGGCGCTGGCGGGACGGCGCCTACTCACGATAGTCATTACCGCCGTAGCGCGTAATACCCAGCAGCAGGCGCACCAGGCCGTAGGCTGCCCAGCGCAGGATGCGCGCTGGCAGTGAGCGGCGCTGGAGATCGGCCAGGACGACTTCACTGGCGCCGCTGTCGAGTGCGCGTTGCAGGCTGGCGGAGAGTTCCTTGGCGAAACCGGCATCCTGCACCACCACGTTGGCTTCGCGCGCCAGCAACAGGCTGAAGGGGTCGATGTTGGACGAGCCCACCGTCGCCCAGCCGCCATCCACCACCGCCACCTTGGCGTGCAGCAAACCGGCGTGATATTCGAAGATGCGCACGCCGCCGGCCAGCAGGTTGCCATACAGCGCCTGGGTGGCGTAATGCTGCAGCGCATATTCCACTCGCCCCTGCAGGACAATCGTCACGGCGACGCCGCGCGCCGCCGCAGCCAGCAGGGCATGTCGAAAGCGCCGGCCGGGCAGGAAATAGGCGCTGGCCAGCAACACTTCCGCGCGCGCCCCGGCGATGGCGGCCAGATAGGCTTCCTCGATATCGCGCCGATGCCGCAGGTTGTCGCGCACCAGAAATGCCGCTGCCATCGTCCCGGCCGGCGCCTCCCCCGCCAGCGGAGAGACGGGCAGGCTGGGCGGCCGGCGCTGCAGCTTCGCCCAGCCCACCAGCCGCCACAGGTGCCGCATGCTGGCATGGATGACGCCCGCCAGCGGCCCGCTGACCTCTACCGCATAGTCAAGGCGCGACCCGTGGAGGATGGCATCGTCATCGTCGATGATGTTGATGCCGCCAACAAAAGCAATGCGGCCGTCGATCACGGCGAGCTTGCGGTGCAGGCGGCGCAGGCGGTGACGGCGTAGTTTGAGGCGCGCCGCCTCGGCGCGATAGACCTCCACCTCGGCGCCGGCGGCCGTCAGCGCCAGGCCCAGGTTCAATCCCTGCTGAAAGTCGCGCGCGCCAAAACCATCCACCAGCACTCGCACCGCCACGCCGCGCCGCGCGGCGGCCGCCAGCGCCGCGACGATGCGCAAGCCGGTGGCGTCGGCGGCGAAGATATAGGTTTCAAGCGCGATCTCGTGGGTGGCGGATTCGATGGCCGCGAGCAGCGCCGGAAAAAACTGCGTGCCGTTTTCCAGCAGCAGCACGCGATTGTCGGCCAGAAAGTCGGCCCCGGCGGGACGGCGCCGGTGGAAGTCGATGCCGGTCATTCCACTCATGCCACTCATCCCGCTGGATCGACGAGCGCGAACGAAAACCGCGCCGACACCGCGGCATGGTCGGAGATTTTCGACCACGGCAGGCCGTGATGCACGACGTTCGCCTCGACCTGCAGTCCGCGCGAATAGATCCGGTCGAGGCGAAACATCGGCAGCGCCGCCGGAAAGCTGCGCAGCGGCCGTTTGCTGGTGCCGGCGGACACCTCGGTCAGGCCGAGGCGCGCCGCCAGGAGAATCTGGGCGCGGTTGCGCCAGTCGTTGAAATCGCCGGCAATCAACAGCGGCGCGTCGTGCGGCACGCTGGCCTCGATGTGCGTCGCCAGCACATCCATCTGGTGGCGGCGCGAGCGGCCGAACAAGGACAGATGCGCGCAGACGCAGTGCAGCGGCACCGCCAACCCCGGCACGGCGACGGTGCAATGCAGGATGCCGCGCTTCTCGAAACGCAGGCGCGTCACATCCTGGTTGAACACGTTGGCGATGGGAAAACGCGCGAGGATCGCATTGCCGTGATGACCGTGGTCATACACCATGTTGCGGCCATAGGCATGGCTGTCCCAGACTCCCTCGGCAAGAAACTCGTGTTGCGGCTCGGCCGGCCAGTCCGCGTGCTGCTCGGCATGCAACAGGTGCTCGCCCTGCACTTCCTGCAAAAATACGATGTCGGCGTCGAGCGCGCGCAGCCGCTCGCGCAGCTCATGCACCATCATGCGGCGATTGAACTGCGAGAAACCCTTGTGGATATTCCAGGTGGCGATGGACAGCATGGCGAGGGACAAACCAACATGGGCAGAGCAATCTCCGCCGTCAACCGTCAGTGTAGAACATTCGCGCCGCCGTCCCGCCAGCGCCGACTTTTGCTGCCAGGGCCAAAATGGCGTGACGATATCAAGGCAGGCGGGCAGCATTGACCGGCAAGCATTCCACGCGCGGCGGCCACACGCCTTTTTCCGCCATGCGGGCACCCTCGAACAACAGCCAGCTCTGCCGGCCGTAGTGCGGCAGGCCGCGTTCCAGCGCTTTGAGCGCGGCGGCATCGCGCGCCGCGATCACGGCATAGGGGCGGCCCGCGGCGTCGCGCCCCGCCCACACCTGCGCACTGCCGCGCCGGGACGAAGGTCTGGCCGGCAGTCCCAGCCGCGCGAGCATGGCATCGATCGATGGGTCGAGGCCGACGAGCAGCACCGCGCCGGTCGCGGGCCATTCCGCGCCGACCGTTGACGGCTGCGCATCGAGCACGCGGGCCGCGAGCGCGCGCGCGGCAACGCGGATAGCGGCATCAGCGTCGGCCGCGACAACCTGCGCGCCGGGCGCGACGAAGACTTCCCGCAGGATCGGCGGCAGCAAGGCGGGGGCGACGCGCCGCCACAGGCGGTAATCGGGATCGGCTTCGACAGCCTCAAGGGCGGCGTCGATGCCGTCGAGAACCACGCTGGTCTCGCGCCCGGCGAGCCGGACCCGGCGCATTTCAGTCCGCTCCGGATAAACCAGCCGCAGCGGCAGCGTCAGCGCATGGCTGCCGCTTTGGGCGAGCTGTACCGTCAATTTGTCGCCGCTGCGTTCGGCGGATTTCAGCCGGATCTCCGGCGCGCCGGAACGGTCCACCCATTGGCGGAAGAAGACTGACAGCGATTGCCCGGACGCCGAGGCAAAGGCCGCTTCGAGATCGGCCCAGCCTGCGCTCTGGAAGCGCCTCTGCTGCCACAACAGGCGCAGGCCGCGCCGGAAGGCGTCGCGGCCGATTTCGTCCTCCAGCATGAGAAAAACCATCGCCGCCTTGTTGTAGCCGACGATGGAATTGATGCCATGGTGGCGTGAGGTGAAGTCCTTGAGAGCAATATCCGCGCCGGCCGGGATCGCCGCCAGGTCGCGCAGCCAGGCGAGGCGCATCTCGCGCGCGGCCTCGGCGCTCTCGTCTTCCTTGTAGGCGTAATCGGCGAGGAAGGTGGTCAGCCCCTCGGACCAGTTGCCTTTTTGCCAATCCGGATAGACGCCGTTGCCCCACCAGTTGTGCAGCACCTCGTGGCCCAGCGAGGTGGCGCGGATGAAGGGCAGCTTGATGACCTCGCGCCCCAGATAGGTGAGGCTGGGCATGCCGAAGCCGGTGGGAGTCGGGCTCGACACCACACTGAAGATGCCGAACGGATATTCGCCGATCAGCTTGCTGTAGCGTTCGAGGTAACGCGCCGAGTCGTCGAGATAGCCTTCCGCCAATCCAGCCAACTCGTCATGGAACCAGGTGCGGACGCGGATCATGCCGCCGTCGTTCAGCCGCAGCGTGTGCTCGCTCACGGTGTAGGGCCCGGCCATGAGGTCGATGCCGTCGGCCGGGTGGGGAAATTCGAACTCGGCGCGGTAGCCTGCCGCCGTGGCGGATTCCTCCACCAGATTGCCCGGCACCAGGCCTTTCTGGCCCGCCGGCAGCCTGAGCACAAGTCGGTAGCTGAAGCGTTGGCCGGTCTCCGGGTACCATCCCGCCGCGCCGGGCAGAAAGCTGCCGTCGGGTGCTGCCGTGCCCGATCTCTGGCCCAGTACCTGGCGGTGATCGAGATTCGGCGTCGCTGCCAGGGTTGCACGATAGGCAATCACCACGCGGCGCGCGCCTGCCGGCAAGCGAAAGTCGGCGCTGGCAAGACGGCGGGTGGGCTTCATCGACTGCCCGTTCACCGTCATGGCGGTAATCTCGAAATCCGGGCCGAGGCGGAAACCCGTCAAGTCACGCTCATCGCTCAGCGTGGCTGTTGCGCTGAATTGTCGGGTTGCCGGATCGAGTTGCACGTCCAGATCGAGGCGCGGCAGGGCCAGCGCCGCCAGCGGCAGCCAGAGCAGCAGGGCGAACCAGGACTTCATGGATTTGGAAAGCGCGCAATGATCTCCAGCTCGCTGTTCTCGCGGCGGATCTTCAGGGGCAGCCAGGTCCCCGGCGCCTGCCGCTGCACGGCGGCGCGCAGCGTCTCGATACCTTTCACCGGCTGCCCGGCGACCGCGACAATCACGTCGCCGCTCTTGAGTCCGGCCTGTTCCGCCACGCTACCCGCCATCACGCTGGTGATGCGCAGGCTGTCCCCGACCTGATCCGTCGACACGCCCAGCCGGGGTGGATTGCTCTTGGGCTGTTCGACGAGATAGATGGCATCGGCAAATTCCTCGCCGAGAGACTCGCAGCTTTCGGCGCGATCCCAGGTCAACAGGGTGCCCACCGGCGCGATGCCGAGATGCTTGAGTTGATGCGCCACGCCGTGGCCGTTCCTCACATGGCCAGCCCCCAGGATGCCGACCACCAGCGTGCCGTGGTTCTTTTCCAGATGCCGCGCCATGACCTGGGCCATGGCCCCGTCCCACAGTGTCTGCGCCTCGACGAAGCGCAGGAAGGCGGCCTGCACCTGCTCGCGCTCCTTCACCGGGTGGTGGTCGAACACCACGCGCAGCTCCTTTTGATAGGCCGGACTGGGTGCCGCCGGCCGGGTCACGCCTTCTTTCTCTGCATCGGGCACGGCATCCCAGCCCTGTTTGCCCACCGCCTCGACCAGGCTGCGCTCGACGTTGAGCGCGAGCATCGGCAGACGATTCATGCGCGCGAAGTGGAACAAGGGTAGATAGTCGCGCGGGTCGAAGCTCCAGACCTTCTCCCATTCGCTGCGCTTGAGGAATTCGTCCTCCGACAGCGCACCCGCCACCCACTGGTCCAGCACCGGCTGAATGCGGCGCGGGAACATCTCGAAGCCGATGGCGAGACGCGGCTGGAACGCATACAACTGCGTCAGCGTATGCAGTTGCCAGCGATGGTCCTCGGCACTGTCATGCGCTTCGCCGAGCAGCACCACCGGCTGCCGCGCCAGGCGTTCCAGCAGCGGGCCGGGCTGGATGATCTGGGCAGTTGCCGCCGCTGGCGTCAGCCATTGCCCCGCCTGGCCGCAGGGCGGTGCGGGGGGCTGCGAACCGGAACAGGCGGTCGAAAGCGTCATCATCAAGGTGGCGGAGAGTGCAAGGAGGCGCATGCGGTTGAGTCCCCCGGGAGAGTGTGTCACTCAGGAAGCGGCCAGCATCCGTTCCAGCGCGATCTTCGCCAGCTTCGCCTCGTGTTCGGGCACCTTGATCTGATTCACCACGTTGCCGGCGACCAAGTTTTCCAGCGTCCAGGCGAGGTGTTGCGGGTCGATGCGCTGCATGGTCGAGCACATGCACACGGTATCGGCCATGAACTGGACGATCTTGCCCTCGCTCTTGACCTCGTTGGCCAGCCGGTCGACCAGATTCAGCTCGGTGCCGACCAGCCAGCGCGTGCCGGGCGGCGATTCCTTGACGACGCGGATGATGGTCTCGGTCGAGCCGATGGCATCGGATTGCGCGCAGACTTCAAAGCTGCATTCGGGATGACTGATCACCTTGCCGTCGGGATAGCGGGCACGAAATTTCGCGATCTGCGCCGGCTGGAACATCTGATGCACCGAACAGAAGCCGTGCCAGAGAATGATCTTCGCATTGCGGATTTGTTCGGCCGTCAGGCCGCCCATTTCGAGGTCGGGAGTCCAGATGACCATCTGCTCCAGCGGAATGCCCATCCGGTGACCGCTCCAGCGGCCGAGGTGCTGGTCGGGGAAGAACAGCACCTTGTCGCGGCGGGCGAACGACCATTCGAGTATTTTTGTTGCGTTGGATGACGTGCAGACAATGCCACCGTGTTCGCCGCAAAAGGCCTTGAGGTCGGCGGCGGAGTTGATGTAGGTGACGGGAGTGACGTGCTCGTCGGGATCGAGCACCGTGGCCAGTTCGCGCCAGCAGCGCTCGACCTTGGCCAGGCTCGCCATGTCGGCCATCGAGCAGCCGGCGGCGAGGTCGGGCAGGATGGCAATCTGTTCCGGGCGCGAGAGGATGTCGGCGACCTCGGCCATGAAATGCACGCCGCAGAAGACGATGAATTCGGCGTCCGACTGCGCGGCAAGACGCGAGAGTTTCAGCGAATCGCCGGTGATGTCTGCGTGGGCATAAACATCGGCGCGCTGGTAGTGGTGACACAACAGCACGGCGCGCTTGCCAAGCACCTGACGGGCGGCGGTGATGCGCGCTGCCGCAGCCTGGTCTGACAACGCGTTGAAGGGCTCGAACTGAATAGGCACAACTTGCATGGGCGGTAGAATCCAAATTTTGGCGGCCAACGAGTATAGCGATTTACCCATGCACCAGCACGACACGCCTCCCCCTGCCATCCGGGTCGACCCGCAGCGCTTCCGCGAAGGGCAGCGCATTACCTGGGTGAGCGTGGCGGTGAATGTGGTGCTGACGGCCATGCAGATCGTGGTCGGCTTCCTGGCCCATTCGATGGCGCTGGTGGCCGACGCGATGCACACGCTCTCGGATATCTTCGCCGATGCCTTTGTGCTCTGGGCCAACCGCAAGGGCGCAGAAGCGGCCGACGACGAGCATCCCTATGGCCATGGTCGCTACGAGACCGCCGCCTCGCTGGTGCTCGGGCTGTTGTTGATGGTGACGGGCGCCGGCATCCTGATCTCGGCCGCCGGTCGGCTGCAGAATCTGGATGCCCTGCCCGCCGTGGGTGTCGCGGCAATCTGGGCGGCGCTCTTCACGCTGGCGGCCAAGGAAGGCCTGTTCCGCTACATGCGCAAGGTGGCCGAACGCCTGCGCTCGCCGATGCTGATCGCCAATGCCTGGCATGCCCGCGCCGATGCGCTGTCCTCGCTGGTGGTGGCGGCTGGCGTCGGCGGTGCGCTGCTCGGCTTCCCCGTCGCCGATAGCGCGGCGGCCATCATCGTCGGCGGCATGATCATCAAGGCGGGCGGGGGGTTCGCCTTGGAAGCGATGCGCGAACTGGTCGACACCGGCCTGGCGGCCGACGAGGTGGCGCGCATTCGCGCCACGCTCGCCGCCACGCCCGGCGTGATCGACCTGCATGAATTGCGCACGCGCCGCATGGCGCACCAGGTGCTCGTCGATGTGCATATCCAGGTGGATGGCCGCATCACGGTGGCCGCAGGCCACGACATCGGCGAGGCGGCCCGCCACCGGGTGCTGGCGGCGCACCCCGAAGTGCTCGATGTGCTGATTCACCTCGATGCAGAAAACGATGCACAATAATGGTGCGCTCTGCGGCAGATACGCACCATCGCGGTGCGATACGGGCGGAGGTTTCCGGCGCTTTGCCTTATGGGACAATTACCTGCGCCACATTCCGTCCTGGCACGTTTGCTGCTAGGTTTATCCACGTTTAATTCCGCATTCTTTCAGACACCCTCCAGGAGCTCACCCCATGACCCCCATGACACCCCAAGACATCATCCAGATGGTTCAGGAAAAGGAAGTCCGTTTCGTCGATTTCCGCTTCACCGACACCCGCGGCAAGGAACAGCACGTCAGCGTGCCGGTCTCCGCCTTCGGCCTTGAAAAATTCGAGGACGGCCATGCCTTCGACGGCTCCTCGATCGCCGGCTGGAAAGGCATTCAAGCGTCGGACATGCAGTTGATGCCCGACCCCGCCACCGCCTACATCGACCCATTCATGGACGAGACCACGCTGGTCATCACCTGCGACGTGGTCGAGCCGGCCGATGGCAAGGGCTATGACCGCGACCCGCGCTCCATCGCCAAGCGCGCCGAGGCCTATCTGAAGGCTTCCGGCCTGGGCGACACCGCCTACTTCGGCCCCGAGCCCGAGTTCTTCATCTTCGACAGCGTCGAATGGAAAATCGACATGTCCGGCTCCTACTGCAAGGTGTTTTCGGAAGAAGCCGCCTGGGCGACCGGGGATAAATTCGATGGCGGCAACACCGGCCACCGGCCCACCGTCAAGGGCGGCTATTTCCCCGTGCCGCCGGTCGACAGCCTCCACGACATCCGCTCCGCCATGTGCCTGGCGCTCGAAGCCTGCGGCTGCCCGGTCGAAGTCCATCACCACGAAGTCGCCACCGCCGGCCAGTGCGAGATCGGCACCGTCTTCAACACCCTGGTGCGCCGCGCCGACCAGACCCAGGTGCTGAAATACATCGTGCATAACGTCGCCCACTCCTACGGGAAAACGGCAACCTTCATGCCCAAGCCGATCGTCGGCGACAACGGCTCCGGCATGCATGTGCACCAGTCGATCTGGAAGGACGGCAAGAACCTGTTCGCCGGCAACGGTTATGCGGGTCTCAGCGATTTCGCGCTCTACTACATCGGCGGCATCATCAAGCACGCCCGCGCGTTGAACGCCATCACCAACCCCGGCACCAACAGCTACAAGCGCCTGGTGCCCGGCTTCGAGGCCCCCGTCAAGCTGGCCTATTCGGCGCGCAACCGTTCCGCCTCGATCCGCGTTCCCTACGTGCATTCGGACAAGGCGCGCCGCAACGAAGTGCGCTTCCCGGATCCGGGTGCCAACCCCTAACTGGCCTTCACCGCCATGATGATGGCCGGCCTGGACGGCGTGCAAAACAAAATCCATCCGGGCGAACCGGCCGACAAGAACCTCTACGACCTGCCGCCGGAAGAGGATGCCAAGATCCCGACCGTCTGCTCCAGCCTCGACCAGGCGCTGGAGTATCTGGACAAGGACCGCGAGTTCCTCACCCGTGGCGGCGTGTTCTCCAACGACTTCATCGATGCCTTCATCGAGCTGAAGATGGAGGAAGTCCAGCGCTACCGCATGACGACCCACCCGGTCGAATACGACATGTACTTCTCTATCTGAACGTCGGCGCAAGCCGGAAAAAAGGACGGGGCGCCCGTCCTTTTTTCTTGTCCATTCCCCGACCGATTCGCATACACTGCCCGCCATGAGAAAACGCATCCTGCTGCTTGTATTGCTCGGCACGTCTGCCGCCCAAGCCAACACGCTCTACAAGTGCGAGGGCGCCGATGGACGCATGACCTACACCAACCAGAAGGTGACGGGCGCCAAAAGCTGCGAGATCATCGCGCAGGACAAGCCGGTGTCGACCTTCAGCCCGCCGACGCAAAAACCGCGCCAGGCCACGCCCAGCGACTTCCCGCGTGTCGGCGGCGAGCAGCAAAAGGCCCGCGACAGCGACCGCCGCGCTATCCTTGAGCAGGAACTGGCGAACGAGCAAAGAAATCTCGACGCGGCGAAGAAAACGCTGGCCGAACAGGAAAACCTCATCCTGCCCGAAGAGCGCATCGCCGGCGGCGGCATCCAGGGCGGCAAGCGCGAGGCGCGCATCCAGTCCTTCCGCGACAAAGCGCAGCTCCACGAGCGCAACATCGAGTCGATTCGCAGGGAAATCGGCAACTTAAGATAAAGTCTGGCGCGGTTCTTGCGACTGGTTTTGCCATGAACGTCCAGACCCACCCCAGCCCAGCCGACCCGGCATTCGCCGGGCTTGATCTGCTGTCCTCCGCAGTGCTCCTGCTGGACGGCCAGTTGCGGATTCGCCACTGCAATCCTGCCGCCGAAAACCTCTTCGCCGTCAGCCAGCGCGCCTGCCTCGGCCAGCCGTTGGCACAACTGTTGGGCACGCCGTCGACGCTGATCGCCGCGCTCGAAAACGCACTCGCCAACCAGTGGAGCTACACCGGCCACGACATCGTTGTAGCGCGTGAGCATGGCGAAATGAGTACCGAGCCGCTCCACCTCGACTGCACCGTCAGTCCCATCGAGGCCGGCGCGGCCAGCCTGCTATTGGAATTTCGCCCCATCGACCAGCAGTTGCGCGTGGTGCGCGAAGAGCAGGAGGCCGTGCAGCAACGCGCCACCCAGGAACTGATCCGCAACCTGGCGCACGAGATCAAAAACCCGCTCGGCGGCATCCGCGGTTCGGCGCAACTGCTCGACCGCGAACTGGCGGGCATGGAAAACGCGGCGGCGCTCCGCGAGTACACCGATGTCATCATCCACGAAGCCGACCGGCTGCAGGACCTGCTGCACCGGCTGCTGTCATCGCATCGCGCCATGCAGCCGACGCAAATCAGCATCCACGAAATCCTCGAACGCGTGCGGCGGCTGATCCACGCCGAATTTCCCGGCGTGCGCGTGCGGCGCGACTACGACACCTCGCTGCCCGACCTCACCGGCGACCGCGAACAATTGATTCAGGCCCTGCTCAACATCCTGCGCAATGCCGCGCAGGCAATGAACGGCGCGGGAGAAATCATCACCCGCACCCGGGCGATCCGTCAGGTCACGCTGGCCAAAAAACGCTACCGGCTGGCGCTGGAATTGCAAATCATCGACAACGGCCCCGGCATCCCCGAAGAAATCCGCGACCGGATTTTCTACCCGCTCGTTTCGGGAAGGCAGGGTGGCACCGGGCTCGGGCTGGCGCTGGCACAAAGCTTCGTTCAGCACCATCATGGCAGCATCGAAGCCGAGTCGGCGCCCGGTCGCACCTGCTTCACCCTGCGCCTGCCGCTAAATAATGAAAGGGGTAAGTCCGCATGACCGACGTCTGGATCGTCGACGACGACCGTTCGATTCGCTGGGTGCTCGAAAAAGCGCTGGCGCGCGAAAACATTGATTGCGTCAGCTTCGCTTCCGCCGACGAGGCGCTGGCGAAACTCGGCGCGGGGGCAGCGCCGCGTGTGCTGGTCTCCGACATTCGCATGCCCGGCGCGAGCGGACTTGATCTCTTGCGTCAGGTGAAACAAGCCCACCCGGATCTGCCGGTCATCATCATGACCGCCTATTCCGACCTCGATTCCGCCGTGGCGGCCTTTCAGGGCGGCGCCTTCGAATACCTGCCCAAGTCTTTCGACATCGATCAGGCCGTCGCCCTGGTTCGCCGCGCGCTGGAGCAGGTTGCGCCCCAATCTGGTGCGCCGGCCGTCGAACCCGTTGCGCCAGAAATTCTCGGGCAGGCCCCGGCGATGCAGGAGGTGTTTCGGGCCATCGGTCGCCTGGCCCAATCCCATGCGACGGTGCTGATCAACGGCGAATCCGGCACCGGCAAGGAACTGGTGGCGCGTGCGCTGCATCGCCACAGTCCCCGCAGGGACGGGCCCTTCATCGCCCTCAATACGGCGGCCATCCCGCGCGACCTGCTCGAATCCGAACTGTTTGGCCATGAAAAGGGCGCCTTTACCGGGGCCGCCGCGCAGCGGCGCGGCCGCTTCGAAGAGGCCGCCGGCGGCACGCTGTTTCTCGACGAGATCGGCGACATGCCCGCCGAACTGCAAACCCGCCTGCTGCGCGTGCTCTCCGACGGCCAGTTCTATCGCGTCGGCGGCCGGGAGCCCCTGCGCAGCAATGCGCGCGTCATCACCGCGACCCACCAGAATCTCGAACAGCGCGTCAAGGATGGCCTGTTCCGCGAAGACCTGTTTCATCGCCTCAACGTCATCCGCCTGCGCCTGCCGCCGCTGCGGGAACGGCGCGAAGATATTCCGGCGCTGGCCCGGCATTTCCTCGCGAGCAGCGCGCAACAACTCGGCGTCGAAGCCAAGCGCCTGACCGAGGGCGCGCTCAAATTCCTGCAAGCCGCGCCCTGGCCGGGCAACGTCCGCCAACTCGAAAATCTTTGTCACTGGCTGACCGTGATGGCGCCCGGGCAGCAAATCGAGATTGACGACCTGCCGGCCGAAATGCGCGATATCAGCACCGCACCCGGTGCGGCCGATTGGCAGACGCTCCTGGCGGCAACGGTGGATGAGCTGCTGGCCAGGCAGCCCGGCAGCGTGTGGGCAAACCTGAGCCTGGCTTTTGAATCAACACTGATCCGCTGCACGCTCAAAGCCACCGGCGGCCGCCGCATCGAAGCGGCGCAATTGCTGGGCATCGGCCGCAACACGATCACCCGGAAGATTCAGGAAATTGAGGCTGTTGAGGCCCGCCCTCCCCCGGCCCCTCCCTTGCGGGAGGGGTGACGGTTTTTTTGCCTACGGCCGCCGCTTCGCGGCTTAACGTCGGCTACGCCGACATTAGCCTTCGCCGCAACGGCGCGACTATGTCGCTTGTTGTCGCTGCGCTCGTCTGTTACGGGGAGCGCCCGTTCATGCTGGGGAGCAGGTTGCGCCTGGCGGCGCGTGCCGTCTCGCCTTGGGGCGGCCCGGCGGCGAGACTACTGGTTTTCTCCCCTTGCGAGAGAAGATTGGAGCACTGTAAATATCCGTTTGACAGCCGTCAATCATGACTTTACACTTCGGTCATGATTTCGAGCTTCAAGCACAAGGGCTTGCAAGAGCTGGTCGGGGCCGGGAAGTCAGCCAGGGTGAGGCCCGATCTGTGGTCCCGCGCCTTGCGTCGGCTTGATGCCATCGCGACGGCCAAGACACCGGAGGCGTTACGGGTGCCAGGGTTCGACTTTCATCCCTTGCGGGGCAGCCCACAGCGCTACAGCGTCCATGTGAATGGCCCGTGGTGCATCACCTTCGGCTGGGATGGCGAAAACGCCGTCAACGTCGATCTGGAAAACTATCATTGAGGAGCGAACCATGACCGCGACACGCTGCCCGACCCATCCTGGCGCCATCTTGAGAGAGGATAGCCTGCCGGCGCTGGGGTTGTCCGTGGCGGCCTTCGCGCGTGCGCTGGGTGTGTCGCGGCAGATGGTGCATGGCATTCTGGCCGAAAGGTCGGCGGTATCGCCCGAGATGGCGCTACGCTTGGGGGCATTCTTCGGCAATGGCCCGCAGTTGTGGATCGACATGCAGACGCGCCGCGACCTCTGGCTGGCGGAACAGCGCGTCGCCGGTCATTTGCCAAAAACTTACGCAGCACTCGCCGCCTGATGGCCGACAACTACGACGACTACTCCCCCGAGCAGCTCCGGCGCCTGTTGCCCGAGCGCGACCGGCGGCCGGCAAAAAGGGGACGCTACCCTTTATTGCCAGACGAGAGGTGTGGGTAATGGAATGGGGCGCACCCCAAGAACGCAAAGCCTTATGCGCTCACACTGCCTGATGGCGAATGGCAGACCGCACCTGTTGCCGAAATGTCCGGCATCCTGGTTTTTCTAGTGGTAGTCGTTTCGGAATTGATTAGATACAAGGCATTGACATAAATGGAGGCACGTTTATGTAATTTCCAATATTGGCTCTTTTGGAGATAACGTTTACAAAATAGGAATGACACGAAGGATGGAACCCTCAGACCGCGTCAGAGAACTGAGTGGTGCGTCTGTACCTTTTGGGTTTGACATACACGCCATGATTTATTCCAAAAATGCTCCAGAACTGGAAAGCAAATTCCACAAAAAATTCGCATATAACAGACTGAACTTGATAAATAACAGGAAAGAGTTTTTCAACGTCACATTGAATGACCTTGAGGAATTTGCGCACGATAACGAGTATGTAATCGAGTTTACGAAAATTGCAGAGGCTCGCGATTTTAGGCAAACATGTTCAATCAGGAACGTCAAGTCAAAGGAAGAAATTGAAGCGGAAATGAGCCGCGTGTTCCCTGAAAATTTAATGGATATTGAAGATGAAGACGAGTTGATAGATGACGTACCACAGCGCATACCATTACCCACATATCCCAAGGCATGAAATCTGCCTTGGAATCTGACATCGGTCACACCACGTCGAAATGCGATAATTCCGCCCCGATTGCGGCAATTTAACGAGGTCGGTCATGCTCTTGTGGTTCGTCATCCTCTACCTGATGGTCTCGGTCGGCATCGGCCTGTTCGCCGCGACCCGCGTGCACAGCGCCAAGGACTTCGCCGTCGCCGGTCGGTCGCTGCCGCTGCCGGTCGTCAGCGCCACTGTGTTCGCCACCTGGTTTGGCGCGGAAGCGGTGTTCGGCGTCTCGGCGACTTTCGTCAAGGAAGGTCTCGGCGGCGTCGTGGCCGACCCGTTCGGCGCGGCGCTGTGCCTGGTGATTGCCAGCGTGCTGTTTTCGCGCTATCTCTACAAGCTCAACATCCTGACGCTGGGCGACTTCTATCGCATGCGCTACAACCGCACGGTCGAGGTGCTCACCACGCTGTGCATCGTCTCCGCCTACCTCGGCTGGGTGGCGGCGCAGATCAAGGCGCTCGGCCTGATCTTTTTCGTCGTCACCGATGGCGCGATCAGCCAGGACACCGGCATGATCCTCGGCGCGGCGATCGTGCTCTCCTACACCACCTTCGGCGGCATGTTCTCGGTGGCGATTCTCGACTTTGTGCAGATGGCCGTGTCGATGGGCGGACTGCTCTTCATCGCCATCCTCATCGGCGGCAAGGTCGAGGGCGGCGCGCCCGCGGTCATCGACCATGCCGCGCTGGCCGGCAAGCTCGACTTCTTCCCTGCGGCCGATCCGTGGAAATGGGTCGCCTTCCTCGGCGCCTGGCTCACCATGATGCTCGGCTCGGTGCCGCAGCAGGACGTGTTCCAGCGCATCACCTCGGCGAAAAGCGCGCGGATCGCCCTGTGGGGCTCGATCATCGGCGCCTCGATCTATTTCTGCTTCACCTTTGTGCCGATGTTCATCGCCTACTCGGCCACCCTCATCGACCCGGTGTTGTTTGGCAAGTTAATTGAGGAGGATTCGCAGCTCGTGCTGCCGACACTCGTTCTGCAGCACACACCGCTGTTCGCGCAGGTGATTTTCTTCGGCGCGGTGCTCTCCGCGATCATGAGCTGTTCGTCGGCCACCTTGCTTGCCCCTTCAGTCACCTTTGCCGAAAACATCATCAAGGGCTTCTACCCGCGGATGGGCGACCACCGCTTCCTGCTCGTGATGCGCGTCACGCTGGTCTGCTTCACCTGCGTGGTGCTGGTGTATGCGCTCAACTCCAAAGCGACGATTTTCGGCATGGTCGAAAGCGCCTACAAGGGGACCATGGCTGGGGCCTTCGTGCCGCTGGTGGCGGGCATCTTCTGGAAGCGCGCGACGACGCAGGGCGCGC
>JAUXWU010000108.1 GCA_030680085.1 Rhodocyclaceae bacterium | reverse complement strand
GGTTATTGCTAACCTTACTTCTACTTCTGTGTAAGTGCTTTGCTACATTTTTTTAGCTTCGGCAAGCGCACGGTCTCTCAACCAGATTCACATCCATTATTGATGAAATAAGAATGAAAAAGACCGCCTTTTACGGCTGTCCGCGCGGCATCAGCCTCCCGGTTCCCCAGGTACCATGCCGCTTCTATAGTCGCGCCTTCGATCTCGGCTCGCCGATGTGTCGCTTGCCATCAACCCAGCAAGCACCTACACCTATCGGTTGTTTGGTTTTTAAAGATCATTCGCCGCCTCAGCAGCGAGAGGGGCGCATTATACGTATCGGCAAAACACCGTCAACCATTACTTTGAAATATCTTTGAAATATATTTTACGGGTCACTTTCCCCCGCGCAACGGCCGGTGCATGCGACAGTTCATCGAAAAGTCGGCGCTGGCAGGACGGCGTTGCCGTTTCTTCAGTCACGCAACAGCAGGGCCACGGCATCGGCGGCAATGCCTTCGCCACGCCCGACAAAACCGAGCCGTTCGGTGGTTTTGCCCTTGACGTTCACGCATTCCGGCACGACGCCAAGGTCGGCGGCGATATGCTCGCGCATTCGGCCGACATAGGGCGCAATGCGCGGCGCCTGGGCGATCACCGTGCAGTCGACATTGCCCACCCGCCAGCCGGCATCGCGCACCGCCGCGAGCGCGCCGCGCAGCAGCATGCGGCTGTCGGCCCCTTGCCAGCGGACTTCGCTGTCGGGAAACATGCGACCGATGTCGCCCAGCCCGGCCGCGCCCAGCAGGGCGTCCGTGATGGCGTGCAGCAGCACATCAGCATCGGAGTGGCCATGCAAGCCCATGCTGTAAGGAATCGTCACGCCGCCGATGATCAACGCCCGCCCCGGCACCAGCGGATGCACGTCGTAACCTTGCCCGATTCGAATATCCATGTTCAGCGTTTCCTGTTTTGCAAGATCCATTCGGCCAACTGCAGGTCGAGTGGATAGGTCACTTTAAGATTGGTGGCGTCGGCCTCCACCAGCCGGGGGGACAGGCCGAGCGCCTCGATGGCGCTGGCTTCGTCGGTCACCGCCGTGGCATATTCGAGCGCGTCGACGAGCAGCGCGTAGCGAAACATCTGCGGCGTCTGCGCCTGCCACAGCCCTTCGCGCGGCATGGTGGCGGTCACGCGGTCGTCTTGCGCACGCTTCAGGGTATCGGCGACCGGCACGGCGAGCAGTCCGCCGACCGGGTCGTCAGCAACCGTGGCGAGCAGCTTCTCGACATGCGCCGTCGTCAGGCAGGCGCGGGCGGCGTCATGCACCAATACCCAATCGTCTGCCAATGCCGCATCAGCCATTGCCTTCAGTCCGTTGGCGACGCTGGCCGCGCGGCTCGCGCCGCCACATCGCAACACGGTCAGGCGCGACCCCAGTTCGCTCCAATCGAAACCGTCCCAGCGCGTATCGTCCGGCGCCAGCACGACAAACACCCGCTCAATTGCCGGTATCGCGCCCAGCACCTGCAGCGCATGCCAGATCAGCGGCTTGCCCAGCAGAGGCAAATACTGCTTGGGGCAATCACCGCTCATGCGCGCTCCGCCACCGGCGGCTGGAACCAATGCGAAATAAGTCATGCCGCGATTCTATAATGGCTTCATGACCGCATTCGAACCCGCTGCTTATCTGAACTTACAGGCCTTCGCCGTCAGCCTCGGCATCGGCCTCTTGATCGGCTTGGAGCGCGAGCGCAAGCCAGATGCCAAAGCGGGGTTGCGCACTTTCGCGCTGACGGCGCTGTTCGGCTGCCTGGCTGCCCTGCTCGGCGAAAAGTCAGGCAGCGGCTGGATTCTGGCGGTCGGCCTGCTGATGTTGGCGACGATGATGATCGTCGCCATCGCCCGCGACCCGCAGGATGACGGCGACCCCGGCACCACCTCGGTCGTTGCGTTGATGGTCTGCTACGGGCTCGGCGCGCTGGTCTGGCATGGCCACGCCACGCTGGCCGTGATGCTGGCCATCACCACGACGGTGCTGCTTTATTTCAAGGCGCAGTTGCATGATGTCTCGCGCAGCCTGACCCACAAGGACCTGATTTCCATCCTGCAATTCGGCGTGCTGTCGCTGGTGGTGCTGCCCATCCTGCCGGACCGCGATTTCGGCCCCTACAACGCGCTCAACCCTTACCAGGTCTGGTGGATGGTGGTGCTGATCTCCGGCCTCTCGCTGGCCGGCTATGCCGCGCTGCGCATCGTCGGCAATCGCCACGGCGCGCCCCTGCTCGGATTTTTTGGCGGCCTGGTGTCGTCCACCGCCACCACCATGATCTTCGCCCGCCATGCCCACGCCGATGCCAACCAGACCGCCACCGCCACGCTCGTCATCCTGATCGCCAACCTGGTGGTCACCGTGCGCCTGGGCATCGTCGCCCTGGTGCTGGCGCCCACTTTATTCGCGCCGCTGGCCATCGTTTTGGGCGGCGGCCTGCTGCTCGGCCTCGTCGTCGTGTTGTTCAGATGGCGCAGCCTTGTTGCCGCCGGCGACCTGCCCATGCCCGATGTGAAAAACCCGACCGAGATCCGCACCGCCTTGTCATTCGGGCTGCTCTACGGCATCGTGCTGCTCGCCGCCGCCTGGCTGCAGGACATCGCGGGCAGCCAGGGTCTTTATCTCGTCGCGCTCGCCTCGGGTCTGACCGATGTCGATGCGATCACGCTTTCGACCCTGCGGTTGTTCAACCAGGAAACGCTGGTTGCCACAACCGCCGTCATCGCCATCGCGCTGGCGGTGCTGTCGAATCTGATCTTCAAATCGGGGCTGATCGTCACCATCGGCGGCAAGGCGCTGGCGCGCCGCGTTTTGCCCGGAATGGCCGCGATTGGACTAGGATTCATTCCAGGCATCATCCTGTTGGCTTGAGTTTGCACTCCTTTGCCCCGCCACGCGGGCAGAAAGGATCGCCGCCATGGAAACGCGCAGCATCCGTCCCGCCGCCGTCGCCGGCATGTTCTACCCCGGCGATCCGCATAGGCTGGCCATGGACGTTGGCGTCATGCTCGCTGGCGCCGTCCCCATGCACACGGCGGGAGCGGCTGGCGCCGTCCCGCCAGCGCCGACTTTTGGCGCGTCGGCGGAACGTCCAAACCTTCCGCCAGCGCCGACTTTAGCGGCGACCCCGCCCAAGGCGCTGATCGTCCCGCATGCCGGTTACATTTATTCCGGCCCGATCGCGGCGAGCGCCTATGCACTGCTCGCGCCGCATGCGGCAACGATCCGGCGCGTCGTGCTGCTCGGCCCCTGTCACCGCGTTGCCGTGCGCGGTCTGGCGGTACCGCAGTCTTGCACCTTCACCACGCCGCTGGGCAGCGTGCCGCTCGACACCGCGGCCATCGAGCAGGCACTGCGCCTGCCTCAGGTGGTGCAGAACGACGCGGCCCATGCCGACGAGCACTCACTGGAAGTGCAACTGCCTTTCCTGCAACAGGTACTGGACGACTTCAGCCTCGTGCCCTTCGCCGTCGGCTACGCAACGCCCGACGAAGTCGCCGCAGTGCTGGAACTGCTGTGGGGCGGGCCGGAAACGCTGATTGTCATCAGTTCCGATCTCTCGCATTACCATCCTTACGCCGACGCACAGCGCCGCGACCGGCATACCGCCGACGCGATCATGCACCTGCGCCTGCTCCTCGACCACGAGCAGGCCTGCGGCGCAACGCCCATCAACGGACTGATCCAGGCAGCCAAGCGGCGTGGACTGCGCCCGCAATTGCTCGACCTGCGCAATTCCGGCGACACCGCCGGCGACAAATCGCGTGTCGTCGGCTATGCGAGTTTCGCCTTCCTGGCGGCCGGCCATGCCTGACGACACCTTGGGCAGCGCACTGCTGGCCCGCGCCCGCAATGCCATCGGCAGCCAGTTCGGCGAAGCTGCGCTACCCGAACCCGCTCACCCGGCACTGGCGCAACCCGGCGCCACCTTCGTCACGCTGATGCAGGGCGGGCAGTTGCGCGGCTGCATCGGCTCGCTGGAAGCCTGGCGGCCGCTCGACGTCGATGTGCGCGAAAACGCCCGCGCCGCCGCCTTCCGCGACCCGCGCTTCAATCCGCTCCGCCACGCAGACTTCGCCCGCACGCGCGTCGAAGTCTCGCTGCTGACCCCGGCTGTCGAACTGCACTTCACCGACGAAGCCGACGCCCTCCGCCAACTGCGCCCCAACATCGACGGCGTGATTTTCGAATGTCATGGCCGGCGCGGCACCTTTCTGCCACAGGTATGGGAAGACCTGCCCGAGCCGCAGCAGTTTTTCGCTCACCTCAAGCAAAAAGCCGGGTTCGCCGCCGACTTCTGGTCGCCTGATGTGAATCTCTACCGTTACGAGGTGCAGAAATGGAAAGAACCCGCGAGGAACTGAGCGGCACACCCGCCCGCTGGTGGCACAAACTACCCGATGGCCGCATCCAGTGCGACCTCTGCCCGCGCGACTGCAAACTGCACGAGGGCCAGCGCGCCGCCTGCTTCGTGCGCGCCAACCAGGACGGACAGATGATCCTCACCACCTATGGCCGCAGTTCCGGCTTCTGCATCGACCCCATCGAAAAGAAACCGCTCAACCACTTCTACCCCGGCTCCAGCATCCTCTCCTTCGGCACCGCCGGCTGCAATCTCGCCTGCAAGTTCTGTCAGAACTGGGACATCTCCAAGTCGCGCGACATGGACCGATTGATGGACGAAGCCAGCCCGCAAGCCATCGCCCAGGCGGCCAAACGCTACGGCGCAGAAAGCGTCGCCTTCACCTACAACGACCCGGTAATCTTCGCCGAATACGCGATGGACACCGCAGATGCTTGTCACTCCCTGGGCATCAAAACCGTCGCGGTCACCGCCGGCTACATGCACCTGCCGGCGGCGCGCGAGTTCTACGCCAAGCTGGACGCCGCCAACATCGACCTCAAGGCCTTCACCGACGACTTCTACTTCAAGCTCTGCGGCGGCCACCTGCAACCGGTGCTCGACCTGATCGCCATGGTGCATCACGAAACCGACTGCTGGATCGAACTCACGACACTGCTGATTCCCGGCAAGAACGATTCCGCCGCCGAAATCCAGGCGCTGGCCGACTGGTGCCACAAGGAACTCGGCCCCGACGTGCCGCTGCATTTCTCGGCCTTCCACCCGGACTACAAACTCCTCGACGCCCCCGCCACCCCGCCCGCCACGCTCACCCGCGCCCGCGAGATCGCCCTACAGGCGGGGCTGCGCTACGTCTATACCGGCAACGTGCATAACCGCGCCGGCGACGCGACCATCTGCCCCGGCTGCGGGCAGACCGTCATCGAGCGCGACTGGTATGAAGTCCTGAATTACCGGCTCGACACCGCGGGCAAATGCCAGCACTGCGGCACAACGATTGCCGGCCGTTTCGGGCATTTCGACCAGCCCTTTGGCGCGCGGTGCATTCCGGTGCATTTGGGCAAATGAGGGGCGCCTGACAAAAGTCGGCGCTGGCGACACGGCGCCGATTACGCGGGTGTGAATACATGTCTGGCATGGTGTTTGAGTCACCCCTTGAACCACACCTGCGACTATTCATGCTTGACGTTATGCACGGCTGGCGTTAATGTCCGCACATGCCGATCAAGAGCTTCAAATGCAAAGACACTCACGCGCTATTTCTTGGTCAGCGGATTCGTCGCTGGGTAAGCATTGAGCGGCCCGCCTTGCGTAAGCTTGAGCAACTGGACTGGTCCATGGTGTTGGAGGATTTGCGTGTTCCCCCCGGCAATCACCTCGAGGCGTTACAAGGGAATCGCAAGTGGCAATCCAGCATTCGCATCAACGATCAATGGCGCGTGTGCTTTGTTTGGACTGTGGAAGGCCCGAAAAACGTGGAGATCGTTGATTACCACTGAAGGAGTTTTAGCATGCGCACTGTTTCCCCTGTTTCTCCCGGCGAAATGCTGGATGAAGAGTTCTTGAAGCCGCTTGGCTTAACGAAGTATCGCTTGGCCAAGGACATCGGCGTGCCCCCGCAGCGAATCGGGGATATCGTGGCAGGCAAGCGAACCATCACCGCAGACACGGATCTGCGACTGTGCCGGTACTTTGGGCTCAGCGATGGATGGTGGCTTCGCGGGCAGGCCAACTACGACACCGCGATCGCGCGCGAAAACATGAGCGAAGTCCTCGCGCGTATTTCCCGTTGTCAATTGTTGGCGGCCTAAGCACAGCCCGCGCAGAAAATGGGGTCGAACCCTTTGGCGCGCGGTGCATTCCGGTGCACTTGAGTAAGTGAGGGGCGCCTGAAAAGTCGGTGCTGGCGGGACGGCGATTCCGCGGCTATAGTGCGCTGCACTTGCTACTTTTGTAGCGTATTGATTCGAGGTGAAGCCATGGGTATGCCTGTCCGCATCGACGCCACACTCTACGAGCAGGCCCGCGCCCAGGCGCGGGCCGAGCGCCGCACCATCGCCGGACAGATCGAGTTCTGGGCCATGGTCGGCAAGGCGGCGCTCGACAACCCCGACCTGCCCATCGACTTCGTCCGCGAGCTGCTGATCGCGCGCGCCGAAGGTCCGGCCTTGGCGACGCCCTTTGTTCCCGAAGGCCGGCGCAATTGAGCAGGCCAGAAATCCAGGTCATCCAGAGCGCGGCCTTCCGCCGTGCCTACAAACGCCTGCACCCGAACCAAAAAGCCGATGTTGATGATGCCGTCCAGGCTATCGTTGGCCATCCGGAAATCGGCGAAGCCAAGAAGGGCGATCTGGCCGGCGTCTGCGTTTACAAGTTCCAGTGCGTCGGCCAGTTGATGTTGTTGGCCTACGAATACGATCCAGCGACCCGGCTGTTGCTGCTGCTCGGCGCGCACGAAAACTTTTATCGCGAACTGAAGCGCGGTTAATTCCTGCGCATGGCGCCGCATCGCAAGGGCACAAAGGGTAGCGTCCCCTTTGTGTGCCCCTTTGTGTGGGTAGCGTCCCTTTTGTGCGCCTTCCCCTTTGTGTGCCCGTTGTGTGGACTCCCTCCTGCGGAAAGTCGGCGCTGGCGGGACGGCGCATCGTCATGACAGCATGGAGTCATGACGCCAGCAAAAATAGCCGCGCAAAACTCAATCCAAGAGGCATAATGAAAAGCTCGGCAGTTTTACCGCAAGCTTGTCCGGGCGTCAGCCGCGATACAGTGCGATTGTTGCTGCTGGCGATGACCTGATTGCGCCCACCGACAAGTGGCGCGGAGCAAAGTGGGTCGAGTCTCCGTGACACTCAATCGCGTTGATCTTCTTATCTTGCATAGCCTGTCGCCCACTTAAAAAATTTACGGCTGATTATTTTTGTGATTTATAGACTCTTAATAAATAATGTGTGCTACATTAACAACCTGTAGTTAACATGAATCTAGGATTGGCTATGCGAGACAAACGCAGTCGCTTTGTGGAGTTAGGGCAGGCACGTGTGACCAAGGCTACGCAGATGTTGCGGTTGATCGGTAATCTCGCCAACCCCAACAACTACGAATATTCGGACGAAGACGTGCAGAAGATATTTTCGGCGCTTGACGCAGAGATGAAGTTGCTTAAAGCGAGGTTCCAAACCGCCCTCAGCAAGAAGGCAAAAGACGAGTTCAAACTCGGCTAAAGAAGGGAAGACACATGGGATGGTTATTTCACGCAAGCGACCCGATGGGGGGCGCAGCAGGCGAAGCTTTTGCAAACACGCTGAAATCTCCGGGGATGCACCCCGAGCATGTTTTGGCGCGAGAGGCGATCCAGAACTCGGTAGATGCTGGCTTCGGGGCAAAGGTCGAGGTTCATTTCCGCGCGAGTTCCGTGACGGGAACCAAGAAGGCGATATTCGTCGAGGCTTCCGGCCTCGCTGACATTGCGGCCCGCTGCAAGGAGTTGGAGTTGACTGGGCCCAACTGCCTTCTTACGCTGGACAAACCACGAGCGCCCCTTCAACTGCTTTATGTCGAGGACTACAACGCCGAGGGTCTGTCGGGTGATCCGCACGACAAGGGGTCGAACTTCTATCGTTTGTTGCTTTCCCTCGGTGATCGTTCGAAGTCGCGTACTGCTCACGGGACCACTGGTGGCTCCTACGGCTTCGGCAAGTCGGTGTATTCGTCGAGTTCGGCGATCCAAACGATCTTCGCCTACACCCGCTTCAAGGCGGAGGATGGCGTCGAACATACGCGCATTTTTGGCTGCGGCTACTTTGTGAGTCACGACTTCAAGAAGAAGTCATACAGCGGCCGGGCTTGGCTTGGCTCCAAGTCGCACACTGACGAGCTCGGCCGCGTGGTGGTCGATCCGTTGGAAGACACTGCCGCTGACACGTTGGCGACAAAGCTTGGGATCACGTTACGGGCCGAGGGCGAGCGTGGCACGTCCATCCTAATCGTTGATGCTGCCGTGGACATTCCCTCCATCGTGCGCGGGGTCGAGGATTGGTGGTGGCCGCGGCTCATCGAGAACAAGCTTGACGTTGAAATTCACGATGCCGATGGCACTGTTCACTTTCCGAAGCCGAAGAAGAATGCGGTCCTCAAACCGTTTATCGAAGCCTTCGATATCGCAAGAACGCGGGCTGTGGCAAAGACCGGCACGCAGAAGTTCGCGCCGTTTCAGCGCGAAGGCGATGTTGCGATGGGCACGTGCGGATTCGTCGTGGTCCCTTTGGACGCCAACGGAAACCCGACCGTCAGCGGAGATCGGGCCAACGCCGTGGCGCTGATTCGCGGGCCGCTCATGGTTGTGGCCTACCAAGCCGTTTCGCAGGCCTCGCCCCCTATCGTCGGCGCTTATATGGCTCCGGAAGAGGACGTGGTCGAGCAGGCACTTCGCAAGAGCGAGCCGCCGGCCCACGATCGTTGGGACCCGGAGTCCACCAATCTGCGCGACGAGACAGGCAAGAACCGCAAACTCGTCGAGTCCATCCTCAGCCGTATAAAGGGTGGGCTTCGCCGGTTTCAACTTGAGGCCGCGCCACCAACACCGGCCAAGCAGCGCCGGATGACACAGCTTGAGCGTGCGCTCGGTAGCTTGTTCAAACCGCAGGGGCATGGGGGTTCGGTGGTGCCTGATGCGGGGCCGTCGCCGCTACATTTGGAGTTCGCGAGGCCGGCGTTCGCCGAAGCGACCGACGATGGAATGCTGAGGCTCAAAAGCACCTTCTCCATCCGGCTCGACGACAAGGCAGAGGAAGACGAGGTCGACTTGCGGCTGCGCGTGAATTGCCCCGTGCTCGAAGACGACAACGAGGAAGGTGAAGACTTGAAGCTGATCATCGAGGTCGATGGCGTTGCCGCGAAGATCGACGAGACCGATCCGTGGGTCTACCGCTTCAAGCTTGCCAAGCACGCCAAGGCGAAATTCAAGATCGAGTCCGAATCCTATGACCCGGCGTGGACTGTGCGGCTACGTCCAGACTTTGAACGGGAGGGCGCGCTGTGAGCAAAGTGAATTGGCGAAAGTCTGCCACCAAGGATGTCCGTCCATTTTTCGGAGCGGCCTCGCTTGAAGGCAGCGTGGATGCGGCTGAAATTCGGCTCTATGAGGACGCCGAGTTCAGTGGCGACATGGCATTCGTAATCGAGCCGCAGGATGTGGAAAAGCTTTCTATTGCGATCAGACCGAATCTGAATCCGGCGGCGCTGTCCTCCGAGGCCATCAAGAAGGGCGATTTGGTGCTGGCAATCACTGCCCTGCAACGCTTCATGAAGAAGACGTACGTGGTTGCGACACTTCCGGTGTCTGGCAAACTGCCCGAGGAGATCGTCATTGGCGATGAGGTTCTCGCACAGCTCGGCGGGGGAACCAACCTCACCGTTGAGGTCGCCCTGTGCTTGGCTAAGCGGCTCCCGAAAAGTGCAGGCAGCCCATTTCTCCTAGGCCACTGGCTGTCCAAGAAGACTTTCGCGCTGCGGGCGCCTAAGCTGGCCGAAGACTTCGACATCCAGCCAATGGACGATGAAGCTTGGAAGCAAATCGGCTGGCCCGCCAAGACTCTTTAGGGCACTTCTATCAATCACATCAAACCACACCAAAAACCGGTGGATTCAATGTTTTAAAGGCGTTATAAGTGAATTCTCGGTTTTAGTTGTAGCTTT
>JAUXWU010000099.1 GCA_030680085.1 Rhodocyclaceae bacterium | reverse complement strand
CGAGCACATCCGGGTCGCGCGCCAGTCCACCGTGGTAGCCGTCACGCTTTGCCTGCGCGTAGGCTTCGGCCTCGTCGTGTGCCACATAGATGCGGCCGTCGTCGCTGTACCAGGCGGGGATCTGATGGCCCCACCACAACTGGCGGGAAATGCACCAGTCCTGGATGTTGTTGAGCCACTGGTTGTAGGTGTTCACCCAGTTTTCGGGGACGAACTTGATCTCGCCCGATGCCACGCATTCGAGCGCCTTGCCGGCGATGCTGCTGCCATCTTTACCGGGCTTGGTCATGGCGACAAACCACTGATCGGTGAGCATCGGTTCGATGGCCACGCCGGTGCGGTCGCCGCGCGGCACCATCAGCTTGTGCGGCTTGGTCGAGGCGAGCAGGCCTGCTGCTTCCAGGTCGGCGACGATCTGCTTTCTGGCGTCGTAGCGATCCATGCCACGATACTTTTCCGGGCCATGTTCGTTGATGCGCGCGTCCAACGTGAAGATCGAAAGCGGTACGAGGCCATGACGATGGCCGACCTGCCAGTCATTGAAGTCGTGCGCCGGGGTGATCTTGACGCAGCCGGTGCCGAATTCTTTATCGACATAGGAATCCGCGATGATCGGGATGGAACGGTCGCACAGTGGCAGCCGGACGTGTTTGCCGATCAGGTGCGTGTAGCGCGCGTCGTCAGGATTCACCGCGACAGCGACGTCGCCGAGCAGGGTTTCCGGCCGTGTCGTGGCGACAGTGAGTGCGCCCTCACCCTCGACAAAAGGATAGCGAATCTCCCACATGAAGCCGTCCTCTTCCTCGCTGACCACTTCGAGGTCGGAAACGGCAGTGAGCAGTTTCGGGTCCCAATTCACCAGTCGTTTGCCGCGATAGATCAGGCCTTCCTGGTGGAGACGCACGAAAGTTTCGGTGACGATCTTCGACAGTCCGGCATCCATCGTGAAGCGCTCGCGCGTCCAGTCCGGCGAGGTGCCGAGCCGGCGCATTTGCTGGGTGATGCTGCCGCCAGAGTATTCCTTCCATTCCCAGACCTTTTCGAGAAACTTCTCGCGGCCGAGCGCGTGGCGACTGATGCCCTGCGCGTCCAACTGGCGTTCGACGACGATCTGCGTGGCGATGCCGGCATGGTCGGTGCCCGGCTGCCACAGCGTGTTGGCCCCGCGCATGCGGTGGTAGCGCGTCAGCGCATCCATGATCGCCTGGTTGAAACCGTGGCCCATGTGCAGCGTTCCCGTGACGTTGGGCGGCGGCAACAGGATGCAGAAATTGTCTTGCTTGGTTGTGTCGAGACCGGCGGCGAAATAGCCGTTCGATTCCCAGACGGGATACCAGTGCCGTTCGATGGCGGCGGGTTCAAAGCTTTTGGCGAGTTGTTCCATTTTTCAGTATCTCTAGCAAATGCGGCAGCAGGGTGTGGCGTGCCTTGGCATCCAGTTCGGTGAGGATGTTCTGGCTGGCGTTCGCCACGGCGGCGGGCAGCACTTCAACCAGCCACGCCGACAGTTCGTTTTCAACGTCCGCCCGCAGGGCGGCGAGCACCGCTTCGATGTCGCGCGGGGCGGTTTCAGAGGCATCGACCACCTCGGTCAGCACGGGAATTTCGGTGTCGTTTTCGGCGTCGTGCGCGGCGGCGGCTGCGGTTTCTTCGTTTGCTACCTCGACAACGCGGGCCACGAAACTGCGGTGGCGCCGCATCAACGCGTCGGCCTGAGTGATCACGTCATCCTCGCGGGACATTATTACAGGCCGCCGGAAATGTCGCGGCTGTCGACGGCGTAGCCGCGCTCGCGATAGAACTTGAAACGTTCGCGAGCCGGCAGGCGGTCGGCGTCATCGATGCTGACGATTTCGACGAGATGTTCGAAGCGTGAAAACGTCGCTGGCAGGGTGTTGCCCAGATTGAGCAGGCAGTTTTCCTGCGACGCCCCATCCAGCGTGTCGGTCAGCAAAATCGGCGTTTCGCCGGCCAGCGGCGAGTCGCCCCGGCAATGCGGCAAAAAAGCCAGGGCCGGCTGCGTCCACAGCAGGCGATCCAGCCGCACGGCCTGTTCGGCGTCAGGAACAAAAACCAAAACCGCCCGCCGCTCGCCCCATGCCTGATGCAGCCATTGCGCGGCGGACTGGATGCGGTCGGCCGCGCCATGGAGGAAAGAGATACGGGTCACTGTGCCGTCTCGCCAGCGCCGACTTTTTTCGCTGCATTCGCTACTCTGGCCAGCAGAAAGTGGGTGAGCAACGGGACGGGACGCCCGGTCGAACCTTTCTCCTTGCCGGAACGCCAAGCGGTGCCGGCGATGTCGAGGTGCGCCCAGTCGTATTTCTTGGTGAAGCGCGACAGGAAACAGGCAGCGGTAATCGTGCCGGCCGGCCGTCCGCCGATGTTGCCCATGTCGGCGAAATTGCTCTTCAACTGTTCCTGATAATCGTCGAGCAGTGGCAGTTGCCAGGCGCGGTCCCAACTGTCCAAGCCTGCGTCCTGCAGTTCGCGCGCCAGCGCGTCGTGGTTGGCGAGCAGGCCGCTGACGACGCCGCCCAGGGCAATCACGCAGGCGCCAGTGAGCGTGGCGACATCGATGACGCAATCGGGGTGGAAGCGTTCGACATAGGTCAGCGCATCGCACAGGATCAGCCGGCCTTCGGCATCGGTGTTGAGGATTTCGATGGTCTGGCCGGACATCGAGGTGACGATGTCACCGGGACGGATGGCGCCGCCGCCGGGCATGTTTTCGACGGTCGGCACGACGGCGATGATGTTGAGCGGCAGCTTCATCAAGGCCGCCGCTTTCATGGTGGCCAGCACGCTGGCGGCGCCCGACATGTCGAACTTCATCTCGTCCATTTCGTGGGCAGGCTTGAGCGAAATGCCACCTGAATCGAAGGTGACGCCCTTGCCGACCAGCACGATGGGCTTGGCATCGGCCTTGCCACCCAGATGCTTGACGATGATGAATTGCGGTGGCTGGTGCGATCCCCTGGAGACCGCCAGCAACGAGTGCATGCCCAGTTTTTCCATCGCGGCGCGATCGAGCACTTCGACCGCCAGCCCATGCTCACGGCCTAAAGCTCCGGCCTGTTCGGCCAGATAGGTGGGCGTGCAGATATTGCCGGGCAGGTTGGCCAGGTCTTTCATGTAATTCATGCTGCTGGCGATGGCCTGGCCTTCCGCCAGCGCCTGTTCGGCGGCGGCCAGTTCGGTGCGGCGTTCGACGCAGAAGGTCAGCTTGCGCAAGGGGCGGCGTACGTCGTCCTTTTTCGACTTCAACTGATCGAAGCGGTAAAGCGTTTCCTCGGCCACCAGCAAGGCCTGGCGGACGCGCCAGGCGACGCCGCGTTTTTTCACCGGCAGTTCGGTGAGATAGAGCGTGCCGTCGAAGCCGCCGGTTTCATTCAGCGTGCGCACCGCCGTGGCGATGGCGGCGCGATATTCCTTTTCGCGGAACTCGCGTTCCTTGCCAAGGCCGACGAGCAGGAGGCGGTCTGCTTCCGTTCCCGGCACCTTGTGCAGCAGCAGGGTATTGCCGGCCTTGCCTTCCATGTCGCCGCGGCGCAGCAGCTCCGCCAGATAGCCGCGCGCGGCATTGTCGAGCAGTTCTCCCGGCAAGGATAATTTGCGCGATTCAAAGACGCCGACGACGACGCAGGCGGTACGCTGCTTTTCCGGGCTACCGCTCTTTATGCTAAATTCCACCGCGTTCCCCTCAAGATTTTGGAAAACGTGGAGTTTAAGCAAATTTCACGGTATTTCCGCAACTTTCCATTGAATTCCAGCATTTTCCGGCAGCCCAGACAATGATCTTCCAGCGCGCCGCCCAGCGCGAATTTGCCCAGACAGCCGCTGCGGTATTTGTCGCCCTGTTCGCGATCATGCTGACGACCCAGTTGATCCGCCTGCTAGGGCAGGCCGCCGGGGGGCGCATCGCTTCGGAGGCGGTAGTTGCCATGCTCGGCTTTTCCGCGCTCAACTATTTGCCGGTGTTGTTGTCGCTGACCCTGTTCATCGCGATTTTGCTGTCGTTGTCGCGTGTTTATCGCGATTCGGAGATGGCGATCTGGTTTTCGTCCGGCGTGCCGCTGACCGCCTGGATGCGCCCGGTGCTGCGCTTTGCGCTGCCGGTTGTCCTGGTCATTGCGGTGCTCGCCATGTTTCTGTCGCCGTGGGCGATTTCCCAGCGCGCCGACTATCAGGAGCGCATGGACCAGCGCGACGATGTGGCGCGCGTCAGCCCCGGCGCCTTCAAGGAATCAGCGCGTGGCGATCGCGTGTTCTTTGTCGAATCGGTGACGGACGCGGACACTCAGGAAGACCACGTCAAGAACATTTTCATCAATTCGTTGCAGCATGGCCGGTTGGGCGTCATGGCGGCGGCGCAGGGCCATACCGAGGTGGCCGCCAACGGCGACAAATTCATCGTGCTGACAGATGGGCGGCGCTACGAAGGAGAGGCCGGGACGGCGGAGTATCGCGTCATGGAATTCGCCCGCTATGCCATGCGCATCGATACGCAGGAAAGCCGCGGCATCGACAAATCCTTGAAAAGCATGACCACCCGGGAACTCCTGCGCGACCTCAACCCGGCCAGCCAAGGCGAGCTGGTGTGGCGGATCGGCGTGCCGCTGTCCGCCCTGACGCTGGCCTTGCTGGCGATTCCTTTGTCTTTCGTCAATCCGCGCGCGGGGCGCGCCAACAACCTGCTGTTCGCCTTGTTGACCTTTATGATTTACAACAACCTGCTGTCGCTCAGTCAGGCTTGGGTGGCGCAGGGGAGCCTGCCGTTTGAAATCGGCGCCTGGGCGGTGCATGTGCTGATGTTCATTACGCTGATTCTGCTGTTCTGGAAGCGGCTGGTGGTTTTTTCAGTGTGGCGGTTATGGCGCTGAAAGTTTATGAGCGTCATCTGGCGCGGGAAATTTATGGCGCGACCCTGCTCGTGCTGGCGGCCTTTCTGGCCCTGTTCGCCTTTTTCGATTTGATTAATGAAATGGCCGAGGTCGGCAAGGACTCTTACCAATTTCATCACGCCATCGCCTATGTCGCCCTGACCTTGCCTGGTCGCGCGTATGAAATATTCCCGATTGCCGTGCTGATCGGCTCGCTGTATGCCCTGACCCTGTTGGCGCGGCATTCCGAGATCACCGTGCTGCGCGCTTCCGGCCTGTCGACCGGCGCGTTGCTCCTGACCCTGGCAAAGATCGGGGTGGCGTTTGTCGCGCTGACATTCATCCTGGGCGAGTTTGTCGCGCCACCGGCCGAGCGAGCCGCGCAACAGTTGCGGCTGACGGCGATGAGCAAGCTGGTGGGGCAGGAATTTCGCTCCGGGCTGTGGGTGAAGGACGGCCTGTCGTTCATCAATGTGCGCGAGGTGCTGCCCGATGCGAGTTTGCGCAAAATCAGGGTGTATGGCTTTGATGAAATGTATCGACTGCGCTCGATCAGCGAAGCGGAGGAAGGCCGATTTCTCCCGCCCAGCCATTGGCGGCTGACCCGCGTGGTCAAAACCGAATTCGACGTCGAGCCAGGCAAAGAGCGGGCGCGGGTAACGCGGCAGGATGAACTGGTGTGGCAATCGGCGCTCAGTCCGGACATTCTGGCGGTGTTGCTGGTGGTTCCCGAACGCATGTCCCTGATCAATCTTTACCAATACATCCGGCATTTAAGCGATAACCAGCAGAAAACCCAGCGTTACGAAATCGCCTTGTGGAAAAAACTGATCTACCCGCTGGCAACGCTGGTGATGATGGCGCTGGCGCTACCCTTCGCCTACACCCACGGCCGCATGGGCGCCGTCAGCATCAAGGTGTTTGCCGGGGTGATGCTGGGCATTCTGTTCCATATGCTGAATGGCCTGTTTGCGCATTTGGGCGTGATCAATAGTTGGCAGCCGCTGGTGTCCGCCACGACGCCCAGTGTTATTTTTCTGCTGGCGGCGGGGACGATGCTGTGGTGGGTGGAGCGACGTTGACGATCCGAGTGCCGGCCAGCCGGTCGTGCAGGAATTGCCGGTCGCGGTCGAACAATGCCCAGAGCAGGCCGAGGCCCGATACAACCGAGGGCCAGGCCAGCAGGTAGCGCAGCAGCGCGCGCCGCGTCGATGGCGGCTGTCCATCGTCTTGTGACACGATCTGCAGCCGCCAGGTTTTCATGGCCAGCGTTTGGCCGCTGCGGCGCCATTGATACACAAAGTAGAGTCCGGCAACGGCGGCAACATTCACCCAGATCGCCCATCCGGGCAGGGCGGCCTGCCAGATTACGCCGATGAGCAGATGCGGCACCAGAACCAGCGCCGAAAGCACTCCCAGCAGCAGCAGCGATTCGTAGAACATGCCGGCGAGCCGCCGGCCGATGCTTGCCCGCGACTGGACTGTTTCATTCAAAACGGATTACTCCTCGGCGCAGGGTAGGCTGGCCGGCGTGCTGGCCGCCGGATCCGGAGGCGCTGGCGAGGAAGTTGTTTGCGGCACCACCAGGTGGCTACGCGGTGGCTTGAGCGGCGACAGCGGCGAGCGGGTTGGACTCGAAGGAGGGACAGTGGGTAGCGCTGCCTGACTCGTCGTGCGAGTAGTCGTCGCAGGACTTGCAACGAAACCAGCAACCGGTGGCTGGGTGGGTGTTTTGGGTGGCGGGCGCTGGGCCGCTTCCTTTTTCAGGCGATCCCTTTTTTCTTGTGAAAGGGTGCTGTATTCATCCCACTTTTGCTTGACAGCCTGCCGCTCTTCGGCCGGGTATTGTTGCAGGGCCTTGAACTTTTCGCGGGCAGCCTTGCGTTCGGCGGGGGCGAGCCGCGCCCACTCTTTCATGTTGCGTTGTACGCTGGCCTGTTCGTCCGCGGACATGCCGGGATAACGCTGGGCAATGCCCAGCCATTTCTTGCGCCGGAAAGACTCCATGGCTTTCCATTCGGTCGCCAGCGGCGCCAAAATGGTCTTTTGTTCTGTCGTGAGTGCCGACCAGTTGGGTTGATCGAGGGGCGTTACGACTGCCTGGGTCTGCCATTGCCAGATGAGTCCGGCGCAAAGCAGGCAGAAGGCTATTCCCCAGCCGGCGAGTACTTTTCCAGCCATGCCTGAAAGCCCCGGTCCAGATACGCGCTGGGCGGCAGATCGCCGGCTAGCAAAGCGCTGTCAATTTCTTCATTTACGCTTGCCTGCGCAAATCCGTTCCAGTAGTAGGCCAGGCTCACGCCCAGGAGCAACGCCAGAATGGGCAGCAGCGTACGCAAGGCGCGCCCGCCACTGCCAAGCCAGCCGGACTGCAACACCGCAGCACCAGCACCGCCGCCGGCCCCGACGATCGAGAGGCCCCGAGCCGGAACGAGCTGCCGTTGCAGTGCGCGCTCACGCGCGGCGCGCAGACGCTCGGCAACCACCGGCTCGATGGAGCGGGTTCCCAGGTCAAGGACGCGGCAGATCTGCCTGGCGAATTGTTGTTCCGAGTGCATGGTGGCTGAATTCGTGGCTGAGTTCATGGTTAATCTCCTTACGGCCTGATGTCTTTCGCTTTAAGCGCGGTAGCCAGCGCGTTGGTCGCTCGCGAACAGTGGGTTTTGACGCTGCCTTCGGTGCAACCCATGGCCAAGGCGGTTTCTGCGATATCTAATCCTTCCCAGTAACGCAGCAGGAAGGCTTCACGTTGACGCGGCGGTAAATTTTGAAGCGCTGTCTCGATCAGGTTCAGGGTCTCGGCTTGCAGCAGGGCCGCATGCGGGGTGGCAAATGGGCTAAGTTCTTCATCAATTTCAAGGGCTTCCAGTGGGTCGGCCAATTCGTCGTCGAGCGGCTCAAACGAGGAAAGCTGCACCACATGCCCCGCCCGGGTGCGCGAACGACGATAAGAATCACGGATGGCATTTTGCAGGATACGCTGAAACAGGGGGGGGAATTCTTCCGTCGGCCGGTCGCTGTATTTTTCCGCGAGACGCATCATGCTGTCCTGCACGATATCGAGCGCTGTTTCCTCGTCACGCACGGCGAATACGGCCTGCTTGAAGGCGCGCCGCTCGACACTGGCGAGAAAATCGGAAAGCTCGATGCGTGAAGCCAAAGCGTGTTTTCAGTCGTCTGGATGGGGGTTGGCCCATCTCGGTGAGGTGTGTCAAGCCTGTTGAATCTAACCGGAAGTTAATCGGAAGCTGATCGGAATCCTTGACCGTTCATTGTTCAGTCAAGTATTGTTACGCGTTTCGGGCTTCGGCCCGCTTATTGATGGACACACAACAATGCAATTGACGGGCGCTGAGATTGTAATCAGGTGTCTCCAGGAAGAAAAGGTCGAACATGTGTTCGGCTACCCTGGCGGCTCGGTTTTGTTTATTTACGACGAATTGTTCAAGCAGGACCAGATCAAGCACATTCTGGTCAGGCATGAGCAGGCGGCGGTGCACGCGGCAGATGCTTATTCGCGTTCATCCAACAAGATCGGCGTGTGCCTGGTCACCTCCGGGCCGGGCGTGACGAACGCCGTGACGGGGATTGCCACGGCCTACATGGACTCGATCCCGCTGGTGGTGATCTCGGGACAGGTGCCGACCGCCTACATTGGCCAGGATGCCTTTCAGGAAGTGGACACGGTCGGCATCACCCGCCCCTGCGTCAAGCACAATTTTCTTGTCAAGGACGTCGCGGACCTGGCGGTGACGATCAAGAAGGCTTTTTATCTGGCCCAGACCGGTCGCCCCGGCCCGGTGCTGGTGGACATTCCCAAGGATATCTCCGCCAAGAAATGTGAATTCCACTATCCGAAGACCATTTCGATGCGTTCCTACAACCCGGTGGTCAAGGGGCATACGGGACAGATCAAGAAGGCCCTGCAACTTTTGCTCGATGCCAAGCGGCCGATGATTTACGCCGGCGGCGGCGTGATTTTGTCCGACGCGGCCAACAAGCTGACCAAGCTGACGCGCCTGCTGGGTTTCCCGATCACCCAGACCCTGATGGGCCTGGGCGGCTATCCGGCGACCGATCGCCAGTTTCTCGGCATGCTGGGCATGCACGGCACCTACGAGGCCAACATGGCGATGCAGGAGTGCGATGTGCTCCTGGCCATCGGCGCGCGTTTTGATGATCGCGTCATCGGCAACCCGGAGCACTTTGCCAAGGTGTCCCGAAAAATCATCCATGTCGATATCGACCCGTCCTCGATTTCGAAGCGCGTGCGCGTCGATGTGCCGATCGTCGGCAACGTGCCGGACGTGCTCGATGAACTGATCAAGCAGATCGAATCCAGCGAAGCCAAGCCGGAAGCCATGGTGGAAACTAAGGCGCTGGCCGTCTGGTGGAAGCAGATCGAGGCGTGGCGCGGCAAGGATTCGCTCAAGTACAAGATGGGTTCCGATCTCATCATGCCGCAGTATGTCGTCGAAAAGCTCTACGAAGTGACCGGTGGCGATGCCTTCGTCACCTCGGATGTCGGCCAGCATCAGATGTGGGCCGCGCAGTATTACAAATTCGACAAGCCGCGCCGCTGGATCAATTCCGGCGGCTTGGGCACGATGGGTTTCGGTCTGCCCGCCGCGATGGGCGTGCGCTTTGCCAATCCGAAAGCCACCGTCGCCTGCATCACCGGCGAGGGCTCGATCCAGATGAATATCCAGGAGTTGTCGACCTGCAAGCAGTTCCATCTGCCGGTCAAGATTCTCTGCCTCAACAACGGCTATCTCGGCATGGTGCGCCAGTGGCAGCAGATGTTCCATGGCAACCGCTATGCCGAATCCTATGTCGATGCCTTGCCGGATTTCGTCAAGCTGGCCGAAGCCTATGGCCATGTCGGCATGTATATCGACAAGCCGGCCGATGTCGAGCCGGCCATCCGCGAAGCCTTTGTCAAACACAAGAACGAGCTGGTTTTCCTCGACTTCCAGACCGACAAGACCGCCAATGTCTTTCCCATGATCGCAGCCGGCAAGGGTCTGTCGGAAATGATCCTGGCGGAGGAACTCTGATCATGCGCCACATCATTTCCATCCTTATTGAAAACGAAGCCGGCGCCCTGTCACGCGTTGCCGGGCTGTTCTCGGCGCGCGGCTACAACATCGAATCGCTGACCGTCGCGGCGACCGAAGACCCCACCCTGTCGCGCATGACGATCGTCAGCATCGGCTCCGACGACATCATCGAGCAGATCACCAAGCAGCTCAACAAGCTGATCGACACCGTCAAGGTGGTGGACCTGTCCGAGGCGGCGCACATCGAGCGCGAGTTGATGCTCGTCAAGGTGCGCGCCACCGGCAAGGACCGCGAGGAGATGAAGCGCGTCGCCGACATTTTTCGCGGCCGCATCATCGACGTCACCGAGTCGACCTATGTCGTCGAGCTGACCGGCAACACCTCCAAGATGGTGGCGTTCCTCGACGCCATCGACCGTTCGCTGATTCTCGAAACCGTGCGCACCGGTGTCTGCGGCATCGGCCGTGGCGACCGCATTCTCAAAGTCTGATCATCAAAGGAAAATCATGAAAGTCTATTACGACAAAGATGCCGACCTCTCCCTCATCAAGGGCCGCAAAGTCACCATCGTGGGTTACGGCTCGCAGGGTCACGCCCACGCGCAAAACCTCAAGGATTCCGGCGTCAAGGTCACCGTCGGCCTGCGCAAGGACGGCGTTTCGTGGGCGAAAGCCGAGAAGGCCGGACTCAAGGTCGAGGAGGTCGCCAAGGCCGTCAAGGGCGCCGACGTGGTGATGATGCTGTTGCCGGACGAGACCATCCCGACCGTCTATTACGCCGATGTGGCGCCCAACCTCAAGAAGGGCGCCGCCCTGGCCTTCGCGCATGGCTTCAATATCCATTACAACCAGGTGGTGCCGCAGGCGGACGTCGATGTCATCATGGTCGCGCCCAAGGGCCCTGGCCACACGGTGCGTTCCGAGTACCTGCGGGGCGGCGGCGTGCCGTCCCTGATCGCCGTGCATCAGGACATTTCCGGCCAGGCCAAGGATATTGCGTTGTCCTACGCGGCGGCGAATGGCGGCACCAAGGGGGGCGTGATCGAGACCAACTTCCGCGAGGAGACCGAGACCGATCTGTTCGGCGAACAGGCCGTGCTCTGCGGCGGTCTGGTTGAACTCATCAAGGCTGGCTACGAGACACTGACCGATGCCGGCTATGCGCCCGAGATGGCTTATTTCGAGTGTCTGCACGAGGTGAAGCTGATTGTCGACTTGATCTTCGAAGGCGGCATCGCCAACATGAACTACTCGATCTCCAACAACGCCGAGTATGGCGAGTATGTCACCGGCCACGAGGTCATCAACGAGCAGTCGCGCGCCGCGATGAAAAACGCCCTCAAGCGCATCCAGAGTGGTGAATACGCCAAGATGTTCATTCTCGAAGGCAAGACCAACTATCCGAGCATGACCGCGCGCCGTCGCCTCACCGCCGCCCATCCGGTCGAGCAGGTGGGCGAGCAGTTGCGGGCGATGATGCCGTGGATCAAGAAAAACCGTCTGGTCGATCAGAGCAAGAACTGACGATCGATTAATGAACGCTTATCCGCATCCCCTGATTGCCAAGGAAGGCTGGCCGTTTCTCGCCATGAGCGGCGCGGCCGCCGTGGCGACGACCGTCTTTGCCGGTTGGTTGTGGTCGGCCCCGCTGTGGCTGATCTTTGTTTTCGTCCTGCAATTTTTCCGCGATCCGCCACGGTCGGTGCCGGGGGATGCCAAAAGCATCCTGGCGCCCGCCGACGGCCGCATCGTGGTCATCGAGCCCGCGCATGACCCTTGGCTGAATCGCGAAACGCTGAAGATCAGCGTATTCATGAATGTGTTCAACGTCCATTCGAATCGCTCACCCGTCGACGGCACCGTGGTGCAGCGCTGGTATCACCCCGGCAAGTTCGTCAATGCCGCGCTCGACAAGGCCTCGACGGAAAACGAGCGCAATGCCCTGCATTTGCGCACGGCCGACGGCCAGGACATTACCTGCGTGCAGGTCGCCGGCCTGATCGCCCGCCGCATCCTCTGCTATGTCGATGCCGGCGCCAAGCTGGAACGTGGCCAGCGCTATGGCTTCATTCGCTTTGGTTCGCGCGTCGATCTGTATCTGCCCAAGGACGTGCGGGTAAAAGTCGGCGTTGGCGACACGGTGCAAGCGACTTCGACCATTCTGGCCGAGTTCCCGTAAAGGTTCTGTAATCAGGCGGGGGGGCTACAATGGCTCCTTTGTCTTGGTCGCCATCCGCCATGCCTGAATATCGTCCCCGCAAGACCCTGTTCAATTCCGAGTTGCGTCGGCGCGGCATTTATATTCTGCCCAACCTGCTCACCACGGCGGGGTTGTTCTCGGGCTTTTTTGCCATCGTGCAGGCGATGAACGGCAAGTTTGAAATCGCTGCGGTGGCGATTTTCGTCGCCATGCTGTTTGACGGCCTGGACGGTCGCGTGGCCAGGCTGACGCACACGCAAAGCGCCTTCGGCGCGGAATATGATTCGCTCTCCGACATGGTGTCATTCGGTGCGGCACCCGCACTGGTCATCTATGTCTGGGCGCTCAAGGACATGGGCAAGTTGGGCTGGATCGCTGCCTTCATCTACTGCGCGTGCGCCGCGTTGCGCCTGGCCCGCTTTAATACCAATCTCGAAGTAGTTGATAAACGCAATTTCCAGGGCCTGCCCAGCCCGGCGGCGGCGGCGCTGGTGGCCGGCTTCGTCTGGGTCATGATCGACAACGACTGGACTGGCCTTGAGGCGCGCTGGTATGCCTGCGTGCTGACCATTTTTGCCGGCATCACCATGGTCAGCAGTCTGCCCTACTATTCCGGCAAGGACATCAACCTGCGCAAGAGCGTGCCCTTCATCATGGTGGCGGCGATTGCGCTGGGTTTTGCACTGGTATCGACCTATCCGCCGGGCGTGCTGTTTGCCTTGTTCCTTTGCTACGCACTGTCCGGTTATGTGATAGCCATCATCAATTGGCTCGATAGACGCAAGAAACTTGCGCGACACGAATAGGTCGTCGATGATTGGCCGGCCTGACTGGAGACGAGGATGAGCAAAGAAACTTTATTGATTTTTGATACCACCTTGCGCGATGGCGAGCAAAGCCCTGGCGCGGCCATGACGCGCGAAGAGAAGGTGCGCATCGCCCGCCAACTGGAGCGCATGCGGGTGGACATCATCGAGGCTGGTTTTGCCGCCGCGAGTCCGGGTGATTTCGAAGCGATCCGCGCGGTTGCCGAGACGATCAAGGATTCCACCGTCTGTTCGCTGGCGCGCGCCAACGAAAAGGATGTGCGCCGTGCCGGCGAGGCGATCCAGCCGGCGGCGCGCGGCCGCATCCATACCTTCATCGCGACCAGCCCCATCCACATGGAAAAGAAGCTGCGCATGACGCCGGACCAGGTGGTCGAGTCGGCCGTCAAGGCGGTGCAGTTGGCGCTGGAGTACACCGACGATGTCGAGTTTTCGGCGGAGGATGCGGTGCGCTCGGAATTCGACTTCCTCTGCCGCGTGTTCGACGCCGTGATCAAGGCGGGCGCGAAGACCATCAACGTACCCGACACCGTCGGCTACAGCATTCCGGTGCAATGGGGCGAGCGCATGCGCGCCCTGATCGAGCATGTGCCGAATGCCGACAAGGTGGTGTGGTCGACCCACTGCCACAACGACCTCGGCCTTGCGGTGGCCAACTCGCTGGCCGCCGTGCTGAACGGCGCGCGGCAGGTCGAGTGCACGATCAATGGTCTTGGCGAGCGCGCCGGCAATGCCGCGCTCGAAGAAATCGTCATGGCGGTGAAAACGCGCAAGGATCTGTTCCCGGTCGAAACGCGCATTGATACCACCCAGATTGTGCCTGCCTCGCGGTTGGTGTCGCAGATCACCGGTTATGTCGTCCAGCCGAACAAGGCGGTGGTTGGCGCGAACGCGTTTTCCCATGAATCTGGCATTCACCAGGACGGCGTGTTGAAGCATCGCGAAACCTACGAAATCATGCGTGCCGAGGATGTCGGCTGGAATGCCAACAAAATTTCGTTGGGCAAACTTTCCGGGCGCAACGCCTTCAGGACCAAATTGGCCGAACTGGGGATCGTGTTGGCGAGCGAGGAAGTGCTCAACGCCGCGTTTGCCCGTTTCAAGGAACTTGCCGACAAGAAGCGCGAAATATTCGACGACGACCTGCACGCCCTGGTTTCAGAAGAGATGGTTCTGCCTGCGAGCGAGCACTACAAATTGATTTCCTCGAAATTTCATTCGGAGACCGGCGAGGCGCCCAGCGCCGCACTGACCTTGTCTCTGGGCGGGGTCGAGCATCGCACGCAGGCCACCGGCAGCGGCCCGGTGGATGCTACTTTCCGCGCCATCGAGAGTGTTGCCGGCAGCGGTTCAGATCTGTTGCTTTATTCGGTGAATGCGATCACCACCGGCACCGATGCCCAGGGCGAGGTGACCGTGCGTCTGTCGAAGGACGGCCGCATCGTCAATGGCCAGGGCGCGGATACCGATATCATCGTGGCCTCCGCCAAGGCGTATATCAACGCCCTGAACAAGCTGCATGCCGGGCCGGAGCGCGTCAATCCCCAGCTTTGATAAAAAGTCGGCACCGACATCATTGAAAACTATCAGCCCAATATTCGCACCTCATGACTTCAGACAAACCAATCCCTCACGCTGAGCGCCTGATCGTCGCTCTCGATGTGCCACGGGCTGACGAGGCCCGTGCACTCGTCGAGCAGCTCGGCGACGCGGTGCAGTTCTACAAGATCGGACTCGAACTCTTCATGGCGGGCGGTTATTTCGAGCTGATCGACTGGCTGGTGGCACGGCAAAAGAAGGTGTTCGTCGACCTCAAGTTTTTCGATGTCCCCGAAACCGTGCGTTCGGCCGTGCGCGCACTGGCGACCAGTGGCGCAAGTTTCGCCACCGTGCATGGCAACCAGGCCATCATGGAGGCGGCGGTGCGAGACAAGGGCGCGCTCAAGATACTGGCGGTGACGGTGCTGACCAGCCTGGATCGGGGCGATCTTGACGATCTCGGGTTTGACTGCGATGTCGAAAAGCTGGTGCTCTCAAGGGCGCGCCGCGCGCTCCTGGCGGGCGTCGATGGCATTGTGTCCTCGGGCCTTGAAGCGCCGCTGATCCGCCGCGAGCTTGGCGAGAAGCTGCTGGTGGTGACACCCGGCATCCGTCCGGTCGACAACAAGCCGGCTGACGACCAGAAACGTACCGTCGATGTGGCCCAGGCCTTCAGGAACGGGGCGGACTACATTGTGATTGGCCGGCCGATTCGCCAGGCCGCCGATCCGCGCGCCGCCGCGCTCGCCGTCCAGCGTACTATTGCCGAGGTTTTTGCCTGATGCAAAAGTCGGCGCTGGCGGGACGGCGTGACCGCAACGTTTTCACACGACTTTCAGCGCAGGCTAACCGGCGTAGCCGGTTAAGCGCGCCGCGTGCGCGGCCGGAGCTAAAAGTCGGCGCTGGCGGGACGGCGATGCGGTGAGCAAACAGCTTGTATTAATGGCGATTAATCAATAGAATCGCTACCTTTTTAGTTTCAGCGTTTCACTGAAACTCCGTTTACCAGATTCTAGGGGGAACCCGTATGGTTGTGATTCGTCTTGCCCGCAGCGGCGCAAAGAAGCGCCCGTTTTTCAACATGGTCGTCACCGACTCGCGCAATCGCCGTGATGGGCGTTTTGTCGAGCGCGTTGGCTTCTACAACCCGAAAGCCGCCGTGAACGAAAAGAGCCTGGTTATCGACACCGTGCGGCTGGCCTACTGGCAGGGCAAGGGCGCCCAGTTGTCGCCGACTGCCGCTCGTCTGGTCAAGCAATCGGCTGCTGTCTCGGTTAGCGCCTGAAAACATGGTCGTCCTGGGGCGAATTACCGCCCCATACGGCGTGCAGGGCTGGGTCAGGCTGCATCCTTTCGGGGACGACCCCGGGCGCTGGAGCGAGATTCCGAGCTGGTGGCTGGGTCGGGACGAAAACGATTTCTCTGGTTGGTGCGCTTGCCCGCTCCAGGCGATTCGACTGCACAGCAAAGGTTGGATTGTCAAGCTGGCGGGCGTCGATGATCGCAGTGGGGCCGAGCGTCTGGTCGGAAATTATTTTGGCGCGCCGCGCGATGCGTTGCCCAAACCCGAACTAGGCGAGTTTTACTGGTCGGACTTGATTGGATTGTCGGTGGTGAACCTCGGCAATGAGTCGCTGGGTCGAGTGGCTGATCTGGTCGAGTCGGGCGCCCACGCCGTGCTGGTGGTGGCAGAAGAAAACAGCCGTGGCGAAAAAGTCGAACGCCTGTTGCCATTTGTTGATCATGTTGTCAGGGAGGTCGATATACCGGCCGGTCTGATGCGGGTCGACTGGGGGAAAGATTGGTAGATGCGCTTTGACGTGGTCACGCTGTTTCCCGAGATGTTCGCGGCGGTAACCGAGCACGGGATCAGTCGGCGGGCGCTGGAACGTGGTCTGTGGCAACTGGAATGCTGGAATCCGCGTGACCGGACAGAAAATGTTCATCGCACGGTGGATGACCGGCCCTTTGGTGGCGGGCCGGGGATGGTGATGCAGGCCGGGCCGCTGGAGCGTACGATAGACGCGGCCAAGGTGGCGCGCGCAGCCAAGGCGGCGCGTGAAGAAAGCGGCCTTGCCGGGCGAGTGATCTATCTGTCGCCGCAAGGTCAGCCGCTCACGCATGCGCGGGTGATGGACTTGGCGGCGGGGAGCGGGGCGATTCTGCTGTGCGGTCGCTATGAAGGTGTTGATGAGCGCTTGATCGAGCGCTGTGTGGATGAGGAATTGTCGCTGGGAGACTTTGTGCTCTCGGGGGGTGAAGTGGCTGCGCTGGCGTTGATTGACGCCTGTGTGCGGCAGTTGCCGGGGGCCTTGAATGATGCGGGCTCGGCAGTAGAGGATTCGTTTGTCGATGGGCTGCTCGATTGTCCGCACTACACGCGGCCCGAAGTGTATGAAGGAATGCCGGTGCCAGAGGTTCTACTCTCCGGGCACCACGAGAACATCCGCCGCTGGCGACTCAAACAGTCGTTGCTGCGGACCCGGGAGCGCCGCCCGGAGCTGTTTGCCAAATGGCTGGCGCAACACGCTCACTCGTTGAGTCGTGAGGAAACGCAACTACTTCGCGAAATCGAAGCCGAATCGAACGAAGGAGCTCTGCGGTCGTGATAAATGTAGCAACAAGGATTGATCTGGAGAAAACGACATGAACCTGATTCAACAACTGGAACAAGAAGAAATCGAGCGGCTGGGCAAGACGATCCCCGAGTTCGCACCGGGCGACACGGTCGTCGTCAGCGTTAATGTGGTGGAAGGCGAGCGCAAGCGTGTTCAGGCGTTTGAGGGCGTGGTGATTGCCAAGCGCAACCGTGGCCTCAATTCGAGCTTCATCGTGCGCAAGATTGCGTCCGGCGAGGGCGTCGAGCGCACCTTTCAGACCTATTCACCGCTGGTGGCCAGCATCGAGCTGAAGCGCCGCGGCGATGTGCGTCGCGCCAAGCTTTACTACCTGCGCGACCGCTCAGGCAAGTCGGCGCGGATCAAGGAAAAACTCACCAGAAAAGTTTCAGCGACAAAAGTGTGAGTTTTTCAGAGTAGGCTAATGCCTGCGCCAGCAGGCGTTATGCCGGAACTAAAAGCTCACCAGAAGGGTTGTCGCGGCCAAAGAGTAGGAGGCCCGCGCGCGGGCCGAACCGCCCGCTCTGGACAACAAAAAGGGACGCCGCGGCGTCCCTTTTTGTTGAATTGCGTTACCGGGAAAATGCAGCGTTTGCGCCGGGCCGCCCCAAGCAAACGCGGCACGCGGCGCCAGCCGCAAGCCGCTCCTCTGCCAAGCAGACCGTCCCGTAATAAGCGAGCAAAGCGAGCAGTTAAGAACCCCCCGCGAGGGGGGCGAAGGGGGGCGGGTGTTTATCCCGCTCGATGAGCGCGTAGGCCGAGTGATTGTGAATGGATTCGAAGTTCTCCGACTCGACAATGTAAGCGTCGATGCGCGGGTCGGCGTTCAGCACGCCGGCCACGTCGCGCACGATGTCCTCGACGAACTTCGGATTATCGTAGGCCCGTTCGGTAATCAACTTCTCGTCCGGCCGCTTCAGCAGGCCGTACAGCTCGCAGGAAGCCTGCGTTTCGGCCACCCGCACCAGATCCTCGATCCAGACAAAGCTGTTGGTAATCGCGGTAATGGTGATGTGTGAGCGCTGGTTGTGGGCGCCGCGCTCGGAAATCTTTTTCGAGCAGGGGCACAGGCTGGTGGCCGGCACAATGACGCGCGTGGTTTGCCGGTAGCAGTTGCCATCGAGAATTTCGCCGATAAACGTCACCTCGTAATCCATCAGGCTTTTCACCTTCGAGGCGGGCGCTTCCTTGTTGATGAAGTAGGGGAAGCTCATCTCCAGGTGGCCGGTGGCGGCCTCCAGACGCTTCACCATCTCGCGCAGCATCGACTCGAAGCTCTCGACCGAGACTTCGCGTTCGTTGGCGTTGAGGATCTCGACGAAGCGCGACATGTGGGTGCCCTTGAAATTGTGGGGCAGCCCGACATACATGTTGAAGGTGGCGATGGTGTGCTGCACGCCGCCGGTTTTGTCCAGCACCTTGACCGGGTGGCGGATGGACTTGATGCCGACCTTGTTGATCGGCAACTGGCGCGAGTCGAGGCTGGATTGAACGTCTGGTATGGCCATGATGTCTTTCAGGTTCACCGGTATGTCCTTTGTGGAGTTGGGAAACGGGTCGATCGACCGTCATTGCCGCGCCACTGTAACATACCTGACTAAATTACTCAAGTAACAGATTGCTTGAACATTTTGATGCGTTCGATAAGGGCGGCCGAGTTTAAGCCAAGTTCCGCCAGCATTTCGCCCTGTTCGCCATGTTCGATAAAGCTGTCGGGCAAACCAAGGCGCAGCAGGGGTTTGACGAATCCCATGCCCTCCAGCGCACGCGCGACTTCCGAGCCGGCGCCGCCGATGATGGTGTTCTCTTCAACCGTCACGAGCAGATCGTGCGTTTCCGCCAGTTCACGGATCAACGTCAGGTCGAGGGGCTTGACGAAGCGCATGTTGGCGACGGTGGCATCGAGTGATTCGGCGGCTTCCAGCGCGGCGGTGAGCAGCGTGCCAAAGGCGAGAATCGCCACACCGCTGCCGCGCCGACGGATTTCGCCCTTGCCCAGCGGCAGCCCATCAAGAGTCGGCGCTGGCGGGACGGCGCTGCCGCTGCTGGAACCACGGGGATAGCGCACCGCCGCCGGGCCGGGATGCTGGTAGGCGGTGGTGAGCATCTGGCGGCATTCCGCCTCGTCGGCGGGGGCCATGACCACCAGGTTCGGGATGCAGGCGAGGAACGAGAGGTCAAAGGCGCCCTGGTGGGTCGCGCCGTCGGCGCCGACCAAACCGCCACGGTCGATGGCAAAGGTGACATCGAGATTTTGCAGCGCGATGTCGTGAATCAACTGGTCGTAAGCGCGTTGCAGAAAGGTCGAGTAGATCGCCACCACCGGCTTCATGCCCTCGCAGGCGAGACCGGCGGCGAAGGTCAGCGCGTGCTGCTCGGCAATGCCGACGTCGTGATAGCGGCCGGGATGACTTTCGGCGAAGCGCGTCATGCCGGAACCTTCACACATCGCTGGCGTGATGCCGACGAGCCGCGTGTCGGCCGCCGCCATGTCGCACAGCCAGTCGCCAAAAATGCGCGTGAAGGAAAGCTTGCCGCCACCCTTGCCTGACTGGATGCCGTTGTTTGCGTCAAACTTGGCGACGCCGTGATAAAGCACCGGATCGGCCTCGGCCAGCTTGTAGCCTTGACCCTTGCGGGTAATGACATGCAGGAATTGCGGGCCTTGCAGCTCGCGCAGGTTATGCAAGGTGGGGATCAGGGAGTCGAGGTCGTGGCCGTCAATCGGGCCGATGTAGTTGAAGCCGAGTTCCTCGAACAGCGTGCCCGGCACGAACATGCCCTTGACGTGTTCCTCGGCGCGTTTGGCGAGTTGCAGCAATGGCGGTGCCATCGACAAGACTTTTTCACCGGCGCGGCGGGCGGCGTTGAAGGTGCGACCGGAGAGCAGGCGGGCGAGGTATTTGTTGAGCGCGCCAACCGGCGACGAAATCGACATGTCGTTGTCGTTGAGGATGACGAGCAGGTTGGCATCGATCACCCCGGCGTTGTTGAGCGCCTCGAAGGCCTGGCCGGCCGACATGGCGCCATCACCGATGATGGCGACGACACGCCGCGCCTCGCCTTTGTCGCGCACCGCTACCGCCATGCCGAGGGCCGCCGAGATCGAGGTGGACGAATGGCCGACGCCAAACGTGTCGTAGGCGCTCTCGTCACGGCGCGGGAAACCCGAAATGCCCGCCTTGGTGCGCAACCCCGCCATGCCGGCGCGCCGGCCGGTCAGTACCTTGTGCGCATAGGTCTGGTGGCCGACATCCCAGACCAGCCGGTCTTCGGGCGTGGCGAAGACGTAATGCAGGGCGATGGTGAGTTCGATGGTGCCGAGATTCGACGACAGATGCCCGCCTGTTTTGGCGACCGAGTCGAGCAAGAAGGCGCGCAACTCCTCGGCCAGCGCCGGTAATTGCTCGCGTGGCAGTTGGCGCAGGTCGGCCGGGTCGCTAATCGTATCGAGTAGTGGGAAAGCCATGTTCAAAAATTACGGTCGACGATGTAATCGGTCAGGGCATGCAGGCGCAGGGTGTCGGCCTGGCAAACATCGAGGGCCGCATGGGCTTCCACGCGCAACCGCGCGGCAAGCTCCTTGGCGCGCGTCAGTCCCAGCATGCTGACATAGGTGGGCTTGTCTTGTGCGGCATCCTTGCCGGCGGTTTTCCCCAGGGTAACAGTGCTGCCCTCGGCATCGAGGATGTCATCCACCACCTGAAACAGCAGGCCGGCGCGATTGGCGTAGTGGCCGAGCGTTTGCAAAGCGTCTTCATCGGCCGCGCCGGCGTGGGTGCCCAGCAAAACAGCGGCGCGAATCAGTGCGCCGGTTTTGTGGATGTGCATGAATTCGAGTTCTTCGATCGACAGCGCCAGGCCGACCGCGGCCAGGTCGATCGCCTGGCCGCCCGCCATGCCGCGCGAACCGGCGGCTTGGGCCAGCAGGGTGAGCATCTGCAACTGGCGTTCGGGGGTGGGCGCGGCGGGCGGGGTGGATGGGGCGGCCAGCAACTGAAAAGCCAGTGTCTGCAAGGCGTCGCCGACCAGCAACGCGGTCGCCTCGTCGTATTCGACATGACAGGTCGGGCGGCCGCGGCGCAGGACGTCGTTGTCCATGGCTGGCAGGTCGTCGTGCACCAGCGAATAGGCGTGAATCAATTCGACCGCGCAGGCGGCGACATCGACCAGCCGTGGATCGGCTTTGATCGCCTCACCGGCGGCGTGGCACAACAGCGGGCGCATGCGCTTGCCGCCGCCGAGCACGCTGTAGCGCATTGCCGCGTGCAGACGCGTTGGCGCAGTCGTTTCGGGAGGCAGGCAGCGTTCCAGTGCCGTTTCGGTGCGGCGCTGGATCATGGCCATCCATGAGGCAAAGGAATCGCTCAAGAAGACTCGCCAGCGGAGTTCGGCGGCGGGATTTCGCCCAGGTCGCCAACGTCACCAAAGTCACGAATTGTGCCGTTGTTGTCGAGGATGCGGATTTTCTGCTCGGCCTGGCTCAGGGTCGCCTGGCAGAAATTCAGCAGTCCCGTGCCGCGCTCGTAGGCCTTGAGCGATTCTTCAAGGGGCGCGCCACCGCCTTCCAGCGTCTGGACGATGCTTTCAAGTTCCTGAAGGGCGGACTCGAATGATGCAGGCGGCTTGGAATTGGAGGCTCTCATGGGATTATTTTGTACGCGAACCCGTAAAAATAGCCTAAGGCGGCCGCCAAGGTCAAATTGGCTATACTCAGCCACCCTCACAATATGCTTATGGCCAAGGAGATTTCCCCGCAATGATTACCATCGATCACACCCAGCGCCTCGTCACCGTGGCCGTCATGGGCGAATTCACGCTCGACGATTTTCGCGAGTTCGAGGAGTATGTGCTAACCGAAGGCCGTTTCGATGGCGCCCTGGACCTGCTGTTCGATCTGAACGAGATGGCTGGCTTTACCGTCGATATGGCGTTGGAGGAGATCAAGTTCTCCCGCACCCATGGCGGCGATTTTCGCCGCATTGCCATCGTCACCCATAGCCAGTGGGTGGCTTGGAGCACTTGGCTGGAACAACTGTTTGTCAGCGCCGACCTGCGGGTTTTCGACGACCCCGCGGAAGCGCATGCCTGGTTAACCATCGATGCGGAGATTGATTGATGTTTGACAAGCTGGTTAGCGTGGCGGAACTCGCCGCGCACACTGAAGACCCAAGCTGGCGCGTGTTCGACTGTCGGCATGATTTGCAGAATGTCGAATATGGCATTCAGGCTTACGCCAAGGGCCATATTCCCGGCGCTTTATTTTTGCATCTGGACCGCGACCTGTCGGGCGAGAAGACCGGCAGCAACGGACGCCATCCACTCCCCGAGATTGCCGCCTTCGCAGCGCGCATGAGCGCCTGTGGCGTTGGCGCCGAGACGCAGGTGGTGGTTTGCGATAATGAGAGCGGCATCTTTGCGTCGCGTCTGTGGTGGATGTTGCGCTGGCTGGGTCACGACAAGGTCGCCGTGCTCGATGGTGGCCTGCCCGGCTGGCGACGCGCCAAGCTGCCGCTGGAAATCGAGGTGCGGAATCCGCCGGCGGCGCAGTTTGTACCGCAGCCGCGTGATGAAATCGTCGCCACCGACGCAGTGCTCGCCAAGCTGCATGCGCCGGATATGTTGATTCTCGATGCGCGGAGTGAAGAGCGCTATGCCGGCGAGAATGAAACGCTCGACCCGGTCGGCGGCCACATTCCCGGCGCCCGGAACCGTTTTTATTTCGACAACCTGGATGATGCGGGCTGCTTCTTCAAACCGGCGGAAGAGTTGCGCGCCGAGTTTGCCGATCTGCTCGACGGTAGCGTTCCACAGCGCGTCGTGCAGCAGTGCGGCTCGGGCGTCACCGCCTGCCACAATCTGCTGGCAATGGAAGTTGCCGGGCTGGCGGGATCGAAGCTGTATGTGGGTTCGTGGAGCGAGTGGTGCAGCGATCCGGCGCGGCCTGTCGCTGTCGGCGATCAGCCGGGATAACGGGACAGCGCCCAGGCCACGTGTTCGCGCACCAGCGCTGACGGGTGGTCGATGCGTGTGTGCAAGGCGGCTTTGGCTGCTGGCGCGGGGGCCGCGTTCCCCAGGGCGACGGCCAGATTGCGCAACCAGCGCTCGTGGCCGATGCGGCGGATCGGCGAACCGGCGAGCCGTTCGTTGAAATCGTTTTCGCTCCAGGCGAATAGCTCAACCAATGTCGCGCTGTCGAGCCCGTGACGCGGCGCAAAGTCAGCCTCGCGCGTCAGGGGTGCAAAGCGGTTCCACGGGCAGACGTTCTGGCAGTCGTCGCAGCCATGGATGCGATTGCCCAGCAGCGGCCGCAGCTCGACCGGAATGCTGCCCTTGAGCTCGATGGTCAAATAGGAGATGCAACGCCGCGCATCGAGGCGGTAGGGCGCGCTAAAGGCGCCCGTCGGGCAGGCGTCGAGGCATGCGGTGCAATCGCCACAGTGGTTGCTCACCGGCGCATCCGCCGGCAGTGGCAAATCGACGCATATCTCGCCGAGGAAAAACCACGAACCGGCCTCGCGCGACAGCAGCAGCGTGTGCTTGCCGCGCCAGCCCAGCCCGGCATTTTTTGCGAGTTCGACTTCCATCACCGGCGCGGAATCGGTGAAAGCGCGGTAGCTGAAAGGGCCGATCTCGGTGACGATGCGGTCGGCCAGCTTTTGCAGCCGGGCGCGCAGCAGCTTGTGGTAGTCGCGGCCCAGTGCGTAGCGTGAGATGACCGCCTGGGCCGGATCGTAAAAGTCGGCGCTGGCGGGACGGCGCATTTCCGGCAGATAATCCATGCGGCATGAGATGACGGCCTGTGTGCCGGGCAGCAACTCGGCCGGGCGCGCCCGTTTCATGCCATGGCTGGCCATATAAACCATCTCGCCGTGGCAGCCCGCTGCCAGCCAGTCGGTCAGGCCGGCCTCGGCTGCGCCGAGGTCAATGCCAGCAAAGCCGACGGCGGCAAAGCCCAGGTCATTGCCCCAGCCGCGAATCTTTTCTTTCAAGCCTATCCAGTCATGCATCCTGCCGATGATACCTGCCGTGAATGGTCGCTGCCCGACGAGGCGGCCACGCTCGCGCTGGGCGCGGCGCTGGCTCAAGGCTTGCCACGACGCGCCGTGATTTATCTTGAAGGCGACCTGGGTGCGGGAAAAACCACACTGGTGCGCGGACTGTTGCGAAAAGTCGGCTTTGGCGGGACGGCGCGAAGCCCCACCTACACACTGGTTGAACCTTATGTAATTTCTGGATTAAACTTATATCACTTTGATTTTTATAGATTCAACACGCCGGAAGAATTCCTTGATGCGGGACTGGACGAATACTTTGCCGAAGACGCCGTCTGTCTGGTCGAATGGCCAGACCGGGCAGCGCCGTATCTGCCGGCGGCCGACCTGCGTATCCGGCTGGCGCATGACGGTGTTGGTCGGCGTGCGCGCATCGAATCCAGCAGCGAGTTGGGGCGGCAATGGCTGAAACAACTGCCGGTTTCACTCGCCGCGACATCCTCCGCTTCGCCACCGCCAGCCTGACGCTGCTGGTTACGCCGCTGGCCCGCGGCGGAGCAGCGCCGACGCTCCTGGCAGTGCGCGTCTGGCCGGCGAACATCTACACTCGCGTCACGCTCGAATACAGCGCGCCGCTGAGTCAGCCGCTCAAATTCACACACCTGTTGTTGAAAGACCCAGATCGGCTGGTCGTCGACATCGAAGGGGTCGAATTCAACTCGGTGCTCGCCAGTCTGCCGGGCAAGATTCTCGAATCCGACCCGCAGATTCGCCTGATCCGCGCCGGCCGCTTCAAGCCCGACGTGGTGCGTCTGGTCATCGAGCTGAAGGGCGAGGTCAAGCCGCAGATATTCAGCTTGAAGCCGGTGGGCGAATACAGCCACCGGCTGGTGCTCGACCTCTACCCCGCCGAGCCGCCCGATCCGCTGATGGCCTTGCTCGATAAACATGGCGATTCCGCATCCGTGCAGCCCGGCCAGAAACCGCTCCGGCAAGCGGAGCAGCCGGAAATCCAGCGCCTCGTCACCGTGGTGATCGACCCCGGCCACGGCGGCGAAGATCCCGGTGCGATCGGGCGCGGCGGCAGTTATGAAAAGAACGTGACACTGGCTATTTCCCGCCGCCTGAAGGCGAAGATCGACGCCGAGCCCAACATGCGGGCGCTCCTGACGCGCGACGGCGACTACTTCATTCCGCTCAACCAGCGTGTCGCCAAGGCGCGACGGGTGCGTGCCGACCTCTTCGTTTCGGTGCATGCCGATGCCTTCATCAAGTCCACCGCGCGCGGTTCATCGGTGTTCGTGCTCTCGGAAAACGGTGCATCGAGCTCGGCGGCGCGCTGGCTGGCGAACCGGGAGAACTCGGCCGACCTGGTTGGCGGCGTGAACTTCGGCGTCAAGGATCCGCACCTGGCCCGCACCCTGCTCGACCTGTCGCAAACCGCGACCCTGAATGACAGCCTCAAGCTGGGCCGCGCAGTGCTGGGCGAGGTCGGCAATATCAACACGCTGCACGGCGGGCGCGTGGAGCAGGCGAACTTCGCCGTGCTGAAAGCGCCGGACATTCCCTCGATCCTGGTCGAGACCGCCTTCATCTCCAACCCCGAAGAAGAAGCGCGTCTGGTCGACGAGGCGTATCAGGACAAGATGGCCAATGCCCTGCTGGCCGGCATCCGGCGTTACTTCGCGCAGAATCCGCCGGTTGCAAGGTCAAAGATTGCCCGGCTCGACTGATACAATCCGCCGTTTCTTCCCACGGCAACAGCGATGCGGCTTTATCGAACCATTCCCGCGCAGGCGTCCTCCTCCCGCGTGCTCGCCATCGGCAATTTCGACGGCCTGCACCTGGGGCATCGCGCCCTGCTTGAACGTCTGACCGAACATGCCCGGCGCCTGAATCTGCCGCCGGCGGTGATGACCTTCGAGCCGCATCCGCGCGAGTTGTTCACACCCGAACAGGCGCCGGCGCGGCTGACCAGCTTGCGCGAAAAGCTGGCGCTGCTCGATGCTTGCGGCATCGAGGAAGTCTTCCTGCTGCATTTCAGCCGCAAGCTGGCGGGATTGAGCGCGCAAGACTTCATCGACCGCGTGCTGGTGCAAGGCCTGGCCGTGCGCCACCTCATCATCGGCGACGACTTCCGCTTCGGCAAGGGCCGGGCCGGCGATTTCGCCATGTTGCAAGCGGTGGGACAGCAACAGGGTTTTGGTGTCGAGGCCATGCATACCATCGAAGTCGGCGGCGAGCGCGTTTCCAGTTCCGCCGTGCGCGATGCCTTGAGGCTGGGCGATCTCGAACATGCGGCGCGACTCCTGGGTCGCCCCTACAGCATTGCCGGCCGCGTCGTGCATGGCGGCAAGATCGGTCGCAAACTGGGCTGGCCGACCGCCAACATTCAACTCAAGAGGAAACGCGTCGCGCTGACCGGCGTGTTCGCCGCAACGGTCTCCGGTATCGACAAGCGTCATCTGCCCGGCGCCGCCAGCCTCGGCGTGCGGCCGACACTGGGCGCCGGATTGCGTCCAGTGCTTGAAATCCACCTGTTTGACTTCGACCAGGAAATCTACGGCGCGCATCTCACCGTGCATTTGCTGCACAAGCTGCGCGACGAGGCCAAGTTCGATTCACTCGAAGCGCTCACCGCGCAAATCGCCCGCGACGTCGCGGCGACCCAGGATTATTTTGCAGGCAATCATCATGGCTGACTACCGTAAAACCCTCAACATGCCCGACACCCCCTTCCCGATGCGCGGCGACCTTGCCAAGCGTGAACCGGGCTGGGTGAAGGATTGGCAGGAAAAACAGCTTTACCAACAGATTCGCAAAGCTGCAGCGGGAAGGCCGCGCTTTGTGCTGCACGACGGCCCGCCCTATGCCAATGGCGACATCCACATCGGCCACGCGGTGAACAAGATTCTCAAGGACATCATCGTTCGCTCCAAGACGCTCGCCGGTTTCGACGCGCCTTACATCCCCGGCTGGGACTGCCACGGCCTGCCGATCGAGCACCAGATCGAAAAGACCCACGGCAAGCACCTGCCTGCCGGAGAAGCGCGCGCGCACTGCCGCGCTTACGCCCAGGAGCAGATCGAGCGACAGAAAAAGGATTTCATCCGGCTCGGCGTGCTCGGCGACTGGGATAATCCTTACAAGACGATGGAATATCGCACCGAGGCCGACGAAATTCGCGCGCTCGGCGAGATGTATCGACGCGGCTATCTGTTCAAGGGGCTGAAGCCGGTCAACTGGTGCTTTGATTGCCGCTCGGCGCTGGCCGAGGCCGAGGTGGAATATGCCGACAAGAAATCGCCGGCGATTGACGTCGCTTTCCCGCTCGATGTTGCCGAACGCGGCCGCCTTGCCGCCGCTTTCGACGTCGCCGCGCTGCCGGAAAAGCCCGTCCATGCCGTGATCTGGACGACGACGCCCTGGACGATTCCAGGCAACCAGGCGCTCAACGTCCATCCCGAATTTGTCTATGAACTGGTCGATACGTCGAACGGCCTGCTGATCCTCGCCGCCGAATTGCGCGCTGCCGCGCTGGCACGTTACGGCCTCGAAGGCCGGGTGCTCGGTGCCTGCCGTGGCATCGCGCTCGACCGCATGGTCTTCCGCCATCCGTTTTACGATCGCGCCTCGACCGTGTTCCTTGGCGATTACGTCACGCTCGACACGGGTACGGGCATTGTGCACAGCGCGACGGCCTATGGCGTCGAAGACTACGATTCCTGCAAGCGCGCCGGCATGCAAAACGACGAAATTCTGACGCCGGTGCAAGGCGACGGCCGCTTTGCCGAGAGCCTGCCCTTCTTTGGCGGCCTGAATATCTGGAAGGCCAACCCGCAGATCGTCGAGAAACTTGCCGAAGTCGGTTGTCTCATGGCCAGCGGCGAGATCACCCACAGCACCATGCACTGCTGGCGCCACAAGACGCCGACCATCTATCGCGCCACGACGCAGTGGTTTGTGGGGATGGACAGAAAACCGAGCGAGGGAGAGACGTTGCGCGGCGCAGCCTTGGCGGCCATCAATGCCACCGAGTTCTTTCCCGCGTGGGGCAAGGCGCGCCTGCACGCCATGATCGCCAACCGTCCCGACTGGTGCGTCTCGCGCCAGCGCAACTGGGGCGTGCCGATTCCATTCTTTCTGCACAAAGAAACGGGCGAGCCGCATCCGCGCACACTGGAACTGGTCGAAGAGGTTGCCAAGCGCGTGGCGCAGGGCGGCATCGAAGCCTGGTTCGCGCTCGATGCACAAGAGTTACTCGGTGCCGAAGCCGCTCAGTACGACAAAATGAGCGACACGCTCGATGTCTGGTTCGACTCGGGCACCACGCACCGCAGCGTGCTGCGCGGTTCGCACGCGGCCGCCTGCGCCTGGCCTGCCGACCTCTACCTCGAAGGCTCCGACCAGCATCGCGGCTGGTTCCATTCCTCATTGCTCACCGGTTGCGCCATCGACGGCCGCGCGCCCTACAAGGGTCTCTTGACCCACGGCTTCGTCGTCGACGGCAAGGGCATGAAGATGTCCAAGTCCAAGGGCAACGTCGTCGCGCCGCAGCAGGTGTCCGACACGCTGGGCACCGAGATCCTGCGCCTGTGGGTCGCGGCCACCGACTACTCGGGCGAACTGACCATCTCCAAGGAAATTCTCGACCGCGTGGTCGAGGTCTATCGCCGCTTGCGTAATACGCTCAAGTTCCTGCTTGCCAACACGGCCGATTTTGATGCGACCAGCCAGATGCTGCCCGTCGATCAATGGCTGGAAATCGACCGCTACGCGCTGGGCCTGACGCGCGAGCTGCAAGACAACTGTCTGGCCGCCTACGACCGCT
>JAUXWU010000095.1 GCA_030680085.1 Rhodocyclaceae bacterium | reverse complement strand
ACCAGTCCGGAAAAGTCCATGACGATGGCGATCATGACGATGTGCATGACGTTGGGCAGGATGTGGCGCCACAGGATGCGCGCGTGCGAGACGCCGAGCGCGCGCGCCGCCTGCACATATTCGAGTTCGCGCAGTTTCAGCGCCTCGCCGCGCAGCAGGCGGCACAATCCCGTCCAACTGGTGATGCCGAGAATCGCGCACAGCGCCAGCAGGCGTGCGTCGGCGCGTTCCGCCGCCGTGGCGAACCATTCGGGGTGGGTATCGATGACCACCTGCATCATCAGCACGGAAGCCGCGATCAGCAGCACGCCGGGAATCGAGTTGAGCGTGGTGTAGAGATACTGGATCACGTCATCGATCCAGCCGCCGGCATAACCCGCCAGCAGGCCGAGCGCCACGGCGGCCGGCAGCATGATCAGCGTGGTCAGCGTGCCGATCAGGAGCGCGGTGCGGACGCTTTTCAGCGTCAGATACAGCACATCCTGGCCGACCTTGTCGGTGCCAAAGACGTGCGTGCCAGGATATTTCAGGGGCGGAAACCCGCGATCACCTTCCTCGAGGGTTTCCTTGGCAAACAGGTGCGTCGCCAGCGGGGCGGAATAGGTTTTCTCCGTGCTCGTCTTCAGCGGCAGCAGCAGCGCGTCGAGCGCCGACAGCACCTCGACCGAGTAGATCGGCGGCTTGCCCGGCTCGTCAGAGGGCAGTTGCGGCCGGTAGTGAAGCGAGTCGACAAGGGCGATGACGAAGAAGACCGCCAGCACCGTCGCCGCAATCCTGCCAACCCAGCTTTGCCCCACCTGCCGCCAGGCCAGCCGCAAATGCTCGACCCGGCTCGCCCACACGCCGCCCGCCACCACCGCCGCGATGAGCAGGAAGAACAGGATGTCCGACCAGAGCAATACTATTTTCATCCCAGATTGTCCATTAGAGGCAGGTCGTGGCGTCCCCCCCTTTGAAAAAGGGGGGCTAGGGGGGATTTGCCGGTGGCGATGAGTTCCAGCACTGCTAAATCCCCCTCAATCCCCCTTTTGCAAAGGGGGAGGCGGGTTGAATTTTCCAATGGATAATCCGGGTTCATTGCAGACCTTATTGCAGCCTGATGCGCGGATCGACCAGCGTGTAGGAAATATCGGTGAGCAGCAAGCCAACGATATACAGCGCCGAACCAATGAACACCATCGCCCGCACCACGGCAAAGTCCTGCGCGCTGATGGCGTCGATGGTGTAGCTGCCGAGGCCTGGTATGCCGAAGAAGGCCTCGATCAACAGGCTGCCCATGAACAGCGTCGGGATCAGCACCACCGCGCCGGTAAGGACGGGGATCAGCGCATTCCGCAACACATGGCGGAACAGCACCAGACGCTCCGGCAGGCCCTTGGCGCGCGCCGTGCGCACGTAATCCTTGGTGTATTCCTCAAGAAAGATCGTGCGATACCAGCGCGCCGACGAGCCGATGCCGGCGACCAGGCTGATGAACACCGGCAGGATGACGAACTTCGCCGCTGATAATCCTTCGGCATAACCGGAAATCGGCGCCAGGTGCCAGATTTTCGACACCAGCCACTGGCCGCCGATGATGTAGAACAGGCCGGAAATCGACATCATCGCCACGCACAGCACCACACCGGCGAAATCCAGATAGGTGGCGCGGAAGTACACCAGCAGCAGCGCCAGGCTGATGGCGGCAAACATGCCGAGCACAAACACCGGCACGGCCACCGCGAGACTCGGCGCCATGCGCATCCTGATTTCGCGCGCGATGTCGCGGCCGTCGTCGGCGCGGCCGAAGTCGAGGGCAAACATCCTGACCGACTTGCCGAAGAAAATGGTGTCGGTAATTTTGTCGGCGCCGGCGGCCTCGCTGCGCCAGAACAGCGGCTTGTCATAGCCGCGCTCGGCCTTCCATTTCTCGATCGCCTCAGCGGTGACGCGCTTCGCGCCCAGATGCATGCGCGCCATGTCGTCTGGCGTGTTGACGACGAAGAACAGCGCAAAGGTGATGACATTCACCCCGATCAGGATCGGCAGGGCGTAAAACAGGCGGCGAATGAGGTAGGCGAGCATCGGGGCGGACTATACCAAGCCGGATGATAAAATCCGCTCCCACAGTCCTCACCCGCAGATCCCCATGCCCAGATATTTTCGTTTTATCGCACTGTTGTTTTCCCTGCTGGTCGGCCATGCCTTCGCGCAGGAAATGACTCCGCCCGAAGCCTTCGAAGCGGCCCGCGCAGGCAAGATCATCCTGATCGACATCCGCACCCGCCCGAGTGGCAGCAAACCAGCGTCGCCCAGGGCGCCACGCTCATCGACATGATCCACCCACAAGGGGCAACCGGCTTCCTCAATGAAGTGCTGGCCAAGACCGGCGGCAAAATGAACGCGCCCATCGCGCTGATCTGCCGCACCGGCAACCGCACTTCGCAGGTGCAGCGTTTTTTGCAGGCGCAGGGCTTGACCCAGGTCTACAACATCCCCGAAGGCATGGCCGGCAGTATGGCCGGCCCCGGCTGGCTGGCGCGCAAGCTGCCGGTGGAAGCCTGCAAAGTCTGTTAATCCAGTCGGAAGCGCACCGGCAGTAAAACCTGGCGTTGCGCGACCGGCAGGCCGCTGATGCCGCGCACGGCGGCAAGCGCTGCGGCATCAAGGATGGGATGGCCTGAACCGGTCGCCACCGCGGCTGCGGCGACGCCGCCGTTCGACGTCAGGGTCAGCAAAACGATCACATCGCCCTCGATGCCCCGCTCGATCGCTTCGTGCGGATAAAACTCCTGCTTGGCCAGAGCCGCCAGCGCGGTATTGAGCGCACGACCCTGCAACTCGCGCGGCTTGGGTGTAATAGTCGGCGCTGGCCTCATTGGCAACTGAGCGGCGTCAGGTCGGCTCGCCTGGTTGACGGGGACGGCGGCTGGCTCAGGCGCGCTGGTGGTTTCCGGGGTTGCCAACACAGGCGCCAGTAGCACGGCCTCCAGTACCGAACGGGGAACCGGGGCGGCACGCTGCGCGAAAAAACCGAACGGCCAGAGCACGACCGCATGCAGCAGCAAACTCGCCAGAATGGATAAACCGCACCGCATCGCCGTCATAGCGGCCAATGCTACCGCAACAGGTAGACTGAACGCCCTCATCACCCCACCACGTCACCCATGAAACGCCTGCTTGTCCTGCTTTCCCTGCTGCTTGGCCAACTGCTACCCGTTGCGGCGCAGGCCGAGTTACCCGATCCAACACGTTTCTCGGTGGTAATGGAACTGGGCAACATCAAGCAGGCGCGCGCCTGGCTGGATGAAGGACTCGACCCGAATTTCGAAGGCGCCCTGATTGGCACCGGCCTGATGATCGCCGCCTGGGAAGGCAACCTTCCGCTCATGGAACTGTTTGTCGACCGGGGCGCCGACCTCCAGCGCGTCAATCGCCACGGCGAAACGGCGCTGATGCTAGCAGCATGGAAGGGTCGGCATGCGGCGCTAGAATGGTTGCTTGAGCGTGGTGCCCAGCCCAACCGGGCTAACCGCGCCGAACGCGAGTGGACAGCCTTGCACTACGCCGCCTTTGCCGGTCACGCCGAACTCACCGACCGGCTGCTGGCGGCCGGCGCCGACGTCAATGCCCGCTCCACCAATGGTTCCACGGTGCTCATGATGGCCGCCCGCGAGGGCCATGAAGCCATCGCCCAGCGTCTCATCGCCGCCGGCGCCAACCCGGCCATGAAAAATGACTTCGCGGACGACGCCGTTTCCTGGGCGATGCGCCAGGGCCATTACCGGATTGCCAAAACTTTCACCAGCGCAGAAAATTTCGCCGAACTGGCGCGCGCGGCGGTAGCCAAACCGCAGGCAAAGCCGTTGCGCTCGGTGCCCGTGCCAGACCGGGTCGAGGAATACCTGCGCATGGCGCGCCTGGCCGAAGCACAGGGGCAACGCGGCGCGGCGCTCGCCGCCTACCGCCAGGCGCTGGCGGAACTAAAGACCAAGGCGACGCCGCCAAAAGTCGGCGCTGGCAAGACGGCGAGCGGAGAAAAGGCGGCAGCTAAAACGCCCAGCGCCCTGGTGATTCGCGCCAAGCGCGGCCAGCCCGAGCAGCAAACCGCCGCACTCAGCTACGTCGGCGGGGAGGCCGGTGGGGAGGCGATAGGCATCGCAGGCATCGACCAGTTGCTCGAACAGGCGCGCGCCGCCGAGGCTGCCGGACGGCGGGCGGAAGCTTTACAACTATTCCGCCGCGCCTCAGAACGCATCAAGGCAGGCCAGCAGTAGTCGCTCGCCACCACCGCAGTCTCGATGACTTATTGAGAAGCTACCTACGATCAACATAGAGCCTTGGTTTTGTTATCCGTTGGTTACTACGATGGACGCTGCTTACGCAGGTAAGCCAATGTGGTACTATGAAAACATTCAAACAGGCAAGATAAATTCAGGAGACCATCATGATTGTAACGGTATCTGAAAAAGGCCAGTTGGTCATCCCCGCAGAGATTCGTCGACTGTTGGGTATTACGCCGGGCACGAGGTTGAATGTTTTGCCCGATGCCGGTGGATTCAGGGCGTTGGTGGATGATGCCAGAAAAACCAAACGCGCCGCCGAATGTGTTGGCATTGCCGGATACACCGGCGAGGCGATTCCTGCGGATCAAATGGACGTTGCCAACTACGCCACCAAATCATGATTGCGCTGGATACCAATATCCTGGCAAGGCTGGTGACTAATGACGATCCGGTGCAGGCCAGTCAGGCGGTTTCGCTCATTGATACCGGCAATGCTTTGTTCGTGCCGCTTACGGTGACGCTGGAACTTGAATGGGTGTTGCGCGGCGCGTACTCGCTGGATAAGCCCGCCATCGCAAGATCATTCGAGGCGCTGCTGTCAGTAAGAAACATGAATTTCGAAAGGCAGTCTGATATTCAACAAGCACTTCAATACTATCAGTCGGGTTTTGATTTCGCTGATGCCCTGCACCATGCTGGTACGACGAGCTGCGAAGCACTGGTGACATTCGACCAGAAGTTTAAAAAGCTGGCTGCCAAGGCAAAACTGAAGCCGCCGGTCATTGCGCCGACAGAAATATGAAGCCATAGGCGCAAGATGTCAGCCCCCTGAACATAACGACTGGTGGCAAAACCACAAGCGACGCAGTCGCGCCGTTACGGCGCGCAGATCAAAGGGGCCAGGCTCAGATTGTTTTCAGAATTCAGCATCACAACCCCAGTTCTCCTTGCCCCGCATCACGCGCAGTGGATTCATCGCGCTGCACACGCGGCCTGCCGCGCGGCTTGGCCTCCCGCCTTTGTCCAGTCGTGGCTTCGATCTTGGCATGGAAGCTTGAATTGCCCAACGGCTGGTTCTGGTTGAGCGCCAGCCGGATGTCGTCGATGGCTTTGCTGTCCAATTGCGCCCGGAACAGGTCACGGTAAGCCGCCTGTCTTTCCGTGTCGTCCTGCCCTATCGCCTGATAAAGTGGGTGCGGGGTCAGGTGAGGGTTAGTCTGCCCGAGGGCGTGATGACGATAGCTGGTCCAGCGGTAATGGGCGGGGTCATCGACCATGGCGGCGCGCACGGGGTTGAGTTCTATGTAGCGCTGGCAGGCGAGCAGGTATGTCTCGGCCTGGATCAGCGAGGATTTGTAGCGGCTGTCCCACAGGGTGCCGGTGCGGCGGTAGGTGGTGTTGATGTACTGCACATATCTCCGCCCAAGGGCGATGATGAGCTGGGGAACAGCCTCCGCACGCTCGGGGGTAATCAGCAGGTGAACGTGGTTGGTCATCAGCGCGTAGGCATGCAGCGCGCAGTGTTCTTTCTTCAGAGCTTCGCCCAGCCAGTAAAGGTAAGACTGATAGTCTTCTTCGCCAAAGAAGCAGGGTTCGCGGTTGTGCCCTCGCTGCACGATGTGCAGGGGAACGCCATCAAGATGGATGCGGGGGCGGCGGGGCATTCCGCATCATAACGGAATTTAATGTGAGCCTGGCCCCTTTGATTACCTTTGATTAGGCCACTTTGATTAACGGTTTATGGTTTCATCACGTTGGGCACGGTGCGTCCAATTTATTGCTTTTCTCCGGCAACAGCCTTTTCGTATACAGGCAGGCAACGGTAAACCCCGCCGCGTAAACTATGATTGGCAAGCTCGACAAGGCAATTGCCAGCATGATGTCGCAAACAAATTTCTCCCAATAGCTCGCATAATACCAGCGGAAAAAACCGGGTTTCCCGCCCAGCTTGCGCCGCAGCATGGTGCCCGAAACGTAGCGCACCGCCAGAAACAGCACAATATAGGGGGCATACTGCCAGAGCAGGTCGATGCGCCAGCCGAAATAAAGCGTTAACAGGAACAGGAAAAATACATGGCTAGGGAAGTCAATCTTATCCTTGATTATCCACTCCACGCACAAACCGAGCAGAAAGGGATATAGCACAGGAAATTGCTCGATTGACCAAGCCATGCTGGCCGCCGTGGCTGTAGCGGCCAAATAGGCGAGGAACGCCCGGTGCCGCTGGACGATGCGGTGCTCGTCAATGCGATCCATCAGAGTGAGGAAGGTGCCGGAAATTAGCCCCATCGCGGCAGCCGCCAACAATTCAAACATCGGCGGCATTCTCATTGAGCTGGATTCTATCGCCCAAACCAAGGCCGCATTCTTCATACAGCCTGAGCACCACCGGGTACAAGTCGGAAATGTCCCGCGACGTGTCCGTCGCGTAGCGCTCTGCCCGAGAATAAAGCGCCTTCTTGTCCGACCACCGGTATTTGGCGAAATAAGGGGGATGCAGCCCCAGCTTCAGCAGATACAAATCGCCGATCACCAGCGCCATTTTGCCATTGCCATCCGGGAAGGGGTGTGTCTCCGTAAAGTCGAACATGGTTTGAATATAGCGCTGGAACAGCGGAACTGCCTCGTCATGGAGCCTATCCAGCAACGATGCCATGTCGCCCTGCACGTTTTCCGCTGCGGGGGTAGCGGCCCAACCGCCGTTCCGTCGGCTGAATACCGGCGTGGTTTTGAACTCTCCAGGCACGATGGTCGTCATTGAGCCGTCCACCGCCTTGACCGGAACACTGAGGGCGTTGGAATAAAACTGGCGGTGCAACCCCTGGATGAATTCGATGGTCAGGCGCGGCTCGGGGTTTTCCACGTAGCCGCGCAGGCAATAATCGGCCAACGCCTGCATGAACACCTGATACTGGCGCTCACTGAATTTCTCCTGCATCTCCGGTGCTCTGGTCAGGAAATAGGGATACATCAGGTGATGAAGGATATTCCCGACTATCGTTGTGTGTTGATCGGGATTGACCTTCAGGGAGGGGTGGAGAGAAAGGGCTTCGAGTTGTTGGAGGTGTTCATTTATGGAGGGTAGGATTTTCATTTCGTTGGGCACGGCGTGCCCAACCAGCCCAAGCGCTGTGGGGTTGCCATTCACAACGAGCTTACCAACCACGGCAGAAATTTCTCAGCGGCATCTTTCCATAATCAATGGGGTCAGACTCGATTGATTTACCAAAATCCACATTTAATTCGACCCTGGCCCCTTTAATTCGATGGCCTGCCTGCCACCGCACTGACTGCCCCGATCGGCAAACCACCTCGCAGGAGCGAATCCAGATTTCGCAACCCCGTCGTGACAGTGGGTGACGATGGGTTCGATAGGCCGCTGATCACGTCCCCAAGCACTTCAGAAAACCGGTAAGACGAGCGAGATATTGTCGAATCGGTGATCATGCTGCGGCCTTCCACCTGCACTCTTGCACGAGTCGTCGCAGAAATTCCTCCGGAGCTAGGTCTTCGGCGAGGATGTCGCGCTGCCGGCAGACATTCGCAAAGTCGCCTGGAGTAAGTGATTCAAGTTGTGCCAGGCGATTCACGATTGCCGAAGGTAAAGCGGTGCCCGCTTCAATATCACCCAGGGCTTCCCGCGCAAAAAAGGCAACACGCTGCGGTAAGGACAACGGCTGGAATGCTAGTTTGAAATCGAAACGGCGCAGTGCGGCCGCATCGATACCCGCCATCAGATTCGTGGCAGCAATGAATATCCCTGGATAGTTCTCCATGTGCTGCAGGAGTTCATTCACCGCAGTGATTTCCCAGCTGTGCTCGGCCTCTCGGCGGTCGCGAAGGAAACTGTCAACTTCATCGATGAACAGGATGCTACGCTCGGCATCGATAGTGTTAAAAAGTTTGGCAATGTTCTGCTCCGTTTCGCCTACATACTTCGACACCAGATCAGACGATTGCTTGATTACCAGTTCCCGGCCAAGTGCATCCGCCAGAACATGCACGAATTCAGATTTCCCGGTTCCCGGTGGCCCATAGAAGCACAACGAGCCTCGCCCGGTGCGATCAAGTGCAGTGGCGATCTTTTGCGGGGCGATTCCGCCAGCAATGTTGAGAAATGCCACATCGAATGTGGTGGTGGTACGCCGTTGCATGGGCGATCTGGTGCCATGGAGCAGCCGGCGGATTGAGGCAACGCCTTCGCGCACGATACGTTCATTTTCCCTCGTATCATTTTGATCATCGTGGAGTCCCAGCAAGCGACGGGCATCTCCGAACTGGGCCGGCGCCAATTTATTGTCGGCAGCCAGTTCATCCAGCAACTCGCCGGGTAAATTGCGATCGCCCAAGTGTCGCTCGACCATTTTGCGGCGCACGGTGCGGGGTGGAATGGTGAATTCGACGGGTAGCAGAAAGCGGCGCAAAAATGCGGCATCCATCACGCGTACGTCGTTGGTCACCCAGATGGCGGGTACAGGATTGGTTTCGAGCAAACGATTCATGAAACCCTTCTCCTTGCCGCCGGATTGCACCGCCCCGAACAGCATGCGCACCATTGCACCCTCATCATCGGCGAAGACATCCTCGACTTCGTCGAACAGAATGACGGCATCGTGCCGATTCTTGAGCAGGCGCTGGGCGATCAAGTAGGCCGTCAGGCGACCCTCGCGTCCCATGCCGTCACCATCCTCGTCGGCATTACGAACCTGATACAGCGTCAGTCCGGCTGCATGCGCCAATGCTCTGGCAAATTCCGTTTTTCCGGTCCCGGGTGGTCCGAACAGCAAGGCATTGACGCCAATCGCCTTCTGTTGTGCGGCATTTGGGAAAACCTTTGCAAGACGAGTGGCATCGGCTGCCATGTGTGGAAAATCTGCTATGGCCCAACCTGGAGGAGGAGATGACTCCATCAGTAGATCGCCAAGTTCGTGGGCTGTCGTTGAGTGTGGTCACGTAATTTGATGGCGCGATGTTCGCGTTCGGTGATGATCATTCGTGGGGTATGTCGAAAGCGCAACGCCGGCAAATGAAGCCGGCGTTGTCGATGATGGAGCAGCTCAGGGTGTAGTCAAAACGGCGA
>JAUXWU010000094.1 GCA_030680085.1 Rhodocyclaceae bacterium | reverse complement strand
GCGCTGGCCGACACCTACCCGGTGACGCAGGCACTGGTCGGCGAAACATTCTTTCGTGAAATGGCGCGCGTGTTTGTGCGCGCCCAACCGCCCCGGTCGCCGGTGCTGGCTTGGTATGGCGATGCCTTCCCGGTGTTTGTCGAGACATTCCCGCCTGTCGTTGACTTGTCCTATCTGGCGGATGTGGCACGGCTCGAAATGCTGCGCGTGGATGCCTATCACGCCGCCGATGCCACACCATTGCTGTTGGCCGACATCGCCGACTTGCTTACTGACGAGCAGGCGTTGCCAGAGGCGCGGTTTAGGCTGCATCCCGCCCTGCGCGTCCTGCGCTCTTCCCATCCAGCGCTTTCTCTGTGGGCCGCCCATCAGACGGACGATCCGGCTGTCGCCCTGGCCGATGTCGATCTTGCCGTCGCCGAAGCGACGCTGGTGCTGCGTCCCGGTCTCGATGTCGAAATAACCCGCATCGAGGACGGCGCGGCGGAATTCATCGACCACCTGCGGCACGGCCTTGCCTTCGAACAAGCCGCGAAAACAGTATCCGCGTTTGATCTTCCCGCGACGCTCGGTCTGCTGATCCGCGGGGGCGCCATTGTCGGTGTCGATATCTCAAGGAGCGCGACATGAATACTTCCTGGCCGGTAACTATCGTGCGGCGTGTTGTCGAACTGTTCGGCCGCATCCCGGACGAAATGATTTCCCTGCTCGGCCGTTTTTCCATCGCCGCGATTTTCTGGAAGTCCGGGCAAACCAAAGTGCAAGGCTTCGCCATTGATATCGTTTCCGGAGAGTTCCAGATCGGCATGCCGCATCTGTCCGACTCGGTCATCGACCTGTTCCGCGATGAATACCGATTGCCGTTGTTGTCGCCGGAACTGGCCGCGACCATGGCGGCGTTTGCGGAACATCTCTTCCCGTTGCTGATTCTCGTCGGTCTGGCGACGCGCTTCTCCGCGCTGGCCTTGCTGGGCATGACGATGACGATCCAGTTGCTGGTGTATCCGGATGCCTATCCGACGCACGGTGTCTGGGCTGCCGTGCTGCTTTTCCTGATCGCCCGGGGGCCGGGAACGTTTTCCATCGACCATCTCTTGTTTCGGCACTTCATGAAACAATAGCGTGGGATGAATCAAGCGAACCAGACCACAGTTGTGGAACACGACGCGCAATTTCTCGTCGCCATGCGGCGCGACATGTTGCGCTTCGCCTGCCTGCAACTGCGCGACGAGCAACTGGCCGAGGATGCTGTTCAGGAAACGATGCTGGCCGTGCTCAACGGGCAGAAAGGGTTTGCGGGACGGTCGGCATTGAAGACCTGGGTTTTTTCCATCCTGCGCAACAAGATCGTCGATGCCATTCGCCAGCGCAGTCGCAGCATCAATTTCTCGGCATTGGCTCCCGAGGAAGAAGCACTCGACCAGACCTTCGAGACCCTGTTCAAGGCCAACGCCCATTGGTCGCCCGGGGCACGCCCAGCCGCTTGGGGCGACCCGGAAGAGGCGCTACATCAGGAACAGTTCTGGGCCGTGTTCGAAGCCTGCCTGAAGCATCTGCCGCAGAACACCGCGCGCGTCTTCATGATGCGCGAGTTTCTGGAATTCGAGACCGAAGAAGTTTGCACCGAGCTGAAAATCAGCACCAGCAATTGCCATGTCATCCTGCATCGGGCGCGCAATGGATTGCGTAGCTGCCTCGAAAGCACTTGGTTCGGCGAAGGAGAAAAATAATGTTGAGCTGCAAGGACACCACCCATCTGCTCTCCGCGGCACAGGATCGCAAACTCGCGTGGTCCGAGCGCATGTCGCTGGAAATGCATCTGGTGATGTGCAAGGGCTGCACGAATTTCCGGAAACAGATGACTTTCTTACGGACGGCTTGCCGACGCTATACGGCAGGGATACAGAACGAAGATCCGTCCCGAAAAGTTTAGGGCGTTCTGCTGCCATGGGTCGCGGATAGCCTCCATTCCCATGGCAATTCCTCGTTAGCGATTTATCTTCCTGTATGATCCTCACTTCCGGGCTTGAGAATAGCTGTCCATGGACAGTTTTCGTTGGCATACCTTCTGGCCCGCCAAATACCTGGCAAACACGCCCCGCCCGGGGCGTTTTGTTTTTGCCCATACTTACCCGACCACTCAATGATCATCCTCAAGAATGTCACGCTGCGCCGCAGCACCAAGGTATTGCTGAACGATACCTCCGTCACCCTCAATCCGGGCGAAAAAGTCGGCCTGGTCGGCCGCAACGGTGCCGGCAAGTCCACCTTGTTCGGCTTGCTCAACGGCACACTGCACGAAGACGCGGGGGATTGTTCGTTCCCCAAACAATGGCGGATGGGTCAGGTGGCGCAGGACATGCCCGAAACCGCCCAGAGCGCGACTGATTTCGTCATCGAGGGCGATACGACCCTGCTGGCGGCCCAGGCCGAGGTGCACGCCGCCGAGGCCAGCGACGATGGCATGCGCATGGCGCACGCCTACATGGAACTCCATGATGCCGGCGCCCACGACGCCGAAGCCCGGGCCCAGGCCCTCATTCTGGGTCTGGGGTTCAAGCCCTCGGAACTGGCCAAGCCGGTCAACAGTTTCTCGGGCGGCTGGCGGATGCGCCTGCAACTGGCGCGTGCCCTGATGTGTCCGTCCGAATTGCTGTTGCTCGACGAACCGACCAACCACCTGGATCTGGACGCGCTGGTGTGGCTGGAAGCGTGGCTCAAGCGCTACGCGGGCACCCTGATCATGATCAGCCACGACCGGGAGTTTCTCGATGCGGTGACCGAGGTTACGCTGCACATCGACAAGACCAAACTGCTGCGCTACGGCGGCAACTACAGCGCCTTTGAAGACATGCGCGCCGAACAACTGGCGCTGCAGCAGTCGGCTCAGGCCAAGCAACAGGAAAAGATTGCCCACCTGCAAAAATTCATCGACCGCTTCAAGGCCAAGGCCAGCAAGGCCAAACAGGCGCAAAGCCGGGTCAAGGCGCTGGAAAGGATGGAGAAGATTGCCCCCGTTCTCGCCGACGCGGAGTTCAACTTTGAGTTCAAGGAACCCGCCAATCTCCCCAACCCCATGCTGTCGATGATGGAAGCCAGCATCGGCTATCCGCCGCTGCCGGACGCGCCGGCCGGCTCGCCGCCGACCGTCATCGTGCGCAATATCAACCGTTCGGTGCATGCCGGACAACGGATTGGCATCCTGGGCGCCAACGGTCAGGGAAAATCCACCCTGGTCAAAACCGTCGCCCGGGCGTTGACAACCATCAGGGGCGAAATCATCGAAGGCAAGGGACTAAATATCGGTTATTTCGCCCAGCAGGAACTCGATGTGCTGCGTCCAGAAGACACCCCGCTGGAGCACATGATCCGGCTGGCCAAGGAAACCATCGCCGCCGGACGCAGCGGCTATGTCGCTGCCCGCGAGCAGGATTTGCGCAACTACCTGGGCACCTTCAACTTCAGCAACGACATGGTCAAACAGGCCGTCGGCACCATGAGCGGCGGCGAAAAGGCGCGCCTGGTGCTCTGCATGATCGTCTGGCAACGCCCCAACCTGCTGCTCCTGGACGAACCCACCAACCACCTCGACCTGGCCACCCGTGAGGCGCTCAGCGTGGCGCTCAACGAATTCGAGGGCACCGTCATGCTGGTCAGCCACGACCGCGCCCTGTTGCGGGCGGTGTGCGACGAATTCTGGCTGGTCTCGCGCGGCGGCATCGAGCCCTTCGACGGCGATCTGGATGACTACCAGCGTTACCTGCTGGATGAAGCCAAACGCTCACGCGAAACCCCTCAAGAAAGACTAGCGGCGTAGGTAGGGCCGCGGGTCGATTTCCGGCTTCCGCCGGAAAAAATCGCGCGCGGAATAGTGACGAGTCATGTAGCCTCCCAATCAGTCGAATTATGGAATTCATTTTGGATTGTGCGGGATGTTCCAGTAAATTATCGTAACTGGCCAGAAAAACGACGCATAAAGAGGTGGGGCAACCCCATGCCGAGAATCTTCGACAACATTGAAAAATCGCTGTTGCCAGCGTTGGAAGAAACGCTGCAAGTTGCCGAACGAGCCGATTTTTGCGTTGGTTACTTCAACCTGCGTGGCTGGCGGCACCTTGCAAAGCATGTTGATCGCTGGGCAGGCGGGGACTCTCAATGCTGTCGCCTGCTGGTCGGCATGCATGTCACGCCCACCGACGAACTACGCCGCGCGTTGCGTTCGCAAGAAGAAGATGCGCTCGACAATCAAACGGCAATACGTGAAAAGCGCCGAATCGCAGAAGAGTTCCGCAATCAACTGACCTTTGGTGTTCCCACCAATGAAGACGAAGCTGCGCTACGCCAGCTCGCCGAGCAGATTCGGGCAACAAAGCTGGTCGTGAAGGTGTATCTGCGCCACCCCTTGCACGCCAAGCTCTACCTGCTGCACCGGCAGGACGCCAATAATCCGGTTACCGGCTTTCTGGGTAGCAGCAATCTCACCCTTGCCGGACTGGCAAGGCAAGGCGAGCTGAACGTCGATGTCCTGGAGCACGACGCCTGCAATAAGCTGGTGGATTGGTTCGAGGATCGCTGGTCTGACCGCTGGTGTATCGATATTTCCAAAGAACTGGCCGAAATTATCGACGAGAGCTGGGCAGGCGAACGGCTGGTGCCGCCTTACCACGTCTACCTCAAGATGGCTTATCACCTTGCGCAGGAAGCGCGGGCGGGCCTTTCAGAGTTCCATATTCCTTCCGTCTTCGGCAATACCTTGTTCGACTTCCAGATTGCCGCCGTCAAGATCGCCGCCCACCATCTCAACAAGCGCGGCGGGGTGATCATCGGTGACGTCGTGGGTCTCGGCAAGTCCATGATGGCCACGGCGCTGGCCAAGGTTTTCGAGGACGACTACCACACCGAAACGCTCATCATCTGCCCCAAGAACCTCGTGCCGATGTGGGAAGACTACGTGCATCGTTACCGACTGCACGCCAAGGTCTTGTCGCTCTCCAGGGTCTTGAACGAGTTGCCGGAGAAGACGCGCCGTTACCGCGTCGTGCTCATCGACGAATCGCACAACCTGCGCAACAAGGAAGGCAAGCGCTGGAAGGTGATACGCGAATACATCGAGCGCAATGACAGCCATTGCATTCTGCTTTCGGCCACGCCTTACAACAAGACCTACCTTGATCTCTCGGCGCAACTCTCGCTGTTCTTGCGCGAAGATGTCGACATCGGTATCCGCCCCGAAAAACTGCTGACGGAGCTTGGGGGAGAGCATGAGTTCATTCGCCGCCACCAGTGCCCGGTGCGCTCGCTGGCAGCCTTTGAAAAAAGCAGCGACCCGGACGACTGGCGCGATCTGATGCGCCTCTACATGGTGCGTCGCACGCGCGGCTTCATCATGCAGCATTACTCCGAGCAGGATGAACGGGGCAAATACCTGAAGTTTGCGGACGGCACGAAGTCCTATTTCCCCAAGCGCGTGCCGATAAATCTGACCTTCGCCATCAACGACGCCGACCCTGCCGATCCCTATGCCCGGCTCTACTCCGACAAGGTAGTCGGCACGATCAACGCGCTGACCCTGCCGCGCTATGGCCTGGGCAACTACATCGCCGCGAAGCCCAAGACCCCGCCGACGCCCCATCAGGACAAGATCATCGATGGCCTGTCGCGCGCCGGCACGCGGCTCATGGGCTTCTGCCGCACCAACCTGTTCAAGCGCCTCGAAAGCGCCGGCCCAGTCTTCCTGCTATCCATTGAACGACACATTCTGCGCAACTTCATCGTGCTGTATGCCATCGAACAGGGCATGGACATCCCCTTGGGAACGCAGGGTGCCGAACTCCTCGACACGCGCTTTTACGATGAAGACCCCGAAGATGCGATGGCCGCCGACAGCAATGATGACGCGGATGAGGAAGTTTCCGACGACCCCGAGATCGCCGCCACCACCAACGGCCTGCGCACCGAAGCCGACTACCGCGAGCGCGCCGCCAAAGCCTACACGGCCTATGCGCACACCTTCAAAGAGCGCTTCAAATGGCTGGCCAGCACACTGTTCATCAAAGACTTGAGCAATGACCTGCTGTCCGATTCATTGGCATTGCTCGACGTGCTCAAGCAATGCGGCGACTGGAATCCCGATCACGATGCCAAGCTGGCCCAACTGGTGAAGCTCGCCAGCCAAAAGCACGGCAAGGAGAAGTTGCTGGTCTTCACCCAGTTCGCCGACACGGCGCGCTACCTGAAAACCCAGTTGACCGCTCGCGGCATCAAACAGCTTGAAGAAGCCACCGGCCAAAGCGCCGACCCCACGCACCTCGCCTGGCATTTTTCGCCGGTGTCCAACGAAAAACGCGACGCCGTCAAGGCAGCCGATGAACTGCGCGTGCTGATCGCCACCGACGTGCTATCGGAAGGCCAGAACCTTCAGGATGCCCACATCATCGTCAACTACGATCTGCCTTGGGCCATCATCCGGTTGATCCAGCGGGCGGGCCGTGTGGATCGTATCGGGCAGCAGTCGGACAAGATTCTCTGCTATTCCTTCGTTCCGGCGGATGGCGTGGAACGCCTCATCAAGCTGCGCGCCCGTGTTCGTCAGCGCCTGATCGAAAACAAGGAAGTCGTTGGCTCCGACGAAACCTTTTTTGACGACGACAAGGACGACGACCTCATCCGTGATCTCTACACCGAGAAAAACGGCATCCTCGACGACGACGGCGACACCGAGGTGGACCTGGCGTCCTACGCCTATCAAATCTGGAAGAACGCCACCGACGCCGACCCGTCGCTGGTCGCCAAGATCGAAACCCTGCCCAACGTGGTGTTCGCCACCAAGGCACACACCGTGACGCCCGCCGCACCCAAGGGCGTTCTCGTCTACATGCGCACAGCCCAGGGCAACGATGCACTAGCCTGGATGGACGAAGCCGGCCAGCCCGTCACCCAGTCCCAACTCACCATCCTGAAGGCCGCAGCCTGCACGGCAGAAACACCCGCCTTGCCACGCATGGAAGCGCACCACGCGCTCACCCAGCAGGGCCTGGCGCACATTGTCGCGGAAGAGAAAACCTTCGGCGGCGCACTCGGTCGCCCCTCCGGTGCACGCTTCAAGGCTTATGAGCGACTCAAACGCTACCGCGACAGCATCGGTAACAAGCGCGATCTGTTCATCACCGACGAGCACGTTCGCCGCATCGAACGGGCGCTGGAAGAAATCTACCGCTATCCGCTGTTCCAGACCGCGACCGACACCCTGAACCGCCAGATCAAGGCCGGTATCGACGATCACAAGCTGGTCGAACTCATACTCAATCTGCGGGAAGACGGTCGCTTGTGCGCCGTCGATGACAGTCAGGATGACAGTGAACC
>JAUXWU010000084.1 GCA_030680085.1 Rhodocyclaceae bacterium | reverse complement strand
GCGCGATCCGCGTCTGGCGCGCCGCGCCACTGAAATTGCCGTGCATGCGCGGCGCCCGGAGCTGGCCCAACAGGCCGCGGAGCTGATGCTCGATATCGATCCGGCTTCGCTGCAGGCGCATCTGACCTTGATCAACGTGCTGGTGGCGCAGGGACGCCATGCCGAACTCAGGCCCAGGACGGCGGCGCTGCTGGCCCTCGCGCCGCAGCAGATCGGCACCGGTTTGCTGCGTCTCAACAGCTTGTTTGCCCGCGCCGCGGACAAGAAGGCGGTGCGCGAACTGATCGAGGCGCTGACCGCCCCTTACCTGCAACTGCCCGAGGCGCATTACGCGCGCGCCGTGGCGGCTTTCGATGCGCGCGATCCTGATGCGGCGCAAGACGCCGCCCGGCAAGCGAGGAAACTCAAACCTGACTGGGAAGCCGCCGCCTTGCTGCTGGCGCAATTGAGTGAAAAAAGCGCGGCGTTTGCGGTGCTCGAAGAATTCATCGCCGCCCATCCACAGGCGCGCAATGCGCGGCTGACCTATGCGCGCGCCCTGGTGGGCGACAAGCGCTACGCCGAAGGGCGCCGCCAGTTTGGCATTTTGCTTCAACAAAGCGAGAGCGATCCGGCAAGGAGCGGCGATGTCCTGTTTGCCGTTGCCGTGCTGTCCATGCAACTCGACGACAAGGCGGATGCGGAAATCCATTTGCGCAAACTGGCCGAGATCGGCCACGTCGAAGCGGACAAGGCGCACTTCTATCTCGGCCAGCTCGCCGCGGAGAACAAGCGTCCCGACGAAGCCCTGCAGTGGTTTGGCAAGGTCGGTCGCGGCGAACACTATCTGTCCGCCCGGCTGCAAGCCGCCAATCTGTTGGTCAAGCAGGGCAAGCTCGAAGAGGCGCGCCGCTTCTTGGCAAGCAGCGATGCCACCAATCCGCAAGAGCGTGCGCAGCTGCTCATCGGCGAGGCGCAGTTGCTGCGCGAAGCCGGCCAGATTGCCGACGCCCACGCCGTGCTGGCGCGCGGCCTGGCACAGCAGCCCGACCAGCCCGAGCTGCTGTATGAAACCGCCATGGTCGCCGAAAAGCTGAACCGCATCGACGAACTCGAACGCCATCTGCGTCGCCTGATCGAGCTCAAGCCCGATCATGCCCACGCTTACAACGCGCTTGGCTACACGCTCGCCGATCGCAACGTCCGGCTGGCCGAAGCGCTCGCGCTGATTGAACGGGCGCTGCAACTGGCGCCCAACGATCCGCTCATCCTCGACAGCAAGGGCTGGGCGCTGTTTCGCATGGGAGACAGGCAGGCGGCGCTGGAAGTCCTCGGCACCGCTTACGGCATGCGCGCCGACCCGGAGATTGCCGCGCATCTGGGCGAGGTGCTGTGGTCGCTCGGCCGGCATGACGAAGCGCGCCAGACCTGGGAAAAAGCCCGGCGCGAGCACCCGGCCAACGAGACACTGACAGAAACCATCAAACGCCTCGCACCTTGATCCGGGCAATTTTTATCTTTGCGCTGGCTGCATTGTTGTCCGGTTGCGCCGCCGTAGCGCCATTACCTGCACGTCCGCCTGCCGGCGAGATTGCGCAGTTCGCCTTCGTCGGCCGGATCGCCGTGCGCCAGGGCGAAGTTCGCCACCACGCCAGAATCGACTGGCGGCACACGCTGACCACGGATGAAATCCTGCTGGCCACGCCGTTGGGGCAAGGGCTGGCGGAACTCACGCGCGATGCCACGGGCGCCCGGCTGATATTGGCCGACCGGCGCCACTTCGCGGCGGATAACCTGAGCGCGCTGTCGCGGCAGGTGTTCGGCTTTGCGCTGCCGCTGGAAACTTCCGCACGCTGGCTGCTCGGCGATACTGCCGTGACCGAAGGTTGGCGCGTGACGATTGTCGAGCGCGAAAGCGCTGCGGCCGACGCGCTGCCGACGGTGATCGAGCTCGAACGCGATGACATCGTCGTGCGGCTGAAGATCGACGAGTGGAGCGAGGTGCAATGAACCGGGAAAGCGCCTGGCCGGCCCCGGCGAAACTCAACCTGTTCCTGCATGTCGTCGGTCGGCGCGCCGATGGTTATCACCTGCTGCAGACGGTGTTTCGTTTCATCGACCTGGCCGATACCCTGCGTTTCGAGCCGCGCAGCGATGGCCGCATCGTGCTGGCGACGCCGACGCCAGGCGTGCCGCCGGAACAAGACCTGGTGGTGCGCGCAGCCGAGGCGTTGCTAAAAGTCGGCGCTGGCGGGACGGCGTTGGGCGCAACGATCCACCTCGAAAAGCGCATCCCCATGGGCGGCGGCCTGGGCGGCGGCAGTTCGGATGCCGCGACGACGCTGCTCGCGCTCAACCATTTGTGGGGCTGCGGCCTGTCGAACGAGCGCCTGCAAGCCATTGGTCTGACGCTGGGTGCCGACGTGCCGATCTTCATCCACGGCCGCAACTGCTTCGCCGAGGGCATCGGCGAGCACTTCACCGATGTCGCGGTTCCCGAAGCCTGGTATCTGCTGACCCTGCCGACCGTGGCGGTGCCGACGGCGGAGATTTTCCGCTCGCCTGGCCTCAGGCGCGATACCCCGGCCATGAACCCGGCCGACTGGCGGCCGGGTGTCGGCCATAACGATCTGGAACCCGTGGCCTGTGCGCTCTATCCCGAGGTGGCGCGCTACCTCGACTGGCTGCGTCACCTAGGCGATGCGCGCATGACCGGCTCGGGCGCCGGCTGCTTTGTTGAATTCCGCGACGAGGCGGTGGCGCGGGCCGCGCAACGGTCGTTACCGGACCACATACACGGGCAAGTGGTGCGCGGACTGGCGGCGCATCCGTTGTTTGCATTGACATGAATTCGTAAAACACGGAAAATTCGCGTCCGCTCAGGCGCGCTGACTTTTTTTCGCACCGATTTTGGGGAGTCGCCAAGCTGGTTAAGGCACTGGATTTTGATTCCAGCATGCGAAGGTTCGAATCCTTCCTCCCCAGCCAGAATTCTTCCGGGCAGTCACGGGAAATCCGTGGCTGCGCGCTTCGCTTTCAATAAACGCAGAGAAAATAGGCAAGCGCATGGCCTACGACAGTCTGATGGTCTTTACCGGCAACGCCAACCCCAAGTTGGCGGCGGATGTTGCCAAGCGCCTGAGCATCTCGATCGGACGCTGCACCGTGGGGCGGTTTTCCGACGGCGAAAGCAATGTCGAGATTCTGGAAAACGTGCGCGGCAAGGATGTCTTCATCCTGCAACCCACCTGTGCGCCGGCCAACGACAACCTGATGGAGCTGATCATCCTCGCCGACGCGCTGAAGCGCGCCTCGGCCGGACGCATCACCGCCGCCGTGCCCTATTTCGGCTATGCCCGCCAGGATCGCCGGCCGCGCTCCGCGCGTGTGCCGATCGCGGCGAAAGTGGTGGCCAACATGCTGCAGGCCGCGGGCGTGCAGCGCCTCTTGACGGTCGATTTGCACGCCGACCAGATTCAGGGCTTCTTCGATATCCCGGTCGACAACATCTACGCCACGCCGATCCTGCTGGGCGACATCTGGAAGCAGCGCCACGAAGATCTGCTGGTCGTCTCGCCCGACGTCGGCGGCGTGTTGCGTGCCCGAGCCGCCGCGAAACGCCTCGAAACCGACCTGGCCATTATCGACAAGCGCCGGCCGCGCGCCAATGTTTCCGAGGTGATGCACATCATCGGCGATGTCGAAGGCCGCAGTTGCGTCATCATGGACGACATCGTCGACACCGCCGGCACGCTGGTGAAGGCGGCCCGCGCGCTCAAGGAGCATGGCGCGAAGCGCGTCATGGCCTATTGCACCCACCCGGTATTGTCGGGGGGCGCCATTCCGCGCATTGCCGCATCCGATCTCGACGAGGTGGTGGTCACCGACACCATTCCGCTCTCCCCGGAGGCGCTGGCCTGCGACCGCATCCGCGTCGTGCCGATTGCCGGTCTGCTGGCCGAAACCATCATCCGCATCAGCAACGAAGAATCCGTATCTTCGCTGTTCATGGAATAAGTTTTATCAACCGCTCTGTCTGGTCGCGGACAGGGCATTTTCTGGAGTAAATCATGCAATTTGAAATCAACGCCCACCAACGCGAACTGCAGGGATCGAGTGCGAGCCGCCGCCTGCGTCGCGCCGGCCGGGTCCCCGGCATTATCTACGGCGGCCCCACCGCCCCGCAAATGATCGAGTTCGATCACAACGTGATTTTTCAGGCGCTGCGCAAGGAAGCCTTTCACGCGTCCGTCATCAACATGAACATCGACGGCGCCGTGGCCATGTGCCTGCTGCGCGATGTGCAGATGCACGCCTACAAGCTGCAGATCAAGCACGTCGACTTCCAGCGCATCGACGCCGCCCACGCCATTCACCAGAAAGTGCCGCTGCACTTCATCAACGCCGAGATCAGTCCGGGCATCAAGACCGGTGGCGGCATGGCCCACCACGGCATGTCCGAACTCGACGTGAGCTGCCTGCCCAAGGATCTGCCCGCGTTCATCGAGGTTGACCTCAAGGATCTGCAGGCCGGCGAATCGATCCACCTCTCCCAGCTCAAGCTGCCGGCTGGCGTGACCGCGGTGTTCCATGGCGAGGGCGACCCCGTCGTGGCCGGTGTCGTGGTGCGTGGCGCGGGCGCTGCCGCTGATGAGCCGCTGGCCGAAGCCGCCGTCGAAGTCGCTCCGGCCGTCGCGGTGAAGAAACCGGCCGCCGTGGCCGAGCGGAAGGCCGAGAAGAAGGGCGACAAACGGTAATTTGACATTGTCGTTAGCTCTCAAGCTCATAGTCGGACTCGGCAATCCCGGGTCCGACTACTCCAAAACCCGGCACAACGCCGGGTTTTGGTTTTGTGAGCGGCTGGCGCGTGAACTGGATGTTTCTTTCGTGCGCGAATCCCGCTATCACGGCTGGGTGGCCAACGCACGCCTCAGTGGCGTACCCGGCGGTGTCTGGCTGCTCATGCCGCAGACCTTCATGAACCGCTCTGGCCAGTCGGTGCAGGCGCTGGCCAGTTTTTTCCGCATCCAGCCCGCCGAGATGCTGGTGGTGCATGACGAACTCGACATCCCGCCCGGCCAACTGCGCCTCAAGTTCGGCGGCGGCCTGGGCGGTCATAATGGGCTGAAAGACATTAGCGCCCATCTCGGCACGCAGGATTTTTGGCGCTTGCGGATCGGCATCGGCCATCCGGGCGACCGCAACGAAGTCATCAACTACGTGCTGAAACCGCCGCGCAAGGAAGAGGCGGAAGAAATCGACGCCGCCATCGACCGCGCGCTGCTGGCCTGGCCGCTGCTGGCGAAGGCCGATTTCAACGCCGCGACCCAGCGCATCAATTCACGGCCCGCGCCACCCAAGACAGAAGAACCGAAGGAAACACCATGAGCCTCAAATGCGGCATCGTCGGCCTGCCCAACGTCGGCAAGTCCACCCTCTTCAATGCCCTGACCAAATCCGGCATCGCGGCGGAGAACTATCCCTTCTGCACCATCGAACCCAACGTCGGCATCGTCGAGGTGCCTGACCCGCGCCTTGCTGCCATTGCCGCCATCGCCAAGCCGCAAAAAATCCTGCCGGCTATTGTCGAATTCGTCGACATCGCGGGCCTGGTGGCCGGCGCCTCCAAGGGCGAAGGCCTCGGCAACAAATTTCTTGCCAATATCCGCGAAACCGACGCCATCGTCCATGTGGTGCGCTGCTTCGCCGACGAGAATGTCGTGCATGTGGCCGGCAAGATCGACCCGCTCTCCGACATCGAGGTCATCGACACCGAACTGGCGCTGGCCGACATGGCCGCCGTTGAAAAGGCGTTGGTGCGCTATTCAAAGCAGGCAAAGTCCGGCGGCGACAAGGAAGCCAAATTGCTGGTGACCGTGCTCGAAAAGTGTCTGGCACAGCTGAACGAAGCCAAACCAGTGCGGGCGCTGGATCTTTCGAAAGAAGAATGGGCCAACCTTAAGCCGTTCTTCCTGATCACCGCCAAGCCGGTGCTCTATGTCGCCAACGTCATGGAAAACGGCTTCGCGGACAACCCGCATCTCGACGCAGTACGCGCCCGCGCGAAAAGTGAAAAGGCCGAGGTGGTGGCCGTCTGCGCCGCCATCGAATCCGAGATTGCCGATCTTGAAGACGACGAGAAACAACTGTTCCTCGCCGACATGGGCCTGGCCGAGCCGGGTTTGAACCGCCTGATCCGCGCCGCCTATAGCCTGCTGGGCCTGCAAACCTACTTCACTGCCGGCCCCAAGGAAGTCCGCGCCTGGACCATCCACGCCGGCGACACCGCGCCACAAGCGGCGGGCGTGATCCACACCGACTTCGAGCACGGCTTCATCCGCGCCCAGACCATCGCCTACGTCGACTTCATCGCCTGCAAGGGCGAAGCCGGCGCCAAGGAAGCCGGCAAAATGCGCGCGGAAGGCAAGGAATACATCGTCAAGGACGGCGACGTGATGAACTTCCTCTTCAACGTCTAAACAGCTTTTCGGATTTGCGCGAACCAACGCGGACAATAATATCCATAACAATCAACGTATTGATATAGATATTAAGCCGTAATCGTCCGATCATTACCGTTGTCATCCGGGTATCAACCGGGTACGATACCGGGTATTGGGTCAAAACCGGGGTAGAAAAAACCGGGTATGGCTCGAAACCCGGAGACCTGCCATGTTGAACGACACCCAATGCCGCAATGCCAAACCCAAGGACAAGCCCTACAAGCTGAAAGACAGCAACGGGCTGTATCTGGAAATCAAGCCCAACGGCGTCAAGGCATGGCGCTATCGCTTCGAGTTGCGCGAAGACGGCAAGATCAAGGAGAGCGTCTTTGCCATCGGCGACTATGCCAGCGCCCCCAGCGGCGAAATCCAGGGGGAAGCCAAGGCGCGGCGGGACGGCAGGCGCTTTACGCTGGCCGATGTTGATGGCGGTCAATTTCCGTAGAAATTTGGCGGCGTGCTTTTTTCGGGCACGCGTTTTGCTGTCAAGGCATCCGAGCGACAAGCCCCGTAGCCGGGTCAATGGCAGGCTGCGGCCTTATGCAGCCTGGCGAAGCGA
>JAUXWU010000082.1 GCA_030680085.1 Rhodocyclaceae bacterium | reverse complement strand
CGCGTCTATCCCTCGATCAACGTCAACCGCTCCGGCACGCGCCGCGAGGAACTGCTGATGCAAAAGGACGTGCTGCAAAAGGTCTGGGTTTTGCGCAAGCTGCTTTACGGCCTGGATGACCTGGAAGCCACTGAATTCCTGCTCGACAAGGTCAAGGCCACCAAGAACAACGCGGAATTTTTTGACTCGATGCGCCGCAGTAACTGATTGCGGTTGATTTCTTCGCCGTTTTTCAGGATAATGCGCGGCTTTTAGTTGCGGCGTAACGCCCACCAAGGTGGGCATTAGCCTTCTCTGAAACTCCGTTTTCTGCACCCTGCTGCGGGCATCTCTGGATTTAAGGACACGATCATGAAAGAAGGCATTCACCCGAAGTACAACGAGATCGAGGTGACTTGTAGCTGCGGCAACAAGTTCAACACCTGCTCGACCAACAGCAAACCGCTGCACATCGAAGTGTGCTCGGCCTGCCACCCGTTCTACACCGGCAAGCAGAAAATCATCGACACGGCTGGCCGCGTCGAGCGCTTCCGCCAGAAATACGGCAAGCGTCCCGGCGCCGCTGCCTGATCGTTCGAAGAGTCAGCATCGCGCGACAGCAATAAAGGCAGCTTCGGCTGCCTTTATTTTTTGCCGTCGCGGCCGCCGACTTCCCAACCGCAAGGCAATCGCCGCCGCATGATGCAAGGCCCATTCCAAAGTCAAAGCAACTCGCCGCGCCTGCCCGCCGCCGCGCTGCTGCTGCTGGCCGCCGTCTACCTGCTGACCGGCGTCATCGATCACGATCCCTGGAAGACCGAGGATGCCATTCATATCGGCATCGCCCACGGCTTTGCGACCGGCGGCAACTGGCTGTTCCCGTACGTCGCCGGCGAACCCTGGCCGCATACCGCGCCGCTCTACCATTGGGTAGCCGCCCTGCTGGGGAAGATTTTTGGTGGCCTGCTCGACTTTCACAATGCCGCGCGCCTGGCCACCACCTTGTTTGGCGCGCTGTTCCTGTTCGCGCTCTCCGGCGCCGCGCGCGCCTTGCACGGCGCGGACGCCGGCCGCGCCGCGCCGCTTCTGGCCATCGGCACGCTGGGACTGCTCACGCCCCTGCACGAAGCCCAACCCGCCGTGGCCGGACTCGCCTTTGCGGCGCTGGCCTACTGGGGTGGCGGCTTGATTCTGCAGGGCGCCGCGCAAGGCGCTGCGCCACGCCGCGGCGCGATCTTGCTTGGCATTGGCCTCGGCCTGTCCTTCCCGGCCCACGGACTGGTCGGCCTGCTCATGGCCGGCGCCGTCCTGCCAGCGCCGATTTTGCAGCGCGACTGGAAAAGCCTGGCGCTGGCATTACTGATCGCCGTGCCGCTCATCGCCGCCTGGCCGCTCCTGCTCTCCAGCCAGGCGCCCGAACTTTGGGCGCAATGGCTGCAGTGGTGGCAAAACGAACTCGCCGAAGCCACGCTGGCACGCGGCATCCCTGCGGATAGACACGTCGAGCAGTTGGTCTGGGCGACCTGGCCGGTGCTGCCGATAGCCGCCTGGACGCTCTGGCTGCACCGTCGCCATTTATCGCCGCTCGCCATTCCATTGCTGGGCCTGCTGCTGGCGCTGCTCTGGTTTCTCACCGGGTCGCCGCGCACGCTGGCAACCCTCCCCCTGCTGTTGCCGTTCATCCTGATCGCCGCGGCGGGCGTAGACCGCCTGCGCCGTGGCGCGGCGAATGCCTTCGACTGGTTCGCCATGACGACCTTCAGCTGCTTCGCCGTGCTGATCTGGCTCGGCGCCAGCGCGCAGGCGCTCGACTGGCCGCCCAAAGTCGCCAATAACTTTGAAAAACTGGCGCCCGGGCACACTGTGGAATACCCGGCACTCGCGCTTGCTTTTGCCGTTGTCATTACCTTGGCCTGGTTGCTGTCCTGGGCCTTGCGCCGCGCCAGTTGGCGCCCCACCCTGCACTGGGCGGCGGGCACGACCCTGCTGTGGGCGCTCGCGGCAACCCTCTGGATGTCATGGATCGACCACGGCAAGTCGTATCGCGCGGTCGCGCTCTCGCTGCGCGCCGCGCTGCCGCAAAAGCTCGATTGCATCGAACGCGCGGGGCTCGGCGCAGCCCAGCGCGCCTCGCTCGATTATTTCGTTGGCATTCGCACGACGCCACCAGCGCGCGCCGGCAGTTGTGAATGGCGTCTCGCCGAAGGCAGCCTGGGTCAGGCAGCGCCGGCCGGCTGGACAGAGCGCTGGCAAGGCCACCGCCCCAGCGATCGCAAAGAACGTTGGTTTCTCTACCAGCGTCAGAAATAATCATTTATTAGCGTGAAAACGCAGCGTTTGCGCCGGGCCACCCCAAGCAAACGCGGCACGCGGCGCCAGCCGCAATCCGCTCCGCTGCCAAAACGAAACGCCCCGTAATATACGAGCGAAGCGAGCAGTTTGGAACCCCCCGCGAGGGGGGCGAAGGGGGGCGAGCTTTACTGGTGCCGACACCCGGACTCGAACTGGGGACCTACCGCTTACAAGGCGGTTGCTCTACCAACTGAGCTATGCCGGCATTCAGGGCGCGGATTATATCCGACCGCCCGGGCAGCGTTCCTCTACAATTGAGCGCCCCCGTTCGATTGGTCAAATTCATGCAGGACGCCTCCCCTAGCCAAGATTCCGCCTTGCGATTGCTGGTTGTTTGCAGCACGGCGGCCATGGTCGAGCAGTTGGAAATGAACTGGCAGGGCGAGCGGCGCAAACCCGAGTTCACGGCGGCGCCCAGTATTGCCGCGCTGCGCGGCTTGCTGCGCGAACAACACTGGGATGCCGTCCTGCATTGCCTCAACCACGGCGCCTGCACGCCGGCCACCACCCTGAAAACGCTGCGCGATCAGCGTCTCGACACGCCGCTGATCATCGTCGCTGCGCCGGATGATCAACGCGCGGCAATCAAGCCGTTGCGCGCTGGGGCGCATGATGTCGTATTTCTGGACCGGCTCGGCCGCCTGACTTTCGCGGTGGAGCGTGAAATCCGCGAGGCCGGGCACCGCGCCGACCACCGCGCGGCGCTCGAAATGCTGCACGACAGCGAGGCGCGCGCATCCGCCCTGGCTTCCAACCTGCCTGGCCTGGTATTCAACCTGCAACGCGAAATTACCGGCAATTACCGATTCCTTTATGTCAGCGAGGGCTCCGTGCGCCTTTTGGGCGTCAAGCAGCATGAGTTGCGCGGCGGAACACAACGTTTCCTCGATACGCTGATGGTCGGCGATCGCCAGGCTTGGCTCGATGCACTCGCGGAATCCGCCCACTCGGGCAACGCCCTGCTCTGGGAAGGGCGCTTGAAGGATGGCGCGCGCTGGATCGACATGCGCTCGCTGCCGCATCGCAACGACGAGGGCACGGTGCTGTGGACCGGCATTGCCACCGACATCACGCAAACCAAAAAGACCGAGGCCGCCCTGCGCGAATCGCGCGCCCAACTGGCCGCGCTATCGTTTCACCTCGAAGCGGCCAAGGAAGAGGAGCGCGAGCGGATCGCGCGGGACATTCATGACGAACTGGGCAGCATGCTGGTGCGGCTGAAAATCGAAGCCGCCCTGCTGGCCAGCAAACTGCCCGCCCACCTCAGTCCCAAAGCCCACTCCATCGAGAAATTGCTCGATCAGGCCATGGGCACCGCCAGCCGCGTCGCCCGTCAGTTGCGTCCCGGCATTCTCAAGGAATTCGGTCTGGCGGCGGCCATCGAATGCCAGGCCGAAGATTTCGGTCACAGCACGGGGATTACCTGTCGGGCGCAATGCGATGACGGCATCGAGCCTGACCAGAATACGTCTTTGGCATTGTTCCGCATCGTCCAGGAAGCGCTGACCAATGTCGCCAAACATGCGCATGCCTCGCTCGTGGTCGTGCGCCTCAAGCTTGAAAACGGTAACATCACGCTCGAAATTCGCGACAACGGTCGCGGCATCGCCGAGCGCGACATGGACAAACCGAAATCCTTCGGCTTGCGCGGCATCCGCGAGCGTGTGCAAAGTCTCAACGGCGGGTTTCACATTGCCACGGCCGAGCAGGGCGGCGCCCATTTGTTGTTGAAGGTGCCGGCACGGCGTGATGATGACGCCCAACCCGTCGAATCTGAAGAAATCATCCAACAGGATTTATTTTGACCTCTGAAAAAATACGCGTCCTGATCGCCGACGACCATGCGATCGTCCGCCAGGGCTTCAAGCAGATATTTTCCGAAACGGAAGACCTGCTGGTCGCCGGCGAAGCCGACGATGGTGTAGACGCGCTGCAACTGGCGCGCGAAAACGCCTGGGATGTATTCCTGCTGGATATCTCGATGCCCAACCGCAATGGCATCGACACCCTGAAGCAGCTCAAGCGCGAATTTCCGCGCCTGCCCGTGCTGATCCTCAGCATGCACCCCGAAGAACAATACGCCTTGCGGGCGCTGAAAGCCGGCGCGTCCGGCTACCTGACCAAGCAAAGCGCGCCGGACCAGTTGGTCACGGCCATCCGCCAGGTCGCCGGCGGCAAGAAATATGTCAGTCCCGGGGTGGCGCAGCAACTGGTCGACGCGATCGCCGACAACACTGAGAAACTGCCGCACGAACGCATCACCGACCGCGAATATCAGGTGCTGGTGCTGATCGCCAAGGGCAAGCCGCTGACGCAGATCGCCGACGAACTCAATCTCGGCGTGGCCACCGTCAGCACCTATCGGGCGCGACTGCTTGAGAAAATGGGGTTGAAAAGCACTGCGGAATTGATCCACTACGGCCTGCGTCACGGCCTCGTCGAGTAAGTCATTGTGTCCATGAACCCGTCCGAAACCGCGCGCGAAACCCTGAAGCGCCTTTCCCTGCAACGCATTCTGCCCACGCCCGACAATTACCGTGCGCTCTACAACGAAATTGCCGGAACCGCTATCACCGAGGATTTTCCCGAAAAGTCCCTCAAGGCGCTCGTCGCCAGCCTGCCGCGCAACACGCCCGAGCAATTGCGCTTTGTCCGCCAGATCGAGAGTGCGGTCAGCGACAAAAAATGGGCAGGCCTCAACACCGCGCTAACTGACCTGCTGAACAAGACGGCCGCCGAGCCGCCCAACTGGTCGGCGCTGATCCACGACCTGCTGACGCGCCTGGAGGCCCGCCAGGCCGATCTCACCCCGGCCAGAAAGCGCGAGGCGCTGGAACATGTGCTGGCCGCGTCGCCGACGCCGGATCTGCTCTACACCCGTCTCGCTGGATTGCTTAAAACCTGGTCGCAATCGGCCGGGCAGGAAAGTTCCCTGGCCGCCGGCGTCCCTGCTGATGCGGCGGATGCAAGCGCCGCCGTCCCGCCAGCGCCGACTTTTACCAAAACCACAGGCCAGTCTGCCGACTCCGCCAAAGGGTCCAGCGGCGAACTGCTGGATTTGCTGGCGCAGTTGCTCGAAAGCGCCATCAGCACCGTGCTGGCCGACAACGCCGAACTGGGCGCGGAGGCGACGCGCCTGGCGGCCGCCGCCCGCGCCGCCGGTAATGCCGATGACATCGCCGCATTCATCGCCAATCTCAAGCGATTCAGCTATCGGCTGAATTTCGCGGTCGAGGATCAGGCCGAACTTAAGTCTGGGTTGCTGCATCTGCTGCACCTGATCATCGACAACATCAACGAACTGGTGCTGGATGACCAGAGCCTGCAAGGCCAGATCGCCGTGGTGCTCGAACTGGTCAGCCAGCCGCTCAATCTGCGCCGACTCGATGATGTCGAGCGGCGCATGAAGGACGTCATCTACAAGCAAAGCGCACTCAAGAAAAGCCTGCTTAATGCCCGCGACCAGATCAAGCAGATGCTGGCGTCCTTCATCGACCGGTTGGCCGATCTTTCGGAATCCACCGGCGACTACCACGACAAGATCGAGCGCTGCGCCGAGCAGATCAGCCAGGCCCACGACATCGCCGACCTGTCGGCGGTGCTGGAAGATGTCATGCGCGAAACGCGGCTCATCCAGCTCAATGCCCAGCGCTCGCGCGACGAGCTGATGCAGATGCGTGGCAAGGTCGGCGCGGCCGAGCGCGAGATCGAGCGTTTGCAGGACGAGCTGGCCAACGCCAGCCAGATGGTGCGCCACGACCCGCTGACCGGTGTGCTCAACCGCAAGGGCATGGATGATGCGCTGGACACCGAGGTGGGCCGCGCCCGCCGCCATCACGGCAAGCTGTGCCTGGCGCTCCTCGACATCGACAACTTCAAGAAGCTCAACGACACCCTCGGTCACGCGGCGGGCGATGCCGCACTGGTGCATCTGGCCAAGGTAGTGCGAGAGGCCATTCGTCCCGAAGATACGCTGGCGCGCTATGGCGGCGAGGAATTTGTCGTCGTCCTGCCGGACACGCCGCTGGAGGCCGCTGTCGGCGCCATGGTGCGAGTGCAGCGCGAACTGACGAAGCACTTCTTCCTGCACAACAACGACAGGGTGCTGATCACCTTCAGTTGCGGCGTCGCCGAGCTGGGCGCGGACGAAGAGGGCATGGCGGCCATCCAGCGCGCCGACGGCGCCATGTATCTGGCCAAGCGCGCGGGCAAGAACCGCGTTTTAGCTGCATAGAAAGTAACCCATGAAGACTGTCTTCATCACCGGCGGCGCCGGCTTCATTGGCTCCGCGCTGATTCGCCTGCTCATCGCCGCGAGCGACTGGCGCATCGTCAATATCGACAAGCTGACCTATGCCGGCAACCTCGCCTCGCTGGCCGAGGCCGGCCGCGACCCGCGACATATTTTTTGCCATCACGACATTTGCGACCGGCCGGCGATGGATGCGCTGCTTGCCGAATATCGTCCGGACGGCATCATTCATCTGGCGGCCGAATCGCACGTCGACCGGTCGATTCACGGCCCGGGCGATTTCGTTCAGACCAATGTCGTCGGCACCTACACCCTGCTGGAAGCGGCGCGCGCCTACTGGAGCGGTCTCGACGCCGCCGCGCAGAGCGCTTTCCGCTTCCATCATGTCTCGACCGACGAAGTATTCGGCAGCCTGGGGCCCAGCGGGCTGTTCAATGAAACGACCGCCTACGATCCCCGTTCGCCCTACTCCGCCTCGAAAGCCGCCTCCGACCATCTGGTGCGCGCCTGGCAGCACACCTACGGCCTGCCGACGCTGATCACCAACTGCTCGAACAACTACGGCCCCTATCAGTTTCCGGAAAAACTGATTCCGCTGGTGATCGGCAACGCACTGGCGGGCAAACCCCTGCCAATCTACGGCAAGGGCGACAACGTGCGCGACTGGTTGTATGTGGACGACCATGCCCGGGCGTTGCAACTTGTCTTCGAGCGCGGTCGACCGGGCGAGACCTACTGCATCGGCGGACGCAATGAAAAAACCAACCTGCAGGTGATCGACACGCTCTGCGCCCTGCTCGACCGGCAGCGCCCCAGAACAGCAGACCGCCGCCATGCCGAGTTGAAGACCTTTGTCGCCGATCGTCCCGGCCATGACCAGCGCTATGCGATCGACGCCGGGAAGATTCAACGCGAGCTGGGCTGGCTGCCGCTGGAAACCTTCGCCAGCGGCATCGAAAAAACCGTCGCCTGGTATCTTGACAATCCCGACTGGGTCGCCCAGGTGCAAAGCGGCGAATATCGCCAATGGATCGACCAAAACTACACGCAACGACCATGACCCGCAAAGGCCTCATCCTCGCCGGCGGCGCCGGCACCCGGCTGCATCCGGCCACGCTGGCGGTGTCCAAGCAACTGCTGCCCGTCTATGACAAACCGATGATCTACTACCCGCTGGCGACGCTGCTGCTGGCGGGTATCCGCGACATCCTGCTGATTTCCACGCCGCAGGACACACCGCGCTTCGCGCAATTGCTGGGCGACGGATCAGCCTGGGGCATCAATCTGCAGTATGCCGTGCAGGCCACGCCCGCCGGACTCGCGCAAGCCTTCATCATCGGCCGCGACTTCATTGACGGCCAACCGTCCGCGCTGGTGCTGGGCGACAACCTGTTCTACGGCCACGAACTGGCGGGACAACTGCAACGCGCTACAAACAACGACGCCGGCGCGACGGTGTTCGCCTACGCCGTCACCGACCCGGAGCGCTATGGCGTCGTCGCCTTCGATGACCAGCGCCGCGCGGTCAGCATCGAAGAAAAACCGCAACAGCCCAAGTCTCGCTATGCTGTCACCGGCCTGTATTTTTACGATGCGCAAGTAGCCGATATTGCCACCAGTCTTGCGCCCTCACCCCGCGGCGAGCTGGAAATCACCGACGTCAACCGGCACTACCTCGCAGCCGGCCAGCTCAATGTCGAGATCATGGGGCGCGGCATGGCCTGGCTCGATACCGGCACGCATGACTCGCTGCTCGAAGCCGGGCAGTTCATCGCCACGCTGGAAAAACGCCAGGGCCTCAAGGTCGCCTGCCCCGAAGAAATCGCCTGGCGGCAGGGCTGGATTGACGACGCGGCACTCGCCGCGCTGGCCGCCCCGCTGGCCAAGAGCGGCTACGGCACCTATCTGCAAGGCCTGCTGCGCGACCAGGTGTTCTGATGCAAGTCATCCCAACAGCCGTCAACGATGCGCTCATCCTCGAACCCAAAGTGTTCGGCGACGCACGCGGCTTTTTCATGGAAAGCTGGAACCGCCGCGGCTTTGCCGCCTTCGGCCTGGATGTCGACTTCGTGCAGGACAACCATTCGCGCTCGCAACAGGGCGTGCTGCGCGGACTGCATTACCAGCTCAAACAGCCGCAAGGCAAACTGGTGCGCGTCGTCAGCGGCGCGGTCTACGATGTCGCCGTCGATCTGCGCCGCTCCTCCCCGACCTTCGGGCGCTGGGCGGGAGTCGTCCTGTCGGCCGAAAACCAGCGCATGTTCTGGGTGCCCCCCGGCTGCGCCCACGGTTTTCTCACGCTGACCGAGAACGCCGATTTTCTCTACAAAGCCACGGATTACTACGCCCCCGAACACGAGCGCACGCTGCTCTGGAACGACCCCGCGCTGGCCATCGACTGGCCGCTGACCGGCGCACCCCGGCTGGCCGCCAAGGATGCCGTTGGCATTCCACTACAAGATGCGGAAACCTACCCATGAGCCGTATCTTGCTTACCGGGATCAACGGCCAAGTCGGCTGGGAACTGCAGCGCAGCCTGCAACCACTCGGCGAAGTTTTCGCCTTCGACCGCGGCGGCTTTGACCTCGCGAACCCGGATGGCATGCGCGCCGTGCTGCATGAAATCAAGCCGGACATCATCGTCAACCCGGCGGCCTACACGGCCGTCGACAAGGCCGAGAACGAAACCGCACGCGCCACCGCCATCAATGCCACGGCGCCGGGCATTCTGGCCGAGGCCGCCAAGCAGCAGGACGCCCTGCTCATCCACTATTCGACCGACTATGTGTTCGACGGCAAGAAATCCGCCGCCTACGGCGAAGACGACCCCGTCTGTCCCATCAACGCCTATGGCCGCGGCAAGCTGGCCGGCGAGCAGGCGATTCAGGCCGCCGACTGCCGTCACCTGATTTTCCGCTGCAGTTGGGTGTATGGCCTGCGCGGGCAGAATTTCCTGCGCACCATGCTCCGCCTGGCCAGGGAACGCGACGAACTGCGCATCGTCGCCGACCAGATCGGCGCCCCGACCTGGTGCCGCATGATCGCCGAAACCACGGCCCTGGCCATCGCCCGCTATGCCGGCCAGCAGGGTATTTATCACCTCGCCGCCGCCGGCGCGACATCGTGGCATGGGTTTGCCGCGGCGATCATCGCAGACGCCGCGGAACGCGGCCTGCTTCAAAGAACCCCGGCGGTGCGCCGTATCACCAGCGCCGACTTTCCCACGCCCGCCCGCCGACCTGCCAATTCACGGCTGAACTGCGACCGCTTGCAGAAAGACTTCACCCTGCAACAGCCAGACTGGGCGTCGGAATTGCAGCTTTGCCTCGATTCGGCTTTGCCCGCGCAATAAAATTTAGCAAAAGCTATTGACGGCAATTAATGACCTCGTGCATAATGGAGAACTTGGCGCGGGGTGGAGCAGTCTGGCAGCTCGTCGGGCTCATAACCCGAAGGTCGAAGGTTCAAATCCTTCCCCCGCAACCAACCTACCAAAGAGATTAAACTCGATTCGGCGCGTGCTTCAGGTTAGCGAAAGCTGCTGTTTCCTGACCGCTGCGGAAGTTAGGTTGCCCTTACTCAAATTGATTGAACGGGAATCCCTTGGAGAACGAAGTCAATGCTCCTCCTCCTCCCGCTGCGGCAGCGTTTGATCCGCGGCGCAGGATGCGCGAGTTGCTTGCCATACCAGACCGCGATCGTACCGATGCTGAATGGGACGAGCTCAACGAGCTGGAAATTCAAACTGCACCCGGCAACCGGTCGGGCAGCCAGCCGCCTTCCGCATATTCCGGCAAACCGCAATTTCAGTCCAAGAACCGCTCGAAAGGCAAAGGGCAACATAAGCCCGGGCCCGGTGGTTCTGGCGGTGGCGGTGGTGGTGGTGGTGGTGGCGGTGGCCGACCGCCCCAAGCCCGGCCCAACAATCAAAACAAGCCGCGCCCGGCTTGATCTTCCCATAGCTCCGGCATAGCGCCGCAGACTGCGATGCGGGCGCGGGCATTGACTACCCCGGCAGGTCGAGTCAGCCGATGACCCAGTTGATTCTCGAGCAAAGCCTCAACGGCCTGCAATTCGGCCTCATGCTGTTTTTGCTGGCTGCCGGCTTGACGCTGGTTAGAATTTTTTAGGTGAAGGGACACCAAGATCACGACAGATGTTGATGGCGGTCAATTTCCGTAGAAATTTGGCGGCGTGCTTTTTTCGGGCACGCGTTTTGCTGTCAAGGCATCCGAGCGACAAGCCCCGTAGCCGGGTCAATGGCAGGCTGCGGCCTTATGCAGCCTGGCGAAGCGA
>JAUXWU010000081.1 GCA_030680085.1 Rhodocyclaceae bacterium | reverse complement strand
GCATTCCTGCACCAAATATCTCGGCGGCCATTCGGACCTCACCGCCGGCGCGCTGATGGGTGCGGCGGAACTGCTCGCGCCGGTGTGGAACTGGCGCAAGAACCTCGGCACGACCATCGCGCCGGAAATCGCCAGCTTGCTCGCGCGCAGCATCCGCACGCTGCCGGTGCGCGTGCGCCAGCAAAACGCCACGGCGCAGGCGGTCGCGGAAGCGATGGCGCGGCATCCGCGGATCGCCCGCGTGCTCTATCCCGGCCTGCCCGATTTTCCCGGCCATGCGCTGGCGAAAAAACAGATGAGAGGCTTCGGCGGCATGCTGACCATCGAGGTGAATGGCAATGGTGAAGATGCCACGCGCGTCGCCGACCGGCTGAAGCTTTTTGCGCTCGCGCCCAGCCTTGGCGGCGTCGAGAGCTTGGTGACCCAGCCCTGTACCACCACCCACCATGGCCTGACGCCGGAGGAACGCGCGCGGCGCGGCATCTCGGACGCGATGCTGCGGCTGTCCATCGGCCTCGAGGATGCCGACGACCTGATCGCCGGTCTGCATCAGGCGCTGGCATGAACACTCCGATCTATCTCGACTACAACGCGACAACACCCGTCGCGCCGGAAGTGGCAGTGACGATCCGGCATTGGCTGGAGGAGGATTTCGGCAACCCGTCCTCATCCCACGTTTATGGCCGGCGGGCGGCGCAAGCCGTCCTGCAGGCGCGTACCGAAGTTGGCGCCCTGCTCGGCGCGCAGACGGAGGAAATCGTGTTCACCGGCAGCGCCACCGAGGCTAACAATCTCGCCTTGCTGGGCGTGGCGCGTGCGCTGCCCGCGCAGCGGCATATCGTCGTCAGCGCCGTCGAGCATCCGGCGGTGATGCAGCCTGCGCTGCACCTGCGCGAACTGGGTTGGGGCGTGTCTGTCGTGCCGGTCGATGGCGCCGGACGGGTTGCTGTCGCCGCAGTGGCCGCTGCGCTGCGGCCCGATACCGCGCTGGTATCGGTGATGCTCGCCAACAATGAGGTCGGCACGCTGCAACCCATCGCGGAGATTGCCGCGCTGGCGCGCGCCAACGGCAGCCTGATGCACACCGACGCCGCGCAGGCCGCAGGCAAGTTGCCGGTCGACGTGGCTGCCTTGGGCGTCGATCTGCTGACACTCGCCTTCCACAAGTTTTACGGCCCCAAGGGTATCGGCACGCTCTACGTCCGGCATGGCACGCCTCTCAAGCCGATTCTGTTCGGCGCCGAGCAGGAGCACGGCCTGCGGCCCGGCACCGAGAACGTCGCCCTGATAGTCGGCGCTGGCGAGACGGCGCGGCTGGCACGCGAGCGGCTGCCGGGGGCGACGCAGCATCTCGCGGACTTGCGTGACGAACTGCACCGCCGTCTTGCCGCCGCCGTGCCGGGCCTCATGCTCAACGGTCATCCCGAGTATCGGTTGCCGAATACGCTGCATGTCTCGTTCCCCGGCGTTTCCGGACGCGAGCTGCTGGCGGCGGTAGCGGATGAGATCGCCGCGTCGGTCGGTTCCGCCTGTCATTCCGCGGCCGATACCGTCAGCGGCGTCCTCGCGGCCATGGGTTGCGATGCCGCGCGGGCACGCGGCGCCGTGCGGTTGTCGGTGGGGCTTGCCACGAGCGCAGAAGAAGTCGCCCACGCAAGTTCGGCTCTCGCCGAGGCATGGAGCAAACTGTCGAAGTGCTATGCAATGCCAAGATCCTCCCGATAAGGCGGGCTTTCCATGTGGAAAGGGATGGGGCCATTGGGCTGGGCGTGAATGAACTGGGCCACGACTGGATCATCGGAGGCGATCAATTCCTCCGCCGTGCCTTCCGCCTTGACCACGCCGAGGTGAATCAGATAGATATAGTCGACGACCTTGAGTGATTCGGTAACGTCGTAGGTCACGACAATCGATGTCACCCCCAGCGCATCGTTCAGCCGCCGAATCAGCAGGGCAATGACGTTGAGCGAGATCGGATCGAGGCCGGCGAACGGCTCGTCGTACATCGTCAGCATCGGGTCGAGGGCAATCGCCCGGGCCAGCGCCACGCGCCGGGCCATGCCGCCCGACAGTTCGCCCGGCATCAGTGCGGACGTGCCGCGCAGGCCGACCGCGTGCAGTTTCATCAACACCAGATCGTGGACCAACTCTTCCGGGAGGTCCGTGAGTTCGCGCATCGGGAAGGCGATGTTGTCATACACCGACAGATCGCTGAACAGACCCCCGGCCTGGAACATCAGGCCCATATTGCGCCGCATCGCGAAAAGCTCGTCCCGGTCGAGCTCGTGAATCTTGCGCCCCAGAACCTTGACGCTGCCTTGCGCCGGCCGCAGTTGCCCGCCGATCAGGCGCAGCAGCGTGCTCTTGCCGGAGCCGCCGACGCCGAGGATGGCCACGACCTTCCCCCGGGGGATTTTCAGATTGATGCCGTTGAAGATCTTCCGTTCGCCATAGGCGAAGTGCAGGTTTTCGATCTCGATGAGGGTTTCGTTCATGCTTATTTAGCGCCGGCGCGCAGCAGAAACTGGGCAATTTCGGCATGATTGGCTTTTTTTGCCATGGCCAGCACGCCGCCTTCGTCCGGATCTTCGTGCGCAAGGTCGGCGCCCGAACCCACCAAAATCCGCACGGTGTCGAGATGACCATGCTTGACGGCAAACATCAGCGCGGTCTGGCCGTTGGGCGCGCGTGCGTTGATATCGGCGCCCGCCGCGAGCAATAGCGTGACGATGGCGCTGCGGTTTTCGAAGGCCGCGTAATGCAGGGCGTTCCATCCGGCGTGGTTCGGATCGACCTTGCGATCCAGCATCAGCCGCACGACCTCGATATGCCCACGCAGCGCGGCGATCATCAAGGCGGTGTCGCCATGGCGGTTGCGGCGCTGGGCGTTCACCCGGTTGTCGAGGAGGAACTTCACCAGTTCCAGATTGTTGCCCTGAGCGGCGATCATCAACAGCGTCGTGCCCTGGGTATCGGCGGTATTTACGTCCATGCCGCGCCGCAGTAGGCCGACCACCGTGGGGGTGTCGTTCTGATTGGCGGCGTGCAAAATGTCTTCATAAACGCCGGAGACAGCGGGTTGCATGACCGTCAGCATTGCGCCGACAAAGGCCAGGGTGATGATTTTTTTCATTTTTTTGCTGTACTAAAGAGCTGAAAGAAGTTTGTGGTGGTGGCTTCGATGATGCTGTCTAGCGGAAGTTCGCGCAGGCGGGCAATTTCCTCTGCAACATGAAGCACATAGCCAGGTTGATTGAGCTTGCCGCGATACGGCACGGGCGCCAGATAGGGCGAGTCGGTTTCGACCAGCAGCCGGTCAAGCGGCACGGTTTGCGCCACGGCCTTGATCTCGACCGCGTTCTTGAAGGTGACAATGCCGGAAAACGAGATGTAAAAACCAAGGTCAAGCGCCTGACGGGCTGTATCCATGTCTTCGGTAAAGCAGTGGAAAACGCCACCAACGCCAGCGCCGCCCTCCTCCTTCAGCATCCGCAATGTATCGGACGCTGCCGCACGGGTGTGAATAATCAATGGCTTGCCGCATATTTTCGCGGCGGCGATGTGGGTGCGAAAGCGCTGGCGCTGCCATTCGAGGTCGCCCTTCAAGCGGAAATAATCCAGCCCGGTCTCGCCGATGGCCACGACTTTCGGGTCGGCTGCCAGACTGACAAGCGTATCGACATCGGCCTCGCGCGCGGGTTCTTCGGTATCAGGATGCACGCCGACGGCGGCGAACAGGTTGGGCTGTGCCTTGACGATGGCCAGCATCGCCGGAAAGCGCTCCAGCGTGACACCGGCGCAAAGCGCCCAGCCGACGCGGTTTTCCTGCATGGTTTTCAGCAAACCGGGAAGATCTCCCGCGAGTTCGGGGAAATCGAGATGGCAGTGCGAATCAACCAGTAAATTCATAATCCCAGGGGGCGGAAAGCTCGTACACAAAGATCCTCAAGAAACAATCGGGCATTGAGCGGATGGTTTGACCAGGCGCGCAACTGGAATACCTGCTGCTGCGCCTGGATCAGTACCGGCAGCGACAGACGTTGGGAGATTGCGCTCAATGTCTTGTTTTGCTGTGGAAAATAGCGTGGCGAGGCGGCGACGGCGCATTGTCCGAGGTCGAAAAGCCACTTTTGCACCGTGCTGACCAGTTCTTCCATGCCGAGTGCGCCATCGGCCTTCACGAGATTTTCCCAACGATTCGCCTGCGCCAGCGCTTCCTGCGGTTTCAGCAGGTCGGCAACGACCGATTCCAGCGCCTTGAGCCGACCGGTTCTGGCCGCCTCGGCGACCGCCAGCGGCGCATGGCCAAAAAATGGCAGCCATTTGGCCTGGTCAGCCAACTGCCGTTCCGCGAGCCAGCGTTGCGATTGTTCGTCGGGCGGAGGCGCAAACATGACGCGGCGCGAACGGCTCAGCAGCGTCGGCAATAGCCTGCGCCATCTGTGAGAAATCATTATGAAATAAAATGATACAGAAGGTTCTTCAAGTATTTTAAGAAGTGAATTAGCGGTGATCGGGTTCATCGCCTCGGCGGGATCGATGACGCAGACGCGCGCGCCGCCCCGGTGGCCGCTGACATGAAAGAACGCTTCGACCTCGCGCACCTGCTGGATACGAATCTGCTTGCTGGCCTTCTTTTTATCCCCCGCTTCGCCGGCGGCTGCCGATTCTCCCTCATCCTCGCCTTCGGCTGCGGCATCGGGTTGCAACAAACGGTAGTCCGGGTGCTGGCCGCTAGCCATCATCACGCAGGAGGGGCAATTCCCGCAGGCCGGCTCATGGGGCTGGCGCGGCGCCTCGCACAGCAGACGCGCGGCCAGCAGATCGGCGAGCTCGCGTTTGCCGACCCCCATCGGCCCGGCAAACAGCAAGGCATGCGGCAGGCGCGTTTCCGCCGCAGTCAAGTCGCGCCATGTTTCAATATTTAATATTGTTTTATCAGACACTTGATAGTAACACTTCAAGTTGTTTCTTGATTTGTTCCACGCTCTGTCGGGCGTCGATGACGCGCACTCTCGTGGGCATTTCAGCCGCCCGAGCCAGGTAGGCCGCACGCACGCGCTCGTGAAATTCCGTTTTTTCCTGCTCGAAACGATCCAGTTGCCGGTCAGCGCCGGCCATGCGTTGGGCCGCGATGTCGATGGGTAGGTCAAACAGCAGGGTTAAGTCCGGTTGAAAATTCCCCTGCACCCAGGTTTCAAGCTGGCCGAGTTTTTCGACTGACAAGCCGCGCCCGCCACCCTGATAGGCAAAGCTCGCATCGGTAAAACGGTCGCACACGACCCAGTCGCCGCGTAAAAGGGCGGGTTTGATGACCAGTTCCAGGTGTTCGCGCCGGGCGGCGAACATCAGGAGTGCCTCGGTTTCGAGGTGCATCGGTTCGTGGAGCAGGAGTTCGCGCAGTTTTTCACCCAGCGGCGTGCCGCCGGGCTCGCGGGTTTGCACCACGACACGCCCCCGCGCGCGCAAATGCTCGACCAACCAGCCCAGATGCGTGCTTTTGCCGGCGCCATCGACGCCTTCAAGGGTGATGAATTTTCCTTGCATGCCTTATTTCCTGCCCAACTGGTATTTGCTCACGGCGCGATTATGCTCCTCCAGGCTTCTGGAAAAGGCGCTGGAGCCATCGCCACGGGCCACGAAGTACAGCGCATCGGTGGCCGGCGGATGCAGGGTGGCCTGGATCGACGCCATGCCAGGCAGGGCAATCGGCGTGGGCGGCAGGCCGCTGCGGGTGTAGGTGTTATAGGGCGTGTCGGCCAACAGGTCGCGCTTTCTCAGGTTGCCGTCGAATTTCTCGCCCAGACCGTAGATCACCGTCGGGTCGGTTTGCAGTCGCATGCCGATCCGCAGTCGATTGACAAACACCGAGGCCACCTGGCCCCGATCCGCGGGCGTGCCGGTTTCCTTTTCGACAATCGAAGCCATGATCAAGGCTTCGCGGGGTGTCTTGTAAGGCACTGAAGGATCACGCTTTTCCCACGCATCGGCGAGGCGCCGCTGCATCCCCAGATAGGCGCGCCGCAGAATCTCCAGGTCTTTGGTCTGGCGGGCGAACAGATAGGTATCGGGGAAAAACAGACCTTCCGGGTGAGATTCCTCGGCGCCGATCAATTTGAGGATCTCGGCATCAGAAAGTCCGGCCGTGTCGTGCCGCAGGTCGGGGTGGGCATCGAGCAATGCGCGCAGATCGCGGAAAGTCTTGCCCTCGACGATGACGATGCGGGTTTGCATCACATCGCCGTCCGTCAGCTTTTGCAGCAGTTGCCACGCCGTCACGCCAGGGCCGACTTCATAGCTGCCCGCCTGGATGTTGCGATCCTTGCCCGCCAGCCGTCCCAGCAGGGAAAATTGCCAGGGCGGCATGCCGACGCCGGCATCAGCCATCACCTGCGCCGCTCCCTTGAGACCCAGTCCGGGACGAATATCGAAATCGACCACGCCTTGGGGATTGAGTTTGAGCGGCACGGCCGCAGATGCGAACCAGGCCATCCAGGCGGCGAAGCCGAGGGCGGCCACCAGGAAAAATCCGGCCAACAACAACAGTCTTTTGAGTGTGCGCTTCATGGAAGGTCGCTATGATAGCCGCTCTTGTTGAGTATCCATTTAGCGGAACCACGATGAACCAGACAACCTTCTTTGTAACGCTCACCGACCAGGGCCTGATCCGCGTCAGCGGCGAAGATGCCGCCAGTTTTTTGCACAACCTGCTGACCAACGACATCACCCACATCCCCGCCGACGGCGCGCGGCATGCCGGGCTGTGCACCGCCAAGGGCCGACTGATCGCCAGTTTCCTGATCTGGCGCGAAGGGCCGGATTATCTGCTGCAACTGTCGGCCGACATTTTGACGGGCATTCTGAAAAAGCTCTCGATGTTTGTGTTGCGCAGCAAGGTGAAACTGGCCGATGTTTCCGGCGAGCGAACCCTGATCGGCGTGGTGGGCGGCCAGGTCGGCCCGGCCGAGCCGATGCACACGGCGAGTTATCGGGGTGGCACGGTAATCCGGCTTGATGCCAACCGCTGCGTGCTCGCCGTCCCTGCTGACGAAACTGCGAACATTGCGAGCGAACTCGGCACGCCGGGTCAGTTGAGCGACTGGCATCTCGCCGAAATCACCGCCGGCATCCCGCGCATCGTCGCCGCCACGCAGGAAGCCTTCGTGCCGCAGATGGTCAATTACGAAGTGGCGGCCGTCGGCGGGGTCAGCTTCCAGAAGGGCTGCTATCCGGGACAGGAAATCGTCGCCCGCACGCACTACCTTGGCAAGGTCAAACGCCGCATGGTCCGCGCGAAACTCGATACGGCCTTTCCACCCGGCACCGATGTATTCACTCCGGAATCCGGCGAGCAGCATTGCGGCGCGCTGGTGATGACAGCCCCTGCCCCGGCTGGCGGCTACGAGTGTCTGGTCGTGGTGCAGTCGTCGGGTGCCGAGGCCGGCGAGGTGCATGTCGGCAGTCCGACCGGCCCGCGCCTGAAAATGCTAACGCTGCCCTACACCGTCGAATAAACAGTGTGCCTGATCCTCGTCGCGTGGCAGGCGCACCCCGATTTTCCCTTGGTGGTTGCCGCCAACCGCGACGAATTCTTCAAGCGCCGTACCGCCAGCGCCGACTTTTGGAATGACCCTCCGCACGTCCTCGCCGGCCGCGATCTGGAAGCGGGTGGCACCTGGCTGGGCATGACGCGCGATGGCCCCGATGGTTACAAATTTGCCGCGCTGACCAATTTCCGCGATCCTGCCAGCCACCAGCCGGACGCCCCATCGCGCGGCCGGCTGGTGGCGGATTTTCTGGCCGGCGACGTCAGCATCGATGCCTATCTCGACGCGCTGAACCCCGCCGATTACAACGGTTTCAACCTGCTGCTTGGCGATGGCCAACGTCTCATCGCTTTCAGCAATGTCACGCTGCAGCGCCACGAACTCGCGCCGGGCGTCCATGGCCTGTCGAACCACCTGCTCGACACGCCCTGGCCAAAAGTCGGCGCTGGCAAGACGGCGCTGAACGCCGCGCTCACCGCGCTACCGGACGAAAAACGCCTGTTCCACCTGCTCCGCGATGACACCATCCACCCCGATGACGCCCTGCCCGCCACCGGCGTCAGCCTCGAATGGGAACGGCTGCTCTCGGCCGCCTTCATCCATGGCCACGACTACGGCACGCGCTGTTCCACCGTGATAAAAGTCGGCGCTGACGGGACGGCAACTTTCGACGAGCAGACCTGGCTGCCCGCCGGCCAGTCAGGCGCACGGCGGCGCTTTCGTTTTCGACTGGAATCCTCATGAAATACTGGCTACTCGCCACCCTCCTCCTCGGCACCGCCGTCCAGGCCGAAACCGTCGCCTGCCACATCACCTATGGCGGAGAAACCCGCGTGATCGCGGCCGCTCCGGTGGCCACGCCCTACACCGTACCGACAGTCGAGATCGGCTCCTACTTCCTGTTTCGCATCGTGTTTCAGCCCCTGCCCGCGGACCAGGCCGCCATCAAAACCTACACCTACGCCAACCGCGATGGCGGCCCAGCGCTCATTCACCAGGCAATTTTCCCCTATCCGCCACCCGCTGCAGCACGGTATGGTTTCAGCGGAATGCACTTCGTTTATGAAACATTGCGTGATGGCGAAATGCAGTACTGGTGCGAGTTGAAACCATGATCTGGCGCGCCCTTTTCCTCGGCATGCTATTCCTCGCCCTGTCGGCCCACGCGCAGCAGGTAAAGCTCATTTTCGTCGGCGACATCATGCTCGACGACGGCCCCGGCATGGCCATCGCCGCCGGCCGCGACCCGCTGGCGCCATTTGCCGCGCTGCTGGCCGAGGCCGACTACCGCATCGGCAACCTCGAATGCCCGATTGCTACCGTCGGCCAGCCGATGGACAGCAAGATCTACAATTTCCGCGCCCATCCGCGCGTGCTGTCCGTGCTCAAGGGCCGTTTCGACGCGCTGGCCGTCTCCAACAACCATTCCGGCGACTACGGCCAGGCGGCATTTCTGGAAACGCTCGACCACCTGAAACAGACCGGCATCGCCAGTTTCGGCGGCGGCCACAATCTGACGGAAGCCCATGCGCCGCTGTGGATCGAGAAAAACGGCCTGCGCATTGCCGTGCTCGGCTACAACGAATTCAAGCCGCGCAGTTTCGAGGCTGGCCCCCATTGGCCGGGCATCGCCTGGAGCGAAGACAGCCACGTGGTCGCCGACATCCGCGCGGCACGCGCCTCCGGTGCCGATCTGGTGATTCCCTTCATGCACTGGGGCTGGGAAAACGAACCGGCGCCGGACGAGCGCCAGCGCCAGTTGGCGCGGCTGATGATCGATGCCGGCGCCGCCGCGGTGGTCGGCGGTCATCCGCATGTCACGCAAGGCAGCGAAATTTATCGCGGCAAGCCGATCATCTACAGCCTGGGCAATTTCGTTTTCGACGGTTTTGACACGCCAACGGGGAAACTGGGCTGGCTGTTGCAGCTGAACGTGGATCGCAGCGGCGTGCTGTCCTGGGATACGCGCGCCGCGCTGATGGACGAAGAAGGCATTCCCCACCCGGCACCGGGCGCGCAAACGCCCTGCGGCAAGGCGGGCGATAAACTTCCCGGACTGTGCGTGAATCCCTGATCCGGCGCGCTCAACCGACGATTTCGACCGGCGTATAGGGCGGCACAAGATCAAACAATTCGACGATGTCGGCGTTTTTCATGCGGATGCAGCCGATCGAACCGGGCCTGCCTAAAGGTACGGTATCTGGGCTGCCGTGAATGTAGATGTAGCGGCGCATTGTGTCGACACTGCCGAGTCTATTGAAGCCCGGTTCGCAGCCCGACAGCCAGAGAATGCGCGTCAGAATCCAGTCGCGATCGGGATGGGCGGCGGCGAGTTCGGACGTCCATATCTCGCCGGTCGGGCGGCGGCGCACGAAGACCGTATTCGCCGTCTCGCCAGCGCCGACTTTCGCGCGGATGACGTGGCGACCACGCGGTGTGCAGAAACTGCCGCTTTGCTCCCCTGCCCCGTTTTTTGCCGTCGAGACGACGTAGTGCTTGAGCAGCGTTCCGCCATCGTCGAACAGTTCGAGCGTCTGGGCGGGGATGCTGATGCGGATGTGCATCAGGCCACCTCGGTCTTCTGCCGCCGCGCGGCAAAAAAACCGGACAACAGCGCCCCGCATTCCTCGGCGCGCACGCCGCCGACGATTTCGGCATGGTGGTTCAAGCGCGCCTCGGCGAACAGGTCGATCACGCTGCCGGCCGCGCCGGTCTTGGGGTCGCGGGCGCCGAAAACGACGCGCTCGATGCGCGCGTGAAAGATCGCGCCGATGCACATTGCACAGGGTTCCAAGGTCACATACAGCGTGCAGCCGGGCAGCCGGTAATTGCCGAGTCGGGCGGCCGCATCGCGCAGCGCCATCACCTCGGCGTGGGCGGTGGGGTCGTGGCGACCAATGGGCTGGTTGCTGCCGCGGCCGACGATTTCGCCATTGCTGACGACTACGGCGCCAACCGGTACTTCGCCGAGCGTTGCCGCCTGACGGGCGAGATCAAGCGC
>JAUXWU010000079.1 GCA_030680085.1 Rhodocyclaceae bacterium | reverse complement strand
ATGCGCAACCCCTTACCTCAACTTCTTTCCTTGCCATTTCGGTGGCGTGAACATCTGTTTCGGTCTCGTGAACACCCGTTTCGGAAAATCCGAAAAGTGTTCACGTTCAACCGAAATTAGTGTTCACCATCAACCGAAATCTGTGTTCTCGTTGAACCGAAATGGGTGTTCACCATCGACCGATATACGCAGCCGTACCGCCAGCGGCGACTGTTCTGGACTGCGCGACATACTTAACCAAACCTCGCCGCCAGCCCCTCAAGCGTGATGTTCTCCGCAATCTCGTCGTGCGGAATCAGCACATAGCGCCATGGCTTGCCGCCATAACTCGCCGCATGCTCCGAGGCATACGCGCACCACCTGACGGCCGCCTCCTTCTTGGCGATGACAATCGGGTCTTCTAGCTCCGTGCGCCTCTTGGGTTCCAGCATGTAGATCGCGTCGGTGGTTTCTGCGACAAAGTCCGGCTGGTATTTCGTATCTTGATGGTAATAAAGCTGGAACTGGTCCTTGGCCGGCTTGAACCACTTGGTGGCCTCGCGCTCCAGTATCACCGCCAGCTTGCGCTCTGAGTCTGAATCGAACTTCTGCACCGGATAGAGGCAACGCTGGAAGCCGCCAAACAGGTATTTCGCCATGTTGCTCTTATCGGTCGGCTCCACCAGGAAGTTGGCGGGCGGCTCCTGTGCGGAATAGGTGTAGGCGCTGGGCTTCAACTCGGTCCAGCCCTTGCTGATTTTCACCTCGTAGCCGGCCACGTCTTCCCAGTAATGCGCCTGCATCTGGGCATGGATGAATCGCGCAATGTCCCGCTGGTAACAACGCAGCACCTTGCGGGTGTCCTCCTCGGACAGGTAGCCCTTGAAATGCCGCACGGTCTGGGCGGCCAGGTCGTAGAGCAGATCGGCGTGCTCGTCGTAGGAAACATCATCGAAATCCACCAAGCCGCTGACCACATAGTCTTCCAGCCGCGCCTCGTCGATGCCGCCACGACCGACCGACACCACTTCGAGCTGGTTCGTGCGCAAGTGCTGAATCCAAAGTTCATCGGACACCGCCGGGTACTTCAAGGTATCCAACTTCAGCGTGAAGGCTTTGAAGCCCGACTTCACTTCGCCCTTGGGCACCACCAGAATGCGCGGGATGTCGATGGTTTGTTGCGTCACCAGCTCGACCGTTTTTGCCACCACGGCGGCAATGTCCGGCTTCTCCGTCACTCCTTCCAGTTCCAGTTGGGTCGGCTGGTGCTGTTCTTCAACCGCCTTGACGATGGCAGCCTGGATTTCCGGCTTTTTCAGGTATTCGATGGTCGGCAGTATCTGCGGCTGGTTTTCCAGCTTGCGAATAATGTCGTAGGTGAGCTGCGCCACCTTCTGCTCTTCCGGCTTGGCGAAGACAGGCGCCTGATCCTGCCCGGCCACCGTCGTGCTGCTGGTCGCGTGGGCAGGCGTCAAACCCAGCTTGGTGGCCAGTTGCGATTGCGACACCACCGTGGTCGTTTTCTGCCCAAGATCATCCGCATCCAGCACCAGGGTTTGCAAGTGGATCGCCGAATCCGGCTTGTTCGCCTCGCTGATGATCTCCTGAAACTTGTCATGGGCGACGATGTTCAGCCGATCGACGGCGGTCACGCCGGTACGCTTGCCATAGGGCAGGCGCAGGCCGCGCCCGATGGATTGCTCGATGAGGATGCGGGCATTGGCGGCCCGCAACGGCACGATGGTGTAGAGGTTGGTCACGTCCCAGCCCTCCTTGAGCATGTTGACGTGAATCACGATCTCCGTCGGCTCGTCGGTGTGCTCGACCTTGAGCAGGCGGCCAATCATCTCCTCTTCTTCCGCGCCGGTCTTGCTCGAATCCACCTGGATAACCTTGTCGCGGTAACGTCCCTCGAAGAAGTTGTCGGATTTGATCAACTCGGTCAGTTGCCCGGCATGGGTTGTGTCGCGGGCAATCACCAGCAGGAAAGGTTTGACGATGGGGTTGTCGCTCTCGCGGGCATAGGTCTCCAGTTCCACCTTCACGCTTTCGTGCAGCCGCACGCCGTCTTCCAGCTTCAGTCGCTCGATCTCCTCCGCCGACATGCCCGCCGGGTTGAAGTTCTTGCGCGTAACGACGGCCGGTTCCTTGACGAAGCCGTCGGCCATGGCGCGGCCCAAGGGATAGTCGACGATCACGTTCTTGAACGCCACCGCGCCGCGCGGGGTCTCCACAAACGGCGTGGCGGTCAGCTCCAGCCCAAGAATCGGCTTCAGTTCGTTGATGGCGCGAATGCCGGCGCTGGCGCGGTAGCGATGCGATTCGTCCATCAGCATCACCAGGTCCGGCAACCCGGCCAGATAGTCGAAGTAACTTTCGCCGATGTATTCGGAAAGCCGCTTGATACGTGGCGACTTACCACCGCGCACCTCGGAATTGATCTTGGAAATGTTGAAAATGTTGATCCGGACGCCACCGAAGAGCGTGCCGCTTCTCGGGTCATGCTGATCGTAGTTGTCGCCGGTGATGATCGAGGGCGCATCGATGGCGAATTCGGCGATACCCCGGAAAACGTACTTGGGATGATTGCGGTCGCTGAAGTCGGCGATCAGCTTGTTGTAGATAGTGAGGTTCGGCGCCAGCACGAAGAAGTTGTCGATGCCGTGCGCCAGGTGCAGATAGCTGATGAAAGCGCCCATCAGCCGCGTCTTGCCCACGCCGGTGGCGAGCGCGAAGCAAAGCGAGGGGAAATCGCGCTCGAAGTCCGTCACCGACGGAAACTCGCTGCGGATAGCTTCCAGCATGGCTGCAACATCGGCGCCTTTGCCGGGTGGAGCAATCTCCGTAATACGGTCGAGAATCTCCAGTGAGCGGCGCTGCGGATGACGCAAGCTCAGGCGGCCGGCAATGGCGTTGACGTGGCGGTTCATCTGGGCTTTGGCTTCCCGCTTGGCTTCACATGGACGCACTTCCCATTGCGCTGGACGACAAGCTCGGTATTCGTACTGACCGCCACTTGCGCCGCCCGTTTTGCAGCACGGCGGATGGCAACCCAGGAACTCGCCAAATCAGGGTCTTTCGCGAGTTCGATTTTTTTCTGGTTCATGGCTTTTCTCCCCAATAGAAATTCCCCATTCATAAGCTGGTTTCATCCGCAGACTGCGCAGATTCGCGCGGATTTAACACGATGCGTTTTTGTTCGAGACTTCTGTTGCCAAAGTTCAGCAGCAGCCCTCGCGACTTGCCGCTGGCCTTCAGGTAGTTGATAAGTTGGGCATCTTCGCGGGTGGTCAGTTTTTCCAGCGCCTTCAGTTCAACGATGATTTCATCGAAGCAAATAAAATCAGCCCGATAGCCCGTGTTGAGTCGCTGCCCACGAAAGAGAATAGGCAACTCTGCCTCGCGGACGAACCGAATGTCACGATGCGAAAACTCAAGTGCCAAGGCTTCCTGGTACACCGCCTCAAGAAAGCCATGCCCAAGCTCACGATGCACAAACATCGCCGCGCCGATAATTGAAAAAGTCTGCTCGTCACCGCTCATGCGAAAACCCTTTCTGTCCGCAGATTACGCAGATTCGCGCAGATTACAAAACCAAAATATTGGTCGGGTTTAATCTGCGAAAATCTGCGTAATCTGCGGATAAACGGCCTTTCAAAACAAATCCCCCTGCCCAGCCTTCGGCGCTGCCTTGGGCAGGTTCTCCACCTGCAAGGAGTAATCGTCATGCCCCCACTCGCACCGCGACAGCACCTGCTTGGGAATCTTCTTCACCGTCAGATTGGGGTAGGCATCCGCCTTGGCGCGAAAGGCCGTGCATAGCACCAGCAGCGACCGATCCGACCCCACCTCGTCGGCGAGCTGCTGCAACTGCTCATGGGTCAGGCTGGCGGTGGTGACATAGACGAAATCCCGCTCGGTGGAATGGCCGTGCTGCCAATACACCGCATCCGAAGGCGCATAGCTGAAGCCTTCCAGCTTGCACAACGCCTCGGCCAGCATGGCAGCGTTGTAATCGTGATTGATGACCCAGTTGCCCCACTTGTCCTTTTCCAGCAGCGAGGGCGCCAGGCGGTAATAGCGGAAGCCGCCGCCGCCCTTCCAATTCACCGCCTTGCTGATGCCGCCGGGGTCTGCGCTGTCGATGACCTTTTGCAGGCGCGGAATGATGTGGGTGTGGCAGTGCTCGCCCAGCTCGATCATGATCCAGCGCCGGCCCATCTTGTGGGCCACCGCGCCGGTGGTGCCGGAGCCGGCGAAGGAGTCGAGGACGAGGTCGTTGGGGCTGGTGGCGATCTCTATAACACGTTGCAGTAAGCCTTCCGGCTTTGGTGTCCCGAAAGCTGTCTGGTCAGGGAAAAGTCCCTTAACCTCAGCCTTTGATGTCCTATTGCTACCAACATCACCATGAAACCAAATAGTTTCAGGCGGCCGGCCCGCCTGCATGTCGGCGAAAATACGGAAATATGGCGTCCAGTCGTTGCGTCCCTTTACCCATTCAATTCTTTGAGCCTCTTGTTCGACTTTTTCATTTCCCCATCGCCACCGGCCATCACTTCCATCCTGCTTTCGCGGAAGAACCTGTGACCCATCCGGTGCTGTAAGAGGAAAGAACATGCTCGGCCTATCGACACGCCGGTCAGCCTGCCCCATCGCCCTCAGTGGCTTCAGATAATAGCGACGGCCTTCCTCATCTGTCTTGTCGTAATGGCTTGGAAGATCATCATCGCCCTGCTGTGTTTTGTTGAGCTTCAGCGATGTAAGTGTTTTGGCAAAAACCAAGACGTGATCGTGCCGTGCGGAAAAAAACTCGGCGTCCATTCTTGGGCTGTCTGATTTCTCCCAAACCACATTTGCCACAAAATTCACCCGCCCAAACACCTCGTCGCACAACACCTTGAGGTAATGCGCTTCGTTGTCGTCAATCGTGATCCACAGCGAACCATCCTCCGCCAGCAGCCGCCGGATGATCTCCAGTCGGTCGCGCATCAGCGACAGCCAGATCGAATGCTCCACGCCGTCGTCGTAATGGGTGAAGGCACTGCCCGTGTTGTAGGGCGGGTCGATGAACACGCATTTCACCTTGCCGGAATACTCCGCCTCCAGCGCTTTCAGCGCCAGCAGGTTGTCGCCGAAGATCAGCCGGTTGTCGAAAAAGTCGGCGCTGGTGAGACGGCGTTTGGCGTGGTAACTCTTCGCCGGGTCTTCCAGCAGGATGCGCGGCTCCAGCTTCGGCCGGTTTTCCTTGCCAATCCAGGTGAGTTCGAGTTTTGGTTTCTTGATCATGGGTTCAAAGGCTCT
>JAUXWU010000072.1 GCA_030680085.1 Rhodocyclaceae bacterium | reverse complement strand
CCGGAACCCCGGATCAACAGACAACTGAATCGATTTCTGCTTCGCAAGTTTAATGCGTTGTTGAGTCGTGCTGCGTCTGTGTGTCTGATCTGGATGCTTTCGGTCACGATGGTGGTGGCCCAGACGCCATTGCCGGGGCCGGTCCAACTGCGCGGTACCGGCGGTACAGTCACGACTTCCGGCAACTATGTAGTGCATACTTTCACTACTGGGGGCACGTTTATAGCGCCGCCGGGTGTCACCAGCCTCGAGGTGTTGGTTGTCGGTGGTGGCGGTGGTGGCGGTGGTGGCGAAGAATGCGCGCCTGGCCTGGGCGGTGCTGCATCACGGCGATGATTTCCGGCTGTATGGTGCGGCAAAGTCAGAAGCAACAGCGAGCGTTTGAGCGATAACAAACAAGATCGCCTGCAATGAGATTTAGTCCAACCGTGTGTCGCAGATGCGCTGCGTTGATGAGCAAAGGTTCAAGGCCTATGCCGGGGAATGCTCGGAGAACTCAAGGAGACCGCTAATACAGGGAATATCCTCGACTAACGAATGGAGCCCCCGGCGTGCGTCTTTCATCAGGGTCTGCTGCAATAGAGCAGCATTTATGACCGTTTGTAGTAACGCCGTCGAGAACCTTGTAAATCATGCGCAGTGTCTGCGAAAGAAAAGCAGCAACACCGGAAAGACCAGAATGCGCCCTGCGGACGTTTGTTTGCAAGAACAACAAGCCAAAGTTAGTGCAGTGCTGCGCACTGCAAATACAACCCAAACCCGGAGATGCCTATTGAGGAATCGCTACGCGATTCAATTCAACGAAAAACCACCTTGACTTTGGCAGGGGAGCCCTTGTAGCGCCGATCAGCAGGTATTCATCGCGATTGCCGATCGCGGCAGCGGCATTTCCGCTGAAGACGCCGCCCGACTGTTTGAACCTTTTTACACGACCAAGACCGAAGGCCTGGGCGTCGGCCTCAACATTTGCCGTTCCTTGGTCGAGGCGCATAACGGTCGGCTCTGGTTTGAGGCCAATCCCGAAGGCGGCAGCATTTTTCATATCTCCTTGCACTTCGCGCCGGAGTTCCGCGCCGACGCGCGCAAGAAGGGCGGTTCGCTGATGCGCGTGTATCGCGACACGCGCCACGCGCGACGACCGCAATTTCGCCGAGCACTGGCAGCTCACGGGCGACAGCCTGACGTGCCCACCACGCGGCTACGCCGCCGACCACCCGGAGATCGAGGACATCAAGCGCAAGGACTTCATCGGCCTCGCCGGCCTGACGCGCAAGGAAGTTGCGGACGCGCGGTTGGTGGACCTGTCGGCCAAGCGCTTCGCCGCTGCCGCGCCCTTCATGCGCTTCCTGTGTGAGGCGGCCGCGGTTCGCTACTGAAGCGCCGTCCCGCCAGCGCCGAGTTTTTCCCTCGGAAGCCTTTTGCCGCCGGGCCGCCCCAAGGCAAGGCGGCACGCGGCGTCAGCCGCAAACCGCACTCAAGCATGAACGGGGCGCCCCGCAACAGACGAGCGCAGCGAGCCGCAAATATCCCCTCCCGAGAGGGAGGGGCTGGGGGAGGGCGGGCCCCCTTACTTGACGATCGCGTTCAGCTCGCCCTTCTTGTAGCGGTTGGCCATGACTTCAAGATTGATCGGCTTGATCTTGCTGGCCATGCCGGCGCAGCCAAAGGCTTCGTAACGCGCCTTGCAGATGGCCTTCATGGCCTTGCGCGCTTCGATCAGGAACTTACGCGGGTCGAAGTTCTTGCGATCCTTGTTGAGGAACTGGCGGATCGCGCCGGTGGAGGCCATGCGCAGGTCGGTGTCGATGTTGACCTTGCGCACGCCATTCTTGATGCCTTCGACGATTTCCTCGACCGGCACGCCGTAGGTGGCGCCCATTTCGCCGCCGTTCTCGTTGATGATCTTCAGCCAGTCCTGCGGCACGCTGGAGGAGCCGTGCATCACCAGGTGGGTGTTGGGCAGACGCGCGTGGATTTCCTTGATGCGGTCGATGCGCAGCACCGCGCCGGTGGGCGGACGGGTGAATTTGTAGGCGCCGTGACTGGTGCCGATGGCGATGGCCAGCGCGTCTACCTGAGTCGCCTTGACGAACTCGGCGGCTTCGTTGGGGTCGGTGAGCAACTGGTCATGCGACAGCACGCCTTAGGCGCCGTGGCCGTCTTCTTTCTCGCCCATGCCGGATTCGAGCGAGCCGAGGCAACCCAGTTCGCCTTCCACGGAAACGCCGATGGCGTGGGCGATGT
>JAUXWU010000071.1 GCA_030680085.1 Rhodocyclaceae bacterium | reverse complement strand
TGGAATGTCATCAAGGTGGTCTGGGGCGGTTACTGGGACCCGTTGCTGGCGCAGGACAAGCATGGCCTGCTGCGCCAGCGCATGATGGAATGCGTGGACGGCGAATATCAGACCTTCAAGTCGAAGGACGGCGCCTATGTGCGCGAGCACTTTTTCAACACGCCGGAATTGAAGGCGATGGTTGCCAACTGGACCGACGACGATGTCTGGCGTCTCAACCGCGGCGGCCACGATCCGCACAAGGTATTCGCCGCCTATCAGGCCGCCGTGAATCACCCCGGCCAGCCCACCGTCATCCTCGCCAAGACCATCAAGGGCTACGGCATGGGCGAGTCGGGCGAGGCGCAGAACATCACCCACCAGCAGAAGAAGATGGGCACCACCTCGATCCGCGCCTTCCGCGACCGTTTCAGGCTGCCGATCACCGACGCCGAACTGGAAAACCTACCCTACCTCAAGTTTGCCGACGGCTCGCCGGAACTCGAATACATGCGCGCTCACCGCATGGCGAAGGGCGGCTATCTGCCGCAGCGTCGTCGTGCCGTCCTGCCCATGCCGGTGCCCATGCTCTCCGCCTTTGACGCCCTGCTCAAGGCTACCGGCGAGGGACGCGAGATCTCGACCACCATGGCCTTTGTGCGCATCCTCAATCTGTTGCTTAAAGACAAAACTCTCGGCCGCCGCGTCGTGCCCATCGTCCCCGACGAATCGCGCACCTTCGGCATGGAAGGCATGTTCCGCCAGTACGGCATCTGGAACCAGCAGGGCCAGAACTACGTGCCGCAAGACGCCGACCAGTTGATGTTCTACAAGGAATCGAAGGACGGTCAGATGCTGCAGGAAGGCATCAACGAGGCCGGCGCGATGTCCGACTGGATGGCGGCAGCCACCGCCTATTCGACGCACGGCGTGCAGATGCTGCCCTTCTACATCTTCTATTCGATGTTCGGCCTGCAGCGCACCATGGACCTGTGCTGGGCGGCCGGCGACTCGCGCGCGCGCGGCTTTCTCGTTGGCGGTACCGCCGGGCGCACCACACTCAACGGCGAGGGTCTGCAGCACGAGGACGGCCATTCGCACGTGCTGTCGGCGACGATTCCTAATTGCATTTCCTACGACCCGACCTTTGCCTACGAACTGGCGGTGATCGTCCAGGACGGCCTGCGCCGCATGGTGGCCGAGCAGCAGGATGTGTTCTATTACCTGACGGTGATGAACGAGAACTACGAACATCCGGCCATGCCCGAAGGCGCTGAACCGGACATCCTCAAGGGCATGTATCAGTTCGCCAAGGGCGCCGCCAACAACGGCCCGCGCGTGCAGCTGCTGGGCTCGGGGGCGATCTTCCGCGAGGCCATCGCCGCCGCCGCACTGTTGCGCGCCGACTGGGGGGTCGAGGCCGACCTGTGGAGCTGCCCGAGCTTTACCGAACTGGCGCGCGACGGCCATGAATGCACCCGCCACCACCTGCTGCATCCGGATGGGCCGGCCAGGGTTTGTCATGTCACGACTTGCCTCGGCGACACGCGCGGCCCGGTGATTGCGGCGACGGACTACATCCGCGCCTTCGCCGAGCAGATTCGCCCCTTCGTTTCTGTTGCGGGTCGCCGCTATGTTGTGCTCGGCACCGATGGCTTCGGCCGCTCGGATACGCGTGAAAAGCTGCGTCACTTCTTCGAAGTCGACCGCTACTGGATCACCCTGTCCAGCTTGCGCGCACTGGCCGACGACGGTCTGATCGAGACCAGCAAGGTCGCCGAGGCTATCAAGAAGTACGGCCTCGACCCCGACAAACCCAATCCCGTGAAGGTGTGATCATGGAAGTCAAAGTCCCAGACATCGGCGATTTCAAGGATGTGCCGGTCATCGAAATTCACGTCAAGCCGGGCGACGTCGTCCGCGCCGAAGACACGCTGATCACGCTCGAATCCGACAAGGCGACGGTGGATGTGCCATCGCCGGCCGCCGGCACGGTTCGTGAAGTGCGCGTCAAGGTCGGCGACAAGGTGGGTGAGGGTACGCTGGTGTTGTTGCTGGATGCTGACGAAAATACCACCGGAAAAGGGGCCAGTCTCGAATTAAATGAGGCGCTTAATTCGAACCAGGCCCCTTTTCCTCTACCGCGCGCCGTCTCGCCAGCGCCGACTTTTGCAGCCGCACTGCCGCCGACCGCTGGTGCTGTCCCGCCAACCTCGACCATTGCGATACTGCCAGCGGCCGTGCATCTGCCATCGCCCGCCGAAATCGTTGCCGAGCTCGATGGCATCAAGCCGCATGCCAGCCCCTCGGTGCGCCGCTTTGCGCGCGAACTGGGCGTGGCTATCGGAGCGGTGAGCGGGAGCGGGCCGAAGGGCCGCATTACCCAGCAGGACGTGCAGGCTTTTGTGAAAGCCGTGATGAGCAGCGCCGTCTCGCCAGCGCCGACTTTCGGAGGCGGCCTGAACCTGCTGCCCTGGCCACAGGTCGACTTCGCCAAATTCGGCCCAATAGAAATAAAGCCAGTGTCGCGCATCAAGAAGATTTCCGGCCCCAATCTCGCGCGCAACTGGGCGATGATCCCGGCCGTCACCTACCACGAGGACGCCGACATCACCGAGCTCGAAGCCCTGCGCGTCCAGCTCAACAAGGAAAACGAAAAGGTAGGCATCAAGGTGACGATGCTGGCTTTCCTGATCAAGGCGATGGTCGCCGTGCTGAAGAAATATCCCGAACTGAACAGTTCGCTGGACGGCGACAATCTGGTTTACAAAAATTACTGGCACATCGGCTTCGCCGCCGACACACCGCACGGCCTGATGGTGCCGGTGCTCAAGGATGCGGACAAGAAAGGCGTCATCGAAATCGCGCAGGAAACCGCCGAACTGGCGAAAAAGGCGCGCGAAGGCAAGCTGCCGCCCGCCGACATGCAAGGCGCCACCTTCACCATCTCCAGCGTCGGCGGCATTGGCGGCACCGCCTTTTCGCCCATCGTCAATGCACCCGAGGCCGGTATTCTCGGCGTCAGCAAATCCACCATGCAGCCGGTCTGGGATGGCACGGCATTCGTGCCGCGCCTGATCATGCCGCTGTCGTTGTCGGCCGATCACCGCGTCGTCGACGGCGCGCTGGCGACGCGCTGCAATGCTTATCTTGCACAACTGCTGGGCGACCTCCGTCGGGTGATGCTATGAACGCCGATATCCAAACCGAAATGCTGGTGCTGGGCGCCGGCCCGGGTGGTTACTCGGCCGCCTTCCGCAGCGCTGACCTCGGCATGCGGACGGTGCTGGTCGAGCGCTATGCCACCCTCGGCGGCGTCTGCCTCAACGTCGGCTGCATTCCCTCGAAAGCCTTGTTGCACGTCGCGGCGGTGATGGATGAAGCGCAGCATCTCGCTACCGCCGGCGTGGCTTTTGCCCCGCCGCAGGTCAATCTCGACCTGCTCCGCGCGCACAAGGAAAAAGTTGTCGGCAAGCTCACCGGCGGCCTGTCCGGCATGGCGAAGGCCAGGAAGGTCGAGGTGGTGCGCGGCTACGGCTACTTTCTCGACGCGCATCACCTCGAAGTCGAACTGATGACCGGCGCGGCGCAAGAGAAAACCGGCGCGAAGAAGATCATCCGTTTCGACAAGTGCATCATCGCCGCCGGTTCGGCCGCCATGCACCTGCCATTCATTCCGCGTGACCCGCGCATTGTCGATTCGACCGGCGCGCTCGAACTGCGCGCCGTGCCACAAAAGATGCTGGTCATCGGCGGCGGCATCATCGGCCTGGAAATGGCCACGGTCTATTCAACGCTGGGCGCGCGGGTCGATGTCGTCGAAATGCTCGATGGCCTGATGCAGGGCCCGGATCGTGATGCCGTCAAGGTATGGGAGAAGCAGAATGCTCAACGCTTCGACCGCATCATGCTGAAAACGAAAACCGTCGCCGTCGATGCCAAGGACGATGGCTTGTGGGTGACGTTCGAAGGTGAAGCTGCCCCGCAAGAATCGCAGCGCTACGACCTGATTTTGCAGGCCGCCGGCCGCAGCCCGAACGGCAAAAAGATCGGCGCCGACAAGGCAGGCGTGGCGGTGAACGAGCGCGGCTTCATTCCGGTCGATGGCCAGATGCGCAGCAACGTGCCGCACATTTTCGCCATCGGCGACATCGTCGGTCAGCCGATGCTGGCGCACAAGGCGGTGCACGAGGCGCATGTCGCCGCCGAGGCCGCCGCCGGGCAGAAGAGTCACTTTGACGCGACGGTCATCCCCAGCGTCGCCTACACCCATCCCGAAGTCGCCTGGGTGGGGCTCACCGAAGCCGAGGCGCAGGCAGTCGGTCGCCCGGTCGAAGTGGCGAAATTCCCTTGGGCGG
>JAUXWU010000070.1 GCA_030680085.1 Rhodocyclaceae bacterium | reverse complement strand
ACCATCATGTCCTTGATCTTGCCGATGGCCTTGGTGGGATTGAGTCCCTTCGGGCAGACCTCGACACAATTCATGATGGTGTGACAGCGGAACAGACGGTACGGGTCTTCCAGGTTGTCGAGTCGCTCGTTGGTGGCCTGGTCGCGCGAATCGGCAATGAAACGATAGGCCGCCAGCAAGCCGGCCGGGCCGACGAATTTGTCCGGGTTCCACCAGAAGGTGGGACAGGCCGTCGAGCAGCAGGCGCAAAGAATGCACTCGTAGAGGCCATCCAGTTCCTCGCGCTCTTCGGGCGATTGCAGGCGCTCGCGCTCGGGCAGCGGATCGTGGTTAATCAGGTAGGGCTTGATCGAATGGTACTGCTTGAAAAACTGCGTCATGTCGACGATCAGGTCGCGGATCACCGGCAGCCCTGGCAGCGGGCGCAGCACGATCGGCTTGCCGTCGGGAAAGTTGTTTAGATCGGCCAGACAGGCCAGACCGTTGACGCCGTTGATGTTCATCCCGTCCGAGCCGCACACGCCTTCGCGGCAGGAACGGCGAAAGGCGATGGAGTCGTCCTTGGCCTTCAGCTTGACCAGCGCATCGAGCAGCTTGCGATCGGTGGCTTCCACCGCGACTTCGATGTCCTGCATGTAGGGCTTGCGATCCACGTCGGGATCGTAGCGGTAGATGTTGAACAGCAGGGTGCGGGTTGTCATGGTCATTTTCGAATCGTTTTAGTAAGCACGTTTCTTCAGCGCGATGGTGTCGACTGTCAGCGGTCGCAGGGTGACCGACTTGTATTCCAGGCGACTCATTTCCGTACCAATCGCCTTGAACCACAGGCTGTGCTTGAGCCAATTGACATCGTCGCGGCCATCCGGACGTTCGGGGGTGTCTGGCGCGTCGTCGCGCACATGCGCGCCACGACTTTCCTTGCGCGCCTCGGCGGAAACCATGGTCGCCACGGCCACTTCGATCAGGTTGTCGAGTTCCAGCGCCTCGACGCGCGCCGTGTTGAATACCTGCGATTTATCCTTGATCTCGGTGCGCGCCACATCCTGCTGCACTTCAAGAATCTTCTGCACGCCTTCTTTCAGCAAATCGGCAAAGCGAAATACCCCGGCGTGTTTTTGCATGGTGCGCTGCATCGCCAGTTGCGTCTCATGCACGCTGGCGCCGTCTTTCTGCGTATTCAGCCGATTCAGGCGCGCCAGCGTCGGCGCGAACGCATCGGCCGGCAGTTCCTTGTGCGCCTTGGGCGATTGCTGCAATTCCGCGACGGCCGCCTCGCCGGCCGACTTGCCGAACACCAGCAGATCGAGCAGCGAGTTGGTGCCGAGGCGGTTCGCGCCATGCACCGAGGCGCAGGCGCATTCGCCGGCGGCATACAGGCCGGGGACGATCTCGTTCTGGCTGCGCTTGCCCGGCACCACCACCTGCCCCTTGAAGTTGGTCGGAATGCCGCCCATCTGGTAATGACAGGTGGGCACCACGGGAATCGGCTCGCGGAGCGCATCGACCCCGGCGAACTGCACGGCGATTTCGTGGATGCCCGGCAGCCGCTTCATGATGGTTTCGGGCGGCAGGTGGGTGATGTCGAGCAGCACGTAGTCCTTGTTCGGCCCGCAGCCGCGGCCTTCGTTGATCTCGGTGACCATCGCCCGCGACACCACGTCGCGCGACGCCAGATCCTTGGCATTGGGCGCATAGCGTTCCATGAAGCGTTCGCCCAGGCTGTTCCGCAGAATGCCGCCCTCCCCGCGCACGCCTTCGGTGATCAGCACCCCGGCGCCCGCCACCCCTGTCGGGTGGAACTGCCAGAATTCCATGTCTTCGAGCGGCAGGCCGGCGCGCGCCGCCATGCCGAGGCCGTCGCCGGTGTTGATGAAGGCGTTGGTCGATGAATAATAAATCCGCCCCGCGCCACCCGTGGCCAGGATGGTGGCCTTGGCATGAAAAGCCACCAGTTCGCCAGTTTCCATTTCCATGGCGATGACGCCCAGCACATCGCCTGCGGCGTCCCTGATCAGGTCGAGCGCCAGCCATTCGATGAAAAACTGGGTATTGACCTTGATATTGCGCTGATACATCGCGTGCAGCATGGCGTGGCCGGTGCGGTCCGCCGCGGCGCAGGAACGGCGCACCGGCTTCTCGCCGAAGTTCGACATGTGGCCGCCAAACGGGCGCTGGTAGATGCGGCCGTTGTCGAGCCGGTCGAAGGGCATGCCGTAGTGTTCGAGTTCGATCACCACCTCGTTGGCCTTCTTGCACATGAACTCGATGGCGTCCTGGTCGCCGAGCCAGTCGGAACCCTTGACGGTGTCATACATGTGCCAATGCCAATGGTCTTCCTCGGAGTTGCCCAGGCTGGCGGCGATGCCGCCCTGCGCCGCCACGGTATGCGAGCGGGTCGGAAACACCTTCGTCAGCACGGCCGTCTTCAGCCCGGCCTCGGAAAGCTGGATGGCGGCGCGCAGACCGGCGCCGCCTGCGCCGACAATCACGGCGTCGAATTTACGGACAGTAACCTTCACTTACAGTCTCCAGAGAATTTGTACCGCCCAACCACCACAGCCGATTACCGACAGCACGGTCAGCACATGCAGGGTGAGTTTGATGCCGGCGGGCTGGACGTAATCCATCCAGGTGTCGCGTACGCCGATCCAGGCATGCCAGCACAGGCTGACGACGCACAAAAAGCTGATGAAGCGCATGGGAGTGGAGGACATAAAAGCAAGCCAGCGCTCGTAACTTGATCCCACCCCTTGCGTCAGCGCATAGGCCACGATCACCGTGTATGCCGCCATGACGACGCCGGTAGTGCGCTGGACGAGCCAGTCCAGCAGGCCATAGTGGGCGCCAACCAGTTTGCGATTCACCATAGCTTTGCCCCCACGATCAAGGTCAGCGGCAGGCTGACGGCCAGCACCATCTTGGCTGAAGAACTGGCCTGCAGCCTATCGACGCCGATATGCATGTCGATCAGCAGGATGCGGATGCCCATGCAGAAATGGTGCAGCAAGGCCCACAGCAAACCGATCAGGATCAGCTTGAGCAATGGATGGGCGGCGACCTGCTTCATTGCCTCGAAGCTTTCCGGTGAGCGCAGGGAAAGCTCCAGCAACCAGACCAGCAACGGCAACATCAGGAACAGGCCGACGCCGCTGACGCGGTGCAATATCGACGCAATGCCCGCAATTGGCAGCTTTATCTTGATCAGATTCAGATACTTGGGTCGTTTTTTGCTAGTCGTGGACATTGCTGCCATTGCTGACGCTCCAATTTGTTGCAGTGCAATATCTTAACTCAGTTCGTTCAAATAACAGTGCTCTGCCGTCGAATACAAGCCGCGCCGCCATTCCACCGGACGGTCGCCGTAGGTAAAGCTGATGCGTTCCACTGACAGCAACGGGCTGCCCTCGGGTACGTTCAGGAGTTCGGCGCTGACACGATCCGCCGCCACCGCACGCAGACGCTCCTCGGCGCGAATCATGCGCACCCCGAATTTCGTCTCGAACATGCTGTAGAGCGACCCGGTGGATTCCTTGAGCACGTCAAGCGTCAAGCCCGGGAATACGTCGCCCGGCAGATAGATCTCGTCGACGACCACCGGCTTTTCGGCAAACTCCAGCAGACGGCGCACGATGATGATCGGTTCGCCCATCTTGAGCCCCAGCACGCGCACGGCTTCCGTACCCGCCTTGGCACGCCAGCATTCGAGGGGGACGCTTTTGGACGGCTCAATGCCGCCGGCCAGCGGGGTCAGGCGCAAAAAACGGAAAAAGGCGCGCGGGTCGTTGTGGCTTGCCACATAAGTGCCCTTGCCCTGCCGCCGCACCAGCAGATTGTCGGCGGCCATCTCGTCGATGGCCTTGCGCACGGTGCCCTGGCTGACATGAAAACGCGCCGCCAGTTCGATCTCGCTCGGGATCGCCTCGCCGGGCCGCCACTCGCCATTGTCGAGCGCCTGCAAGATCAGGTCTTTGATCTGACGGTAGAGCGGGCTAAAAGTGGGAGAATCCACGGGTGTCTGGGGCAACATGGAGACAGATTGAACCATAAAAGTTTTTCCGCGTCCATAGATTAACTTATGTCTTATAGATGATATAAGACAGATATTGACACAGCGCAGCAACGCGCACTATGATTTCCGTCTTTACTCGCTCTTCCATCCCCCGCCAAATTCAAGGAGTTTCTCATTATGGCCCCCCCCACCAACCACCCCATTCGAGTTGCAGTGACCGGCGCCGCCGGACAAATCGGTTACGCCCTGCTGTTCCGCATCGCCAGCGGCGAAATGCTCGGCAAGGACCAGCCGGTCATCCTGCAAATGCTCGAACTGCCCGTGGAAAAAGCGCAGGCCGCGCTCACGGGTGTGATGATGGAACTCGAAGATTGCGCCTTCCCGCTCTTGGCCGGCATGATCGGCACCAGCGACCCCCTGGTGGCTTTCAAGGACGTCCAGCAGGCCCTGCTGGTCGGCGCCAAGCCGCGCGGCCCCGGCATGGAGCGCAAGGATCTGCTGCTCGAAAATGCCAAGATTTTTACCGAGCAAGGCAGCGCCATCGACAAGGTCGCGGCGCGTGATCTCAAGTTGATCGTGGTCGGCAACCCCGCCAACACCAACGCGCTGATCACCATGAACACCGCGCAGAGTCTGCCCAGGACCGCCTTCACCTCGATGATGCGCCTCGACCACAACCGCGCCATTTCGCAACTGGCGACGCGCACCAAGGCTGCCGTCACTGATGTCAAGAACATGGTCGTCTGGGGCAACCACTCGCCGACGATGTACCCCGACATCCGTTTCGCCACCGTGGC
>JAUXWU010000059.1 GCA_030680085.1 Rhodocyclaceae bacterium | reverse complement strand
ACGCGTCGTCGTCGTCGCCCACGGCAACAGCATGCGGGCATTGATCAAATATCTCGACAAGATTTCGGATGCCGAGATCGTCGGCCTCAACATCCCTCCCGGCCCGCCGCTGGTCTAGGAGTTCGACGCCGAGCTGAAGCCGCTGCGTAGTTATTACCTGGGCGATGCGGAAGCGATTGCCGCCGCGCAAGCTGAAGTGGCTAGCCAAGGTAAAGCCAAGGCTTGACCCGTTTTATTGCGTTTCTCCTGATCTGCCTGCCGGCAGTTGCGTTGGCGGCAGGCGAGCGCGAGAAGGCACGGCTCGAATCGCTGCGCGAGCAGCGCGCCTCGCTGGAGAGTCAGCTCAAGCAAAGTGAGTCCTCACGGGCGGCAACGGCCGACCAGTTGCGTGATACCGAAAAGGCGATTTCGGCCGTCGGGAAGAAGCTCCATGCCCTGACGGAAGAGCGCTCGGCCGCCCGGATCGAACTGGCCGAGCGCGAACGCGAACTGAAACAGATGGAACGTCAGACCGCCCAGCGGCAGGCGCAACTGGCGCGGCTCCTGCGCCACCAGTTTCGTTCCCGCGAAGCCGATGCGCTGGCGGAGCTGCTCTCCGGCAACGATCCGAATGTCACGGCGCGCGAGCGCCATTTTCTGACGCTGCTGTCACGCGCCCAGGCCGATCTGATCGCCAGCCTGCGTCGCGACGCGGCCGAGATGCGCCGACTGGCCGAGGGAATCGCCGAGCGCGGCGAGAAGCTTGCCGAGTTGGCCCGGCGCGAGGAGGGTGAGCGGGCCACCCTGCGCCAGCGCCAGCAGGAGCGGCAAACCCTGCTGGCCAAATTATCGAGCCAGATCAAGGCGCAGCGCCGCGAGATCGACACGCTCAAGCAAGACGAGCAACGTCTCGGCAACCTGATCGCCGCGCTGGCAAAGCGGGTCGCTAAACCCATGCCCAAGCCGCCCGCTTTGCCGCAGTCGGGCAGGAAGAGTGAACCTGCCGCTTCTTCAGTCGCGTCGGTGGAGCCGTCCAACGCCAGGGGTGCATTCGCCCAGTTGCGCGGCAAGCTGCCCCGCCCGGCTGCGGGCGCTATTACCGGGCGCTTTGGCGCGCGGCGCGACGAAGGCCAGACGACATGGAAGGGGCAGTTCATCCGCGCCGCCGAGGGCAGCGAAGTGCGCGCGGTCGCGGCGGGTGTGGTGGTCTTCGCCGACTGGCTGCGCGGCTATGGCAACCTGTTGATCATCGATCACAATGACGACTTTTTGTCGATCTACGGCAACAATCAGGCGGTGCTGGCCGATGTCGGACAGAAAGTCGGCGCTGGCAGGACGGTGGCTACCGTGGGTGCCAGCGGGGGGCAGCCGGAATCAGGTTTATACTTTAAGCTCAGACATCAGGGACGGGCGTTCGATCCCTTGAAATGGTTGAGCCCACAGTAATCCATTCGCCTTCACAGATATTCACTGCTCTATTCCGCCGAGGTTTCCCATGCGCAGCAAGTTCCAACAAATTGGTCTGGTTTTCGTCGGTCTGATCGCCGGCGTGGTGCTGAGCCTCAACTTTTCCGCCATCGCCCAGAAAAGTGGTGCGGCTGCGTTGCCAGTCGAGGACTTGCGCAACTTTGCCGATGTCTTCAACGCCATCAAGCAGGGCTATGTCGAGCCGGTCGAGGACAAACTGCTCATCACCCATGCCATCAGCGGCATGCTGTCCAACCTCGACCCGCATTCGGCTTATCTCGATGCCGAAGCCTTCAAGGATTTGCAGGTCTCCACCCAGGGCGAATTCGGCGGTCTGGGCATCGAGGTCGGCATGGAAGACGGCCTCGTCAAGGTGGTGTCGCCGATCGATGACACGCCGGCCTTCCGCGCCGGCATCAAGGCGGGCGACCTGATCTTCAAGCTCGACGACACGCCGGTGAAGGGCATGACGCTCAATGACGCTGTCAAGAAGATGCGCGGCAAGCCGAAGACCTCGATCAAGCTGACGATTTTGCGCAAGGGTGAAACCAAGCCGCTCGAAATCACCCTGATGCGTGACATCATCAAGGTGCAAAGCGTCAAGTCGAAAATGATCGAGCCCGGTTACGGTTACCTGCGCGTCACCCAGTTTCAGGAAGAGTCCGCCGCCGACGTGGTCAAGCACCTCGACAAGCTTTTCAAGGCGGATGCCGGGACGAAGGAGAAGAATGGCGGCCTGAAAGGCCTGGTGCTCGACCTGCGTAACGACCCGGGTGGCCTGTTGCATGGCGCGATCGGTGTGTCCGCCGCCTTCTTGCCGGTAAACAGCGTGGTGGTGACCACCGATGGCCGCGTCGCCGATGCCAAACGCAAGTATCTCGCCGTCAGCGAGGATTACCTGCGCGGCGACAGCCGCGAGGATTTCATCAAGAAGCTGCCCGAGGGAGCGCGCACGGTGCCGCTGATTGTGCTGGTCAATGGCGGCTCGGCTTCAGCGTCGGAAATTGTCGCCGGCGCGCTGCAGGATCACAAGCGCGCAGTGGTGATGGGCACGCAAACCTTCGGCAAGGGCTCCGTGCAGACGGTGTTGCCGCTCTCGGCGAAGACCGCGATCAAGCTCACCACCGCGCGTTACTACACGCCGAACGGCCATGCCATCCAGGCCAAGGGCATCACCCCCGACATCATCGTCGAAGAAACCGCCAACGGTGGCTCACGCGAGCGCGTGCGCGAGGCCGATCTCGAACGTCACCTGATCAACGACAAGGAAGGCGAGAAGATCGCGCCGCCGAAAAAGAGCGACAAGGCCGACAAGACCGTGAAGCCGCAGGAAAAGGGCAAGGATGATAGTCACGCCGCCGCATTCGAGCCGGCATCCAAGGATGATTTTCAACTGACCCAGGCCGTCAATCTGCTCAAGGGTCTGAACGCGATCAAAAAATGAACCCCGAGCGCGCCCGCCTGCTACGCGATCAGGAGCGCGGCCTCCACCGGCCGCATGCCCTGGCGCCGCAGGCGGGTACGCGGAAGCATCGCGAGATTCGCTTCTGCAAGCTCAAGAGTTGCCAGATTGCCGATGCGACGGCCCTGCTGTCTGCACTGCCCAATCTGGAAATCGCTCCCGGCGTTCAACCCAACGGCATTGCGGTCTGGTACGAGATTGCCGACCACAGCATGGAAGGCATGGAAACACTGCTGATCGAGCGGGGCTTTCATCTGGAAAACACGCTCTACTGCAAGCTCATCCGCGCCCTGGTTTATTTCACCGAGGAAACTCAGCGGCGCAACATGGGCCAGCCCGAGCGGCTGATCAAGAAATCACACGAGGTCTATTCCCAGGCCTGGGAACATCATCCGCACGGCGATCACGACGATACGCCGCCCGAGCTGCGGGAATACAAGTGAACGACCAGGAACTGCTGCGCTACAGCCGCCATATCCTGCTGCCGCAGATCGGCATCGAGGGTCAGGAAAGACTCCTCGGCGCGCGGGCGCTGGTCCTCGGCGCGGGCGGCTTGGGTTCGCCCGCCGCCCTCTATCTCGCTTCCGCCGGTATCGGCACGCTGGTGCTCGCCGACGGCGATACGGTCGACCTCACTAATCTGCAGCGGCAGATTCTCCACCGTACTGCCGCCATCGGTCAGCCCAAAGCAGCCTCCGGCGCGGCTACGCTCGCCGGCATCAATCCTGAGTGTTGCGTTGTGCCCCTGCAGGAGCGGCTCGCCGGTGAGCGGCTGGCCGAGGAAGTGGCCGCCGCCGACGTGGTGCTCGACTGCTCCGACAACTTCGCCACCCGTCACGCCGTCAATCGCGCCTGCGTGGCGCACGGCAAGCCGCTGGTTTCTGGCGCGGCCATTCGCTTCGACGGCCAGGTGGCGGTATTCGATGCGCGTAAAACTGACGCACCCTGCTATCACTGCCTGTTCCCCGAAGCCGAAGATGTCGAGGAAGTGCGTTGCGCGACGATGGGCGTGTTCGCGCCGCTGGTCGGCATCATCGGCGCCACGCAGGCCGCGGAAGCACTCAAGCTCGTGATCGGCTGCGGTGAATCGCTGGCCGGCCGCCTGTTGCTGCTCGACGGCCTGGCGATGGAGTGGCGCAGCATCACCGTGCCGCGCGACCCGGCATGCGCGGTGTGTAGATCCAGCCCACCCCCGGCCCCTCCCTCGCAGGAGGGGTAATGTCAAAGCAGATCATTTACGTCAATCGCGCCAGAATGCGCTGGTCGGCGCCGACCATGCGGCGGTCGGTGATGGTCAAGCGTCGCGCGCCACTCAATTCAACGAGTTCAGGCAGGTCGGCCATGCCGCGCGCCTTGTCGCCCAGCAGCACCGGCGCCTGATAGATCAGCAGTTCGTCGACCAGACCTTCTCTGAGTAGCGAAGCATTGAGCCTGGCGCCAGCTTCGACCAGTATTTCATTGAAGCCGCGGCGGCCAAGTTCCAGCAGCATCGCCGTCAGGTCGACCTTCCCAGCGGGGTTGGGCAGCACGACGACTTCGGCGCCGCGCGTGGTGAGCGCATTGATCTTTTCTGCATCGTGCACGGCGGCAAAAATCAGCGGGCGACCGGCCAGCAGCTTGGCGGTCAGCGGCGTTTCCAGCCGGCTGTCGACGACGACCGGACGCGGCTGGCGTGGCGAGTCAACTTCGCGCACCGTGAGCCGGGGGTCGTCGTCACGCACCGTGCCGAAGCCCGTCAGCACCGCGCAGGAGCGGGCACGCCAGGCATGGGCGTCCGCCCGTGCATCCGGGCCGGTAATCCATTGAGATACGCCGTTATTCAAGGCAGTCCTGCCGTCCAGACTGATGGCCACCTTGAGCCGCAGCCAGGGCCGGCCGCGCGTCATGCGCGACACAAAGCCGATGTTGAGCTCTTGCGCTTCGGCTTCCAGCAGACCGCTGGCGACGGCAATGCCGGCGGCCGCCAGTCGCGCCAGACCTTGCCCGGCAACCAGCGGGTTCGGGTCGGAGAGCGCGGCCACGACACGTGCGACGCCCGCCGTGATCAGCGCATCGGCGCAGGGCGGGGTGCGGCCGTGGTGGCTGCACGGTTCGAGCGTGACGTAGGCGGTTGCATTCTTCGCCGTCCCGCCAGCGCCGACTTTTGCGAGCGCGTTGATTTCGGCATGTGGCTGCCCGGCGCTTGCGTGCCAGCCCTCGCCGATCACCACGCCATCCTTCACCAACACGCAGCCGACGCGCGGGTTGGGCGTGGTGGTGTAGAGCCCGCGCGCCGCCAGTTGCAGGGCGCGGCTCATGAAGCCGTAGTCTTCGGGTAAAAAATTGGTCACGCCGACTTCGGTCTGGGGGTGCGCGGCCGCTTCATTGCGCGGACGGCGTCGGAAAATTCATCAACGTCGGCGAAGTTGCGATAGACCGAGGCAAAGCGGATGTAGGCGACCTTGTCGAGCTTTTTCAATTCGCGCATCACCAGTTCGCCGATGCGGTCCGAGCTCACTTCACGTTCGGCCAGTTGCACCAGCTTGTCCTCGATGCGGTCGATCGCGCTGGCGACGCTCTCGGTGGTGACCGGGCGCTTGCGGAGCGCCAGCGACATGCTTGATTTTAGTTTGTCACGATCAAAATCGACGCGGCTGCCGTTCTTTTTCACCACCAGCGGCAGTTGCAGTTCGACGCGTTCGTAGGTCGTGAAGCGCTTGTCGCAGGACAGGCAGCGCCGCCGCCGCCGCACCGTGTCGCCTTCCTCGTTTTCGCGGGTATCGACGACCTGGGTGTTGTCCTCGGTACAGTAAGGACAGCGCATCAATCAGTTGCCATAGACCGGGAATTTCTTGCACAGCGCCGCCACCTCGCCGCGCACCCGGGCGAGCACCGCCTCGTCGGTCGGCGCGTCGAGCACGTCGGCGATCAGGTCAGCGACCGTCTCGGCCTCGATTTCCGTGAAGCCGCGCGTGGTCATGGCCGGCGTGCCGATGCGGATGCCGCTGGTGACGAAGGGCTTTTGCGGATCATTGGGGATGGTGTTCTTGTTCACCGTGAGGTGCGCGCGACCCAGCGCGGCTTCGGCGTCCTTGCCGGTGATTTTCTTGGCCTGCAGATCGACGAGGAAAACATGCGATTCGGTGCGGCCCGACACAATGCGCAGGCCACGCAGCTTGAGCACCTTGCACATCACCTGGGCGTTTTCGATCACCTGTTCCTGGTATTGCTTGAATTCCTTGGTCATCGCCTCCTTGAAGGCCACCGCCTTGGCGGCGATGACGTGCATCAGCGGGCCGCCCTGCAGGCCGGGAAAGATGGCCGAGTTGATGGCCTTCTCGTGTTCCGCCTTCATCAGGATCAGGCCGCCGCGCGGGCCGCGCAGGGTCTTGTGCGTGGTCGAGGTGACGACATCGGCATGCGGCACCGGGTTCGGGTAAAAGCCCGCCGCGACGAGGCCGGCATAGTGCGCCATGTCGACCATGAAAATGGCCCCGACGGATTTGGCGATCTTGGCGAAACGCTCGAAATCAATGCGCAGCGCATAGGCCGAGGCGCCGGCGATGATCAGCTTGGGCTTGTGGCCCTGCGCGAGGCGTTCGACTTCCGCGTAGTCGATGGCTTCGTTGGCGTCGAGGCCGTAGGACACGACATTGAACCATTTGCCCGACATGTTGAGCTTCATGCCATGCGTCAGGTGGCCGCCGGCGGCGAGGTTCATGCCGAGAATGGTGTCGCCGGGATTGAGGAAGGCCATGAACACCGCCTGGTTGGCCTGCGAACCGGAGTGCGGCTGGACGTTGGCCGCCTCGGCGCCAAACAGTTTCTTGGCGCGGTCGATGGCCAACTGTTCGGCCACGTCGACATGTTCGCAGCCGCCGTAGTAACGCTTGCCGGGATAGCCTTCGGCGTATTTGTTGGTGAGCTGCGAACCCTGCGCTTCAAGCACCGCCCACGAGACATAGTTTTCGGAGGCGATCAGCTCGATGTGATCTTCCTGGCGACGATTCTCGTTCTGTATGGCGGTGAACAGTTCGGGGTCGATTCTGGCGAGGGTGTCTTGCTTGGAGAACATGATGTCGTCCCGTCGGGGGTAGAAAAATGCGAATTCTATCAGGCCGCTACAGTTCGTCGAGCACCCCCGTCAGATGATCGCGCTCGGCCCAGCTCAACACAGTCCAGGCACCATCGACAACCTCGATCCAGTTGATGCCGGTGTTGGGGATGGTGAAGTCGCGCGGCGTATGCAAAGGCTGCCCCGTGGCCCGACGATAGAGGATGTCGAGCACGCCGCCATGGGTGAAGATTGCCACCGCTTCGCCCGCATGGCGGTGCGCGATCGTGTCGAAGGTCAGGCCGAGGCGCGCCGCAAGAGCGGCGAGGCTTTCTCCTCCCGGCGGCGCGAACCGTGGCTCGCGAGCCTTGTGGCGCCCGTAGTCTTCCGGATAGCGCGCCACTATTTCCGTGTAGGTCAGCCCTTCGAAGCTGCCGTAATGGCGTTCGCGCAGTCCGGGCAGGACTTGCAGCGGAATATTCGCCAGCTGGGCCGTCGCCTCGGCGGTCTGGCGCGCCCGCGTCAGGTCGCTGCTGTAGATGGCGGCGAAGCCCTCGTTCGCCAGCGCATTGCCGACCGCGCGCGCCTGGGCATGGCCGACGGCCGACAGCGGCACGTCAATGTGGCCCTGGATGCGTTTGCCGGCATTCCAGTCGGTTTCGCCGTGGCGCACGACACAGAGACGCGTGGGACGGGCAGGGTGGGTGGGCTTGCGGTTTTCCACAATGGTATGGCCAATCCGAGGCTGAAAGGTTAACATCGCGCCCCTGTTCTCGCGACAACATATAACAAGCACCGCAGGGTCGGGCGGCCATTATGGCGCACCGCAATCCAGGTTCTGAGGAGAAAACTAGATGAATTTCCTGCTGCAATTCTCGCGGCTGATCGACCGTCTGACTGAGCAGGTCGGTCGCGCCACGCTCTGGCTGGTGCTCGTCGCCGTGCTCATCAGCTCCACCAACGCCATTGTGCGCAAGGCCTTCAACGTCAGTTCCAATGCCTTCCTGGAAATCCAGTGGTATCTGTTCGCCGCGATGTTCCTGCTGGCTTCGGGCTACACCATGCTGCGCCAGGGACATGTCAAGATCGACGTCATTCTCGGCCGCTTCTCCAAGCGCACGCAGATCAAGGTCGAGATCTTCGGCATTGTGGTCTTCTTGATGCCGTTTGTGATCCTGGTCATCGATCTGGCTTTGCCGCTGGTGATCCAGGCCTACCGCAGCGGTGAAATGTCGGAAAACGCCGGCGGCCTGATCCGCTGGCCGGTTTACGCCCTGCTGCCGATCGGCTTTACGCTGCTGGGCCTGCAAGGGATTTCCGAGCTGATCAAGCGCGTCGGGTTCCTCAAAGGTTTGTGCGCGGACCCCACCCAGCCGCCGCAGAACAAGACGGCGGAGGAAGAACTGGCCGACGAGATCAGAAAGCACGAGGTCGCGCCGGAAGTCATCCACCGCGTCGAAGATGCCGTCGACATGGTCGCCGACCAAGCCAAGCAAGGAGCCCGTAAATGATCGAGTTTCTGCACGCCAACATGGCCCCGATCATGTTCATGGGGCTGTTCATCTTCCTGCTGATGGGCTACTCGGTGGCGTTCTCGCTTGCCGCCTGCGGCCTCTTCTTCGCCTTCATCGGCATCGAACTCGGCATGCTGCCCGCCTCGCTGATGCAGGCCCTGCCGCTGCGGATCTTCGGCATCATGAAGAACGACACGTTGCTGGCGATTCCCTTCTTCACCTTCATGGGGCTGATTCTCGAACGCTCGGGCATGGCCGAGGATCTGCTCGACACCATCGGCCAACTGTTCGGCCCGATCCGCGGCGGTCTCGCCTATGCGGTGATTTTCGTCGGTGCCATGCTCGCCGCGACCACCGGCGTCGTCGCCGCCTCGGTGATCTCGATGGGCCTGATTTCCCTGCCGCTGATGCTGCGTTACGGCTACGACCGCCGGCTGGCCTCGGGCGTCATCGCCGCTTCGGGCACGCTGGCGCAGATCATCCCGCCCTCGCTGGTGCTGATCGTGATCGCCGACCAGATCGGCCGCAGCGTTGGTGACCTGTATGCGGGCGCCTTCATCCCGGGTTTCCTGCTTACCGCCTTCTACGCCGGCTATGTACTGCTGCTCACCTTTATCAGACCGCAGATGGCACCGGCCCTGCCGCCGGAGGCGCGCACCTTCCGCGAGCCCAACGGCAGTGCCGGCATGCGCTCGGTGGGGGTGCTGTTCCTCATTTCGGTGGGCGGCGCGGTGGCATTTGCCAAGAGCCGGGCGGCCGAGGCGCCCACCGACGAAACGATTGTGCTGGCAATGTGCGTGGGGATCGGCATTGCCTTCACGCTGGCGATGCTCAACCGCGCGACCAAGCTCGGTCTGCTCTCGCGCATGGCCGAGCGCGTCACCTTTGTGCTGATCCCGCCGCTGGCGCTGATCTTCCTCGTGCTCGGCACCATCTTCCTCGGCATCGCCACGCCGACCGAGGGGGGCGCCATGGGCGCGCTGGGGGCGCTGATCATGGCCGTCGCGCGCCGCCGCCTCAGTCTGAAGCTGCTGACCCAGGCAATGGACGCGACCACGAAACTCTCCGCCTTCGTGCTGTTCATCCTGCTCGGCGCTACCGTGTTCAGCCTGACTTTCCAGGCGGTGGATGGGCCACGCTGGGTCGAGCATCTGCTGATCGGGCTACCCGGCGGCCAGATTGGCTTTCTCGTCGTGGTCAACATCCTGATCTTCGTGCTGGCCTTTTTCCTCGATTTCTTCGAGCTGGCCTTCATCGTGCTGCCACTTCTGGCGCCGGTGGCGGAAAAGCTGGGCATCGATCTGGTCTGGTTCGGCATCCTGATGGCGGTCAACATGCAGACCTCCTTTATGCACCCGCCGTTCGGCTTCGCCCTGTTCTACCTGCGCAGCGTGGCGCCGCATCAGGACTACATCGACAAGGTGACCAAGAAAAAGACCGCGCGGATCACGACCGGCCAGATCTACTGGGGTGCCGTGCCCTTCGTGATCATCCAGGTCATCATGGTCGGCATCCTCATCGCCTTTCCGGGAATCGTGACCGGCAGCCTCGACAAGACCAAGCAGCTCAGCGCCGAAGAGGTCGGGCTCCAGTTCGAATGGGCTGGCGGCGTTGATCCCTCCTATGGCTCCCCCGGTCTTCCGTCGGGTTGGGGCGAAGATCCAAAAGGGCCGGCGGTGGGTGATGCGAAAACCGAGGCGCTTGATTCCCTGGCCCCGCCAGCGGATGCCAAGGCAGACGATCCCGCCGCGGCACTGATGCAGGAAGTCGTCAAGGAGAAAAAAGGCAAGTAGGCGGACTGACGCCGTCCCCGTGTTGGCGGCGGCCCGGCTGACGCCGTCCCGCCAGCGCCGACTTTCTGGCAACAAAAAACCGCGACCAAGATCGCGGTTTTTTGTGGGTGCAAACGGAGTTGCTTAGAGTTTCTGCGCCTGCATGTAGCTGTCGTAACCGGACTCGGCGAAGCGGAACCACAGGTTCTGCTCCTTGCGGAAGGCCTTGTAATCGGCGTAGATCTTCTTCCAGTTCGGGTTCTTGTCGGACAGTTCGGCGTAGTGCGCCTCGGAGAACTTGAAGGCGGCGTCCATGATGTCCTTGGGCAGCCGGAACAGCTTGGTGCCGCTGGCGACCAGTTCCTTCAACGCTTGCGGGTTCCGCGCGTCGTACTTGGCCTGCATGTCGACGTGGGCATGGGATGCCGCCGCTTCGATCATGGCCTTGTAATCCGGCGTCAGGGCGTCATAGGCCTTGTTGTTGACGTAGAGGGTCAGTTGCGGGCCGCCTTCCCACCAGGCCGGGTAGGCGTAGTGCTTGGCGACCTTGTAGAAGCCCAGCTTCTGATCGTCGTAGGGGCCGACCCACTCGGTGGCGTCGATGGTGCCTTTTTCCAGCGCCTGATAAATCTCGCCGCCCGGGATGTTCTGCGGCACGCCGCCAATGCCGGCCAGGATGACGCCACCGAAGCCGCCGATGCGCATTTTCAGGCCCTTCATGTCGGCCAGCGACTGGATTTCCTTGCGATACCAGCCGCCCATCTGCGCGCCGGTGTTGCCCATCGGGAAGTTGACGATGTTGTACTGGCTGTAGAACTCGCGGAACAGCTTCATGCCGTTGCCATGGTACATCCACGCCGTCATCTGGCGCGAGTTGAGGCCGAAGGGGATGGCGCAGTCGATGGCGAAGGTCGGGTCTTTGCCGAAGAAGTAGTAGGGCGCCGTGTGAGCGCATTCGACGGTGCCCTGCTGCACGCCATCGACGACGCCGAAGGCGGGCATCAGTTCGCCGCCGGCATGTACGGAAATCTCGAACTTGCCGCCCGACATTTCCTTGACCTTCCTGGAGAAGGTTTCGGCCGCGCCGTAGATGGTGTCCAGTGCCTTCGGGAAGCTCGAAGCCAGGCGCCAGCGGATGGCCTGCTGGGCATGGACGATTGCCGGGGCGGCGCCGGCGGCCAGAATGCCTGCGATACCAGCGTTCTGCAGAAATTTACGTCTTTCCATTCGTCATCTCCTTGGTGTTTTTTTGGGAACGCCCGGCAGAGAGCAGGGCGGCGGCGAAATACTACACCGAAAGAAATGGAAAGATGTTCTAGTTTCCCGCCACGGTCATGCGGTTAACCACAATTGAACCGACCGTGCGCGAGCCGCGCGTGACGACATCGCGCCCCACCGCTTCGATACCGGCGAACATGTCGGCGAGGTTGCCGGCAATGGTGACCTCATGCACCGGATAGGCAATCTCTCCGCCTTCCACCCAATAACCGACGGCCCCGCGCGAGTAGTCGCCGGTCACATAGTTGATGCCGTGACCCAACAGTTCGGTGACCAGCAGGCCCGTGCCCATCTGCCGCAACAAGCCGGCGAAATCCGCCGGCGCATCCGGGCTGGGCAGGACGCTGAGATTGTGGCTGCCGCCAGCGTTGCCCGTCGTTGGCATGCCGAGTTTGCGCCCCGTGTAGGTCGAAAGAAAATAGCCCTGTAACACGCCATTGGCGACGACGCTGCGGTCCTGTGTCGCGACGCCATCATCGTCGAAGGGGCTGGAGGCCAGACCCTTTTTCAGGTGCGGCCGTTCCTCGATCGAGAACCAGTCGGGGAAAATGCGCCGGCCCAGCGCGTCTAGGAGAAAGCTCGCCTTGCGGTAGAGGCTGCCGCCGGAAACCGCATGGACAAAGCTGCCGATCAGCATCGTGGCGAGCGGCGCTTCGAGCATGACCTTGCACTGGCGGGTCTTGATCTTTTTTGCGCCGAGCCGCGCCAGGGTGCGGCGGGCGGCGTAGTCGCCGATCTGTTCCGGTGTCGCCAGGTCGGTGGGATCGCGCCAGCCCGAATACCAGTCGTCGCGCTGCATGTCCCGGCCCCCTTTGCCACCCTGGGCGATGGGCACGCAGGAAATGGAATGCCGCGTGGACGGATAACCGCCCATGAAGTCGAGACTGTTGGCGGAAATGAAGTGTGCGGCATGGGCCGACACCGAGGCGCCCTCGGAATTCTTGATCAGCGGGCTGACGGCAAAGGCGGCCTGCTCGCTACGGCGGGCCAGCAGGATGGCCTCCTCGATGGACAGTGGCCAGGGGTGGTAGAGGTCAAGGTCGATGTCCGCCACGTTCTTTGCCAGCAATTCCGGCGCGGGTAGACCGGCGCAGGGGTCGGGGGCGGTAAAGCGAGCAATCGACAGCGCGGCATCCACCGTGGCCCTGATTGACGCGGGAGAAAAGTCGGAGGTCGAGGCGTGGCCACTTTGCTGGCCGAGATAGACGGTGACGCCCAGCCCCTTGTCGCGGTTGAATTCAATGGTCTCGACGGCGCCCTTTCTTACGGTCACCGACTGGCCAAAACCCTCGGAAACATCGGTTTCGCAGGCGCTGGCGCCGCACTGTTTGGCGTGGTGCAGCACATCGGCGGCAAGCTGGCGCAACTGGTCAGGGGTAAATGAGAACGCGGACATAGGATGTGAGTTGGCCCAAAGCTATAATCTTACCCGTGGAAACCATCGAAAAACCCAGCAAGAGCGCCAGGAAGCGCGCCATGGACGATTTGCAGACGCTTGGCGTCGAGCTGGTCACGCTCTCAAAGGATCAACTGAAGAAAATCGATCTGCCCGAAAATTTGGGCGTGGCGGTGAAGGAAGCCCAGCGGATTACCCAGCACGAAGCCCACCGCCGCCAACTGCAATACATCGGCAAGCTGATGCGCGCCATCGACCCCGAGCCGATTCGCGCCGCGCTTGATGAGTTCAAAGGCTTGTCGGCAACGGCGAATGCCCGCCAACAGGCGCTGGAACGTCTGCGCACCCGCTTTCTGGAAGACGAGACGGTGATCGGCGAGATTGCCGCCGCGCAGCCGGGCGCCGATCTGCAACTGCTGCGCCAACTGCGCCGCAATGCGAAGAAGGAGCAGGAACTCGGCAAGCCGCCGCGGGCGTTTCGTGAATTGTTCCGCGTGCTGAAGGAGTTGCCGTGAGTGACGAGTTGCGCGTGGGGCTGGTCTCCATCTCGGATCGCGCCTCGACCGGCGTCTATGAAGACAAGGGCATCCCGGCCTTGCAGGAATGGTTCTCCGCGGCGCTCGCCTCGCCGTGGACGCTGGAATCGCGGCTGATTGCCGACGAGCAGTCGGTCATCGAGCAGACGCTGATCGAGTTGTGTGATGTCGTCGGCTGTCATCTGGTGCTCACCACCGGCGGCACCGGCCCCGCGCCGCGTGATGTCACCCCGGAGGCGACGCTCGCCGTTGCGCACAAGCTCATGCCCGGTTTCGGCGAGCAGATGCGGCAAGTCAGCCTTAAATACGTACCGACCGCGATTCTCTCGCGGCAGGTCGGGGTGATTCGAGGCAAGTCGTTGATCCTCAACCTGCCGGGACAACCGAAAGCCATCAAGGAAACGCTCGACGGCGTTTTTGCCGCGGTGCCGTATTGCATTGACCTGATCGGCGGGCCCTACATCGAGACGCGCGAGGAGTTCATCAAGGCGTTCCGGCCCAAGTCGGCGCAACGCGCCAGTGGTTGAAAGTCGGCGCTGGCTGGACGGCGTAATAAGTGGCCGCAAACTATTCGCCTCTTCTATTTGTCTATAGGAACATTCTGGCCGGTATTTGATCTAGCGCAGAAGATCGGGCCCGAAATGGCGACTAGAATCGCCCACCATTTACAGGCAGCACCCACTCCATGGAGGCTTGATGACGGCTTCAATTGCAACCAACCAGACCATTCTGGTCGTCGGCGGCGGTATCGCCGGCATGACGGCGGCCCTCGAAGCGGCCGAATGCGGCAAGCAGGTAATACTGGTCGAAAAATCCCCCACGCTGGGCGGCCGTACTTCCATGCTCTACCGCTATTTCCCCAAGATGTGCTTTCCCACCTGCGGGCTGGAAATAAACCTGCGGCGCCTGCGCGGCAACCCGAACGTCCGCGTGATGGCGATGACCGAGGTGGCTGCCGTAACCGGCAGTCGCGGCGATTACAACGTCACCCTGAAGGCCCACCCGCGCTACATCAACGAGAACTGCACGGCCTGCGGCGATTGCGGCAAGGCGGTAACCGCCGAAGTCCCCAACGTGGCGAACTACGGCCTGAACAAGATCAAGGCGGCCTACCTGCCCCACGCCATGGCTTACCCGCAACGCTACGTCATCGATCCCTCGATCGTCGGCACGGCCGACGGCGAGGCCGCCAAGGCCGCCTGCAAATTCGGCGCGGTCGATCTCGGCATGCAGGAAGAAACCATCGAGCTCAAGGTCGGCAGCGTCATCTGGGCCACCGGCTGGCGTCCATATGATGCGAACAAGATCCAGCCCTACGGCTACGATCGTTACGCCAACGTCATCACCAGCCTCGAATTCGAGCGCCTCTGCGACCCGCAGGGCCCGACCGGCGGCAAGGTGCTGCGCCCGAGCGACGGCAAGGAAGCCAAGAACATCGCCTTCATCCAGTGCGCCGGCTCGCGCGACGAGAACCACCTCCGTCACTGCTCGCGCATCTGCTGCATGGCTACCCTGAAGCAGACCCAGTATGTGCGCGAAGCGGCCGGCGAGGATGCCAAATCGACGGTGTATTACATCGATATCCGCGTCATCGATCGCCTGGAAGACTTCTACCAGAACGTGCAGAAGGATCCGAACGTCAGCTTCGTCAAGTCGAAAGTGGCGCGCATCGCGCTCAATGAGACGAACAACAGCCCGATCCTGCACGGCGTCGATACCGAGGGTTATCACCGCTACGCCACCGAGCACGACCTGGTCGTGCTGGCGGTCGGCATGGAGCCCGAGGTGGTCGGCGTGAAGTTGCCCGAGGACATCGTGCTCGACTCCTCGAACTTCATCGAAGGCTCGAAATCGGGCGGCATGTTCGGCGCCGGCAGCGCGGCCAGTCCGCTCGACGTCAATCGTGCCGTACAAAGCGCGACGGCCGCCGCCCTGCGCTCTGTCCAGATCATTCATAAAACTGCATCCACGGAGGCCGCATGAACGCACCGGCCAATAAATTTGCCGCTTACATCTGCTCCGGCTGCGGCCTGGGCGATGTCCTGAAAATCGCCGGCCTCGAGAAGGTCGCCAAGACCGAGGGCAAGATGGCGGTCATCAAGACGCATCCCTTCCTCTGCAACGCCGAAGGCGTGAAGATGATCCAGGACGACATCGCCAACGACGGCGTGACCCACCTGTGCATCGCCGCCTGCTCGCGCCGCGCCAAGACCGAAGCCTTCAACTTCCCGACCGTCGCCGTCGCGCGCGCCAACCTGCGCGAAGGCGTGACCTGGATCGTCGCCGAAGGCGCCGAACATGACGAGGTTCGTCAGGAAATGGCCGAGGACTACGTCCGCATGGGCTGCGCCGAAGTCAAGAAATTGATCCTCCCCGGCGGTAACAAGAAAGAATCGTCGAGCAAGAAGATCCTGGTCGTCGGCGGCGGCATGTCCGGCATGACGGCCGCGCAGGCAGCGGCCGATGCGGGTTACGAAGTGGTGCTGGTCGAAAAAACCGGCGCGCTGGGCGGCTTTGCCAACCAGATGTGGAAGCGCATGCCCTTCAATGCGCCCCACGCCGAAGCCCAGCCGACCGGCGCGGCGGAACTGGCGGCGCAGGTTTCCGCCAATCCGAAGATCAAGGTCTATCTGAACTCGACGGTCGTCGAGACTGCCGGCGCACCCGGCCGCTTCGCCATCAAGATCGCCCAGGAATCGGGCAGTATCAGCGAGGAACTCTGCGGCGCCATCGTTCAGGCTTCCGGTTTCAGCACCTATCCGATCGAAAAGCTGCCCGAACTGGGCGGCGGCCAGCCGAACGTCACTGATCAGGCCGGTCTCGAAGCCCTGGCGAAAGCCGCCAACGGCGGGCCGATCAAGCGCGCCGACGGCAAGGAAATCAAATCCGTGGTGTTCGTGCAGTGCGCCGGCCAGCGCGACACTGGTGGCAACGGCAGCGGCACACACCTGCCCTACTGCTCCGGCCACTGCTGCGGCACGAGCATCAAGCAGGCGATGTACTTCAAGGACCAAAACCCGGACATCGACACCGTGGTGGTGTACGACGACCTGCGCGTGCCGGGCATGGGCGAGGACTTCTATCGCAGCGCCCAGACCAAGGGCGTCACCTTC
>JAUXWU010000057.1 GCA_030680085.1 Rhodocyclaceae bacterium | reverse complement strand
CGCGCTACAACCGCAGCAGCTTCTACGCCATGACCGTGTTTCAGTTCGCCAAAACCCTGCAAGAACAACGCGTTGGTTATGCTGAGCGCTCACGCATGGAAATGTGGTAGCCATTGCCCGATGCGCGGGCGCAGCCTTCCTGCAATCAGCCATGGACTGGCGCTGCGAGATTTTCGCCCGACCGATCGCCGGCTTCGAGTATGACAAGGCCCTGGTGACGCTGCGCGAATATCAGAGCAGCGCGCGCACGTCCATCGACTGACGCGCCAGGCGCTGGCGCAGACGGGTGAGCGCCTCCATCTGCAATTGCCGCACGCGCTCGCGGGTGATGCCCAGCTCGTGCGCCAGGGTTTCGAGCGTGGCGATGTCCTGGCCGTTCAACCCATAACGCGACTCGACAACACGGCGATGCCGCGTGGACAGGTCGGCGACCCAGGCGGCGACGTGCTGCTCGATCTCGACCTGCTCGGCGGCGCTCTCCGGATCGACGCCATCCTCGTCGGCGATGGCGTCGGCGACACTCAGCGTGGGGTCGATGTCCAGCGGTGCGTCGAGGGACGTGGTGCGCTCGTTGAGCGCCAGAATGCGGCGAATTTCCGCCACCGGCTTGTGCAGCAGCCCCGCCACCGTTTCCAGCGCCGACTCGGCGTCGCCCGCTTCCACCCCCAGCCGGCGCAAGGCCTGCAGCACGGAGTTGAGTTCCTTGACCACATGCACCGGCAGGCGAATGGTGCGCGACTGGTTCATGATGGAGCGCTCGACGTTCTGGCGGATCCACCAGGTCGCGTAGGTCGAAAAGCGGAAGCCGCGCTCGGGGTCGAATTTTTCCAGCGCGTGGATCAGGCCGAGATTGCCTTCTTCGATCAGATCGTCGAGCAAAATGCCGCGATGCTGGTAATGCTTGGCGATGCTGACCACCAGACGCAGATTGGCCTCGATCATGTGCTGGCGCGCGGCAAAGTCACCGCACTTGACGGCGCGCGTCAACGCCAGTTCCTGCGTCGGCGTCAGTAGCGGCGTGGCGCCGATTTCCCTGAGATATAGCTGGGTGACGTCATCGAGAAAACCTTCTTTGCCCGTCACGTCGTGGGCCGGATCATGGATGCTTTCCGGCTCCCCGATCAGTAGCGGGCTATCAGCGGTATCTTCGTTATCTTCGGGAATGACGATCATCAGCGCGGTGGCAGAAATTTGAGCGGATCGACCGGCTTGCCCTGCTGGCGGACTTCAAAATGCAGCTTGGGCTGGTCGGCATCGGAATTACCCAGTTCGGCGATTCTTTGACCGCGCGTCACCGTCTGCCCTTCCTTGACCAGAATGCGGCTGTTATGGGCGTAGGCGGACAGGAACATCGCGTTGTGACGCACGATGACCAGATTACCATAGCCGCGCAAGCCGCTGCCCGCATAGACCACCTTGCCGGGGGCCGCCGCCAGCACCGGATCGCCCAGCTTGCCGGCGATGTCGATACCCTTGTTCGCTTCCTGACCGGCGCCGCCTTCGCTGAAACTGGCGAGCAGTTTCCCCGCCGCGGGCCAGGCCCAGTCGATGTCGCCGGCCGAGGCCGCCGCCGGGCTAATTACCACGGGCGGGGGAACGGCGGGCGTTTCCGGCTGCGCTGCGGGCGCTGACACTGCGGGCGCGGCAACCAGCGGCGCTGGCGCAACGCCTTGCGCCTTCAGGCGGGCCAGATTTTCCACCGAATACGGCAGCTTGCCGCCCTTGGGCGAGCGCTTGAGGGGTTCGCCTCCCGGCGTAAAAGTCGGCGCTGGCGGGACGGCGCCAGCCGTTCCCGCCGCGTTGTTTTGGACGGCGGCGCCAGCCGACGTGCCATCCAGCGGACGCGCGACCACGCCGCCGCCGCTGGCAATCGGCCGTGCTTCGGCAACCCCTGACGTGGCAGCCACCGCCGGTACGGTACCCGGCGCGCTCACCCGCAAGCGCTGGCCCACGGTGATGCGATTGATGTTTTCGAGGTTGTTCCAGGCCGCCAGCTCGCGGTAATCGACGCCATGATCGAGCGCAATGGCGTGCAGCGTGTCGCCTTTCTTGACGACATAAAAACTGCCATCGGCAGCCACGGGAACAGGCGCGGCTGCCGGAGCAGGCACGAACGCACCGGGCCGGGCCGCCTCGACCGGCGTGGGCGCACGACTATCACCAACGGGCGCGGGCTTCATGCCGCCGCAACCCGCCAGCACGATGAGAAGTATTAGCAAGGCCGCCCGCTGCACCATCAGCCGACTCCCGGCAACAACGGCACAAAACGCACCGTGTCAAAGCGCGTTTCAACCCAACCCTCGGGCGTTCTCTCGATCATGCACAGCACCTGGTCGCGATCGCCCACGGGGATCACCAGCCGTCCGCCCGGGGCGAGCTGCTCGCGCAAGGACTGCGGCACGCTGACGCCGGCGGCGGCGACGATGATCGAATCGAAGGGCGCGGCCTCGGGCAGCCCGCCCATGCCATCGGCGTGCTTGAGGCGGATGAACGGCAGCTTCAGTTGTTTAAGGTTCTCGCGCGCCCGCGTCAGCAGCGGCGCCAGCCGTTCGACGCCGAACACCTCGCGCGTCAGTTGCGCCAACACCGCCGTCTGATAGCCACAACCGGCGCCGATTTCGAGCGTCTTGCCAAGCCTGGCGCGCCCGTCCAGCAGCAATTCGATCATGCGCGCAACGATGTAGGGCTGCGAAATCGTCTGGCCGAGAATCAGCGGCAGAGCCGTGTCCTCATAGGCGCGATGGGCGGCCGCCTCATCGACAAAGATGTGGCGCGGCACGCTGGCCATCGCCGTCAACACCTGTTCGTTCTGGATGCCCTGCTCGCGCAGGCGCTCGATCATGCGCGTGCGCGTGCGCTGCGAGGTCATGCCGATGCCGGCTAGCGCACTCATCCCGCAATCCATTCCGCTACGCGGTTCATCTGGCCGGTGTGGGTCAGATCGATCTGCAAGGGCGTCACCGACACCCAGCCATTGTCGACCGCATGAAAGTCGGTGCCCTCGCCCGCGTCGGCCGCCAGGCCGGCCGCGCCGATCCAGTAAACCGTCTCGCCGCGCGGCGACATCTGCTTCACCACCGGTTCGGCCTTGTGGCGACGCCCCAGGCGGGTGATGCGCACCCCTTTCAATGCTGCGTAAGGGACATCCGGCACATTGACATTGAGCAGCACCGGCGCGCCAAAGGGGCACGCCTGAAAACGCTCGGCCAGCTCGCGCACGACGCGCGCGGCGGTGGGGAAATGCTTGCCTTCAAAACTGCCGAGCGACACCGCGATGGACGGCACGCCGAGCAGGTAGCCTTCCATCGCCGCCGCCACGGTACCCGAATACACCGTGTCGTCGCCCATGTTGGGGCCAAGATTGACGCCCGAGAGCACCATGTCCGGCTCATGATCGAGCATGCCGGTCACCGCCAGATGCACGCAATCGGTCGGCGTGCCATTGACATAATAAAAACCGCTCGCCGCCTGCTTGAGATGCAGCGGCCGATCCAGCGTCAGCGAATTGGAAGCGCCGCTGCGATTGCGCTCGGGCGCCACCACGGTCAATTCTCCCAGCCCGGTCATCGCCTGCGCCAGCGCTGCGAGGCCCGGCGCGAAGTAGCCATCGTCGTTGGAAAGGAGGATGCGCACGATTATTTTTTACTTCAGGAAGTTCTTGCTGATGTCGCGGAACTGTTCGGTGCCCGCCTGACCCAGCCATTCGAAGGCCACCATCTCGCGGCAGACGATGGTAGCCCCGTGCGAGCGCATGCGTTCGAGCGCCAGCGCCTTGTGGGCGGGATCGCGCGAGCCGACGGCTTCTGCAACGACAAACACCTGCTTGCCCATGGCAGCCAGTTCGAGGACCGTCTGCAACACGCAGACATGGGCTTCGATGCCGCACACCACGACTTGCGGCCGTTCCATGCCTGGCAGCCCCGGCAGGCAGTTGCCCGCCACGCAGGAAAAATGAATTTTCTCGCCGGTCGCGCCCGCCGACAGACGCGCCGCGATCTGGGGATGGGTGTGACCAATCCCTTTGGGATACTGTTCGGTCGCCGCCACCGGCACGCCGAGCCGCTCGGCCACCCGCACCAGCCAGTCGACATGAGCCAGCACCTGTTGCCAGTCGTGAACATGCGGCAACAAACGTTCCTGAAGGTCAATGACCAGAAGCGCGGACTGGTCCGCGCGCATGAGTTGCGTAGGTTTCATGGGCTGATTTTACCGGAGCTCTTTCATGGTCTTCCGCATGAAGCACAAATCTTCCCAGGCCTTCGCCTTGTCGAGCAGGCTGCGCAGCAGATAGGCCGGGTGATAGGTGACGATCAGCGGCATGCCGGCGAAGTCATGCACCTGCCCGCGCGCGTCGGCAATCTTCACTTCCTGCTGCAGAAGCGTCTGCGCGGCGGGTTTGCCCAGCGTGACGATCAGCTTCGGCTGGATCAGCTCGATCTGGCGTGCGAGGAAGGGCCAGCAGGCCGCCGTCTCGCCGGGTTCCGGCGTGCGGTTGTCGGGCGGGCGGCACTTGACGGCATTGGCGATGTACACCCGCTCTCCCCGTTTGAGGTCGATGGCCGCCAGCATGTTATCGAGCAGTTGGCCGGCCTTGCCGACGAAGGGCTCGCCGCGTTCGTCCTCATCGGCGCCCGGCCCCTCGCCGATGAACAACCAGTCGGCATCAGGATCACCAACGCCCAGCACGGCCTGCTTGCGAGTCTTGCACAATGCGCAGGCCTGGCAATCGGCCACGGCCCGCTGCAATTCGGCCCAGCCCATCGCGGCGATGGCCGCAGTACGTGTATCGGTGCGCGCATCGACTGGCGCAGCGACGGCACTCGCCGCGTCCTTCTTCTTTTTCGGCGGCTGGCGCAATTTCCAGATCGGCCCGAGGCCCATTTCCTTGAGTATTTGATCGCGGTTCATAAATTATTGGATAGCTTTCTGGCCATCACGATGGCGTCTTCCCGTCCCGTGGAGTCAGGATAGTAACCGCGCCGCCGGCCGATCTCGACAAAATCGAAATGTTGATAGAAGGCAATGGCGCCCGTATTCGACGGCCGCACCTCCAGCAGCATGCGCAGCATGCCGGCCTGCCGCGCCCGCTCACAAAGAAATTCGAGCATGGAACGACCCAAGCCCGTGCGCTGCCGTTCGGGCGCCACGCCGATGTTGAGCAACTGCACCTCATCCACCGTCGGCATGATCACCGCAAAGGCCGCCAGTACGCCAGCCCGGCGCTCGACCCAGCATGCGTGGTCGGCGGCAAGCGAATCGGCAAAATTGCCCAAGGTCCACGGATGACGCTGAATACGTTGTTCGAGGGCGACGACCGCCGCCAGGTCGGCGGCGGTCATCGGCATGAAATCCGCCGCCACGTTCATCGCAACCCGCCCCGCGCCTTGCGTTCGGCCGTGGTGAAAGCCACCTTGTCGCGGATGTAGAACGGCATGGCGGCGGCAGCGGCGACGCCCTTGCCGCTGGCCAGCAGCGGTGCCGCCAAACGGGCCACGGCTGCCGCCGTGGGGCTGGCAGCGGCGTCAATGTCAACCAGTCGCACGCCCAGCCGCGCCGTCAGCACGTCACCCCAGGCGACAAAGCCGTCGCCGACGCCGCGCCAGCCATCGCCTTCCGGCAACGACGCCGTCTCGCCAGCGCCGACTTTTGCTTCCATGATTTCCTCGACCTGATCTCCGGCAACCCGATACGCCGCGACATAGACTTCATTCATGCGCGCGTCGAGACAGGCGATCACCTTGCCATCGCCGCTGGCCAGCGCCAGCGCCGCCAGGGTACCAACAGGAACCACGGGACAATCGAGACCGAAGGCCAGACCCTGCGCCACGCCACAGGCCAGACGCAACCCGGTGAAACCACCCGGCCCGGCGCCAAAGGCAATGCCATCGAGCTGCGCCAGGGAAATGCTCGCCGCACCGATAAGCTCGCTGGCCCAGGGCAACAGCCGTTCCGCGCCGCCATTCGGCACATCGGCCGACTTTTCGAGCAGCACGCCGTCACACCAGAGGGCGACCGACAGGCGGCGTGTGGCGGCTTCAAAAGCGAGGATTTTCACGGCTGGAATTCTAGCCGCAACCATCGCGGCATCGCAGCATCGCGGCGGCGAAACGAAATTCAGTCTTGACGCCGCTGTCGGCCGCGCGGATATAAATCATGCCCGGCATCGCGAATGTCCTGGCGCAACTGGTGGCGCTCTTCCGGACTCAGTTGCTGCCAGGCTTCGCGGCGCTGGCGATTTTCACGGCGGCGCTCCTCGCGCTGTTCCTCGGTCAGTTCGCGCATCGGCCCGCGCGGGCCTTGCCCATAGCCCGGCCCCGGACCGGGCGGCGGCGCGGGCTGCGCCCCCGCGACAAGCGCGAGGACGGACAGACTCAACAGGAAGAAAATGCGCACAAAAGTTTTCATGCCCACATTGTAGGTCGCCGCTCTGAACAGACGGTGGCAGGGTTTGTAACAATCCTTTACGGCTCAAGCCGTTGCAACATCCCGCAATGTCTTGACGTAAAAACGGCGGTATCCTGATCGCCATGAACACCGAAACCCGCAAACACAAGATCCTCGTCGTCGATGACGACCTGCGCTTGCGCAGCCAGCTCGAACGCTATCTCGCCGACCAGGGTTTCGCCGTCAAGGCGGCGTCCGATGCCGTCGGCATGGATCGGGCGCTCGAACGCGAGCTGTATGACCTGATCGTGCTCGACCTGATGCTGCCGGGCGAGGATGGCCTGGCGATCTGCCGACGCCTGCGTGGCGGTGGCGGCCAACGCCAGTCCGGCAATGACATAGCCATTGTGATGCTGACCGCCAAGGGCGACGACATCGACCGCATCGTCGGCTTGGAGCTCGGCGCCGACGACTATCTGGGCCCGGCCTGCTGCTGCTGTGGCCGAACTCCGAGCGCGCGCGGCTGCTGGCCCAGGCGCCGCAGCCGAAATTCGCGTGAGAATCTGCTCCCTCTCCCGCTTGCGGGGGAGGGCCGGGGTGGGGGTGCCTGAGCAT